>CADDZM010000392.1 GCA_902812345.1 Chloroflexota bacterium | reverse complement strand
TGGTAGTGCTTTGCGCGAAAGCGGGCGGCCTGATTGCCAACTGCACCCGGTTGGTCCATTTTGGTCCGGTCGCGCCCGACATTCTCCAGAAACAGCGCCAGGTCCAGACGATTGACGCTACTTTTAACCTCAATACCAAACCGGGCGTGACTGCCGGGGAAATCTTTGCGAAGGCCCAGCAAGCTTACGCCTACGCCGGGTATCCGAACGAATGGCAGTTGCACCATCAGGGCGGCGCGACCGGGTATGCCGGGCGGGAATACCGGGCCGGACCGGGCAGCAGCGACGTAGTAGTCGAATGGCAGGCTTTCGCCTGGAACCCTTCTATCACCGGGGCCAAGTCGGAAGATACCGTGCTGGTTTCCAGCGAACCGGGGCAAGAGATGGAAGTATTGACCACGACCGCCGAAAGCGCCTGGCCGACCGTCACGGTTTCCATTGAGGGGCTAGGCTCAATGGAGCGGCCTGATATTCTGGAAAGATAGTTTGAAAGATACTTTTTGAGAAATTAAAAGACCTCCACCGGCCCCGGTGGGGGCTTTTTAGATTCCAGTTTTGTAGCCGCGCCTGCGCTACTCTTTTTCTCAACAACTACATCCGTGCGAGTCGGGTCGCCCGTGGCGATAAAGTTAAGGATTCGCTTCCAAGAGTCGGCGGAAGCCTCGGCAAACTCAGTCTGGCGGCGGTCAAAGAAGCTGTGGGTCGCCTCCGGATAAATTACAATTTCCTGCTGAACGCCCGCTTCGATTAGCCGGCGCCGCAATTCGCGGACCTGCTCTACCGGGATACCCTGGTCTTTGCCGCCAAACAGGCCGAGCACCGGGTATTTAACCTGGGTAGCCAGCGCCAGGGCGGTGCCTTTGCCGCCGAAGTCGCGGCTCATCCCGGCATAAAAAGCAATCAGGCCGGAAAGCCCCAGGTCCGGTTCGGTGCCGGTCACGAGGGAAAGGGAACCGCCCATGCAAAATCTTCTAACCAATTTGTCTAAAGAAAAAGTAGTGTTTTCAAACTTTTTATCCAATCTGAAGGGCATTTGGCGCAAAACTTGCTTCTTTTTCAGGTGGTTTTATTTTAGACACGATTTTCGCTTTGAACCTGGAAAACCTTGCGGGAATGACAAAGTCAAACCCAACAGTAGTGTTTCTAGCGAAAGTCCTTTTAGAAAGTAAAACCCGGTAAACAATGGTTGTAAGAAAACTTATTAGCCGGAAATAAACCTTCTCAGAGCAACGGCGTGGCTGCTCCATAAGGTTGCAGGTTTATCCGGGTGGCGGTCTTTCCCTGGTATTTTTACTCTATAAACTTTTTTCTTATCGAACTTGCCTTTGTCCTCTTTAATTTCACCTCGCCATCCAACCTTGAAGGCCTGAATTTTTGCCAGTCTTGGGCATAATTCCGGTAGCTCTTTTTAAGGGGGCTACCAGGCGGCCTTTTTTGGGTTTAAACCTCAAGCATGCGGTTGACATTCCTATCCTTTGAAAGGCTACAGGCAGTATGGAGAATTTATCAGCGAAAAGGGCGGCTTTAACTTCCCCGGTTTACCGGGGTTCGCGCCTTTACCAGGCGGCGGCCGACCGGTTCCTGGCCCTGGATTTTGAATGGCGGAAGCCTTTTGTCATCTTCGCAGCCTGGCGGCTCGGTTTACTTTTTTTACCCTTCCTGGCCGCGCTGCTTGAAGTTTCCAATAAACACGGTGGAACCGCGCCCTACACCATTATTAGCTATTACCAGGGCACCGCTGATTTTTGGACCGACCGGTTATTCGCGGCCTGGGGCCGCTGGGATGGCGAGTGGTATCTTCAAATAATAAATTTTGGTTATACGCCACCAGAGGCGGCCCCGGCCTTTTTCCCTTTGTATCCTTTGCTGGTCAGGCTTACCGGGCAACTCGCCCACCTGGATTACCTGGTAGCGGGGGTACTTGTTTCCACTCTATTCTCGCTGGCGGCCTTTATTTTGTTTTACAATTTAACCCTGCAAGATTATCGAAGTAAAAAACTGGCCGATAACGCCCTCATCACGATGGGGCTTTTCCCCACCATTTTCTTTCTCAGCGCCATTTACACCGAGGCTCTCTTTATGGCTTTAGCCCTGGCCGCTTTCTTTTGCGCCCGCCATTTGCGGATTGCCCAAAAATGGTGGCTGGCCGGGTTTTTTGCAGCCCTGGCAACTATAACCCGCAACGTGGGTATTCTTATCGCGGCGGCTTTAATCTGGGAGTGGTGGCAGCAGCACCGGCAAGGCGCCGGGTTGTTTCAACTCAAGCCGGGGAGTATTAAAAATTTATTTGGGCTGGTCGGATTACCCGGTATAGTCCTGGCCGGTTGGCTTGGCGCGCTTTGGTGGACTTTTGGCAGTCCCCTGGCTTTTGTAAAAGCCCAGAGCAGTTCGTACTGGGACCGGCGCTCGGCGATGCCCTGGGAAACCTTCTGGCAGGCGCTCATCCAGCTTTTTTCACCTAGAACCTTTAGCGACTCTAATGTGATTGATTTCCTGACGCTAATTGCCTGGGTCGCCCTGGTAATAATGGGGTTTAGATTGGTCCGCCAGGGAAAGTTACCGGCAAGCTACCTGATTTTTATGGTCCTGGCTTTCTTGCCCGGCCTGACCCAACCCCGAAGTAACGAAGCGCTTTTTGGTCTGCCGCGCTACCTGCTGGTCCTTTTCCCGGCCTACCAGATTATAGCCCTGAGCCTGCCTCAACAAAGGTGGTTTCGGGCCGGCTATTTCCTGGCAAGCGGCCTGGCTTTAGCTTACCTGACGATTCACTTCGTTCAATGGGGATGGGTTGCCTGATCCACCAAAGGAGTCGCCATCGGAAGGTTCTTTCCAGATTGGCGGGAAAAAGCCCAGTTTTAAGGCGGGCTGGGGCGGTCCATAAGGCTCGAGAGATAGCGGGGAGGCCGCAGTTTCGCCGGGCTGAATTAAGCTTAAAGAAGCGTGCATAAAACTTACGTTATAGGAAACCCGGGCGGAACACCACTGGGACATATTAAAATACAGGTCGGTTCCCTGGTTAAACCAGGGGTGAATAAAAGCGCCATATAAACCGGGATAGCTGGCGGAGTTGACCACAGTGCGCGGAGCGGACCAGGGACCGGTCAGGGCCGCGGCATCCCTTAAAACAATGGCCTGGCGAGACTCATCCATGTAAGTCATGAGCCAGCGCTTGAAATAAGAGTTGTACTGGACGGAAATTTCACCTACCGGGCCTTCCACAACCGGGGTCGCCGTCTGTTCTCCTTCAAGTTGCCAGCTTACGCCATCCCAATATTCATAGTCGGCTTTATCAAGCAGGTGGTTTTCTTCAACCCGGGCCAGGTAAGCGTCGCCCGCCCGGCCGTTCGGCGTGCCGAACATATAAACATAACCGCCATCTTTGACTACAGAAGCTTGCTGGAATTTATTGTCCCACCATATTTTACTGTTGTACCAGGTGATACCCGGCGCGGCGGTCCAGGTCTGGCCGTTATCGTCCGAGTAAGCCACGCCCGCATAATTGGTGCGCCATTCTCCAGGAGACATCCACTGGTTTACCGACATAAAGTATAAATAATTTCTGGCCCCCACGCTGATTCCGGCGGTAGGAATTACGGTGATTTCGTCGCCGTCTACTTTCCGGGACGGCAGCAATTCACCGGCGTGGCCGGTTGCATCCTCAATCATTCCGCTAAAAGTCAGGCCTTTTTGGGGGTTTGTTTGAGAAGAAAAAGCCAGCACATTACTTCGCCAACCGGCCTCGGCTGGTCCGGCCCCGCACTCGCCCCAACCCTGCCCGTAACTATCGCCAAAAGCGACCATCACCTGGCGCTGACCGTTATCCCACATTATGCCGAGGTCCGTACCCAGCACATCGTAGCGGGCGGCGGTGTCGTTTAAGGAATTTTTCCCGGTCACCTGCGCTACCGAATAGACATTGGAAACAGCAAAAGAGGAAGGGATTTCATCTTTCAGGTTATAGTAAGTTTGCCTGGTGGATAAGGTAAAAATTAAACCGGAAACCACTAATGCCGCTAACAGGATATTGAAAGTAATTTTGGGCATGGCAGAAGACCGTTACGCTCTCCAGGAGAAAACAGATAGGTACGTCTGGATTTATTTTTGATAAGACGGTTGGCTAACCTGAATGGGTTATAGAGGTAATTTTAGGGTTTCAACCTTACAAAATCCATTACCAAAAAGCTATTTTTGAAGATTCATAGCTGTTTTTAATAATAAAGCAAACCTTTTGTCATTCCGAGGAGGCAATTTGAACGAATATCTGCCCGCTACGATACGCCTACCGAGGAAAGACAAGTACCAAACCGGCCTGGCGTTGTACTTGTCTTTCGTCCTCGCGATTTCAGCCCGGTTTACGAAGCCTCCAGCTTCCAAAGGCGGATAATTTTGTCTTCCCCGGCCCCGGCCACCAGTTTTCCGTCCGGGCTAAAGCTGACACTGGTGACAGCACCGGTCGCGCCGGTATAAGTCCCCAGCGGGTCGCCGGTGGAAGGATTCCACAGCCGAACCGTCCGGTCAAGGCCGCTGCTTGCCAGAAGGTTGCCGTCCGGGCTAAAAGCGACCGAGTAAACCGCCTGGTCGTGACCGGTCAGGTTGAACAGTTCCTTGCCCGCACTCAAGTCCCAGACTTTCAGGTTATTGTCATTACCGAGGCTGGCGCTGGCAAGTTTCTTTCCGTCAGGACTGAATGTTACAATCCATATCCGGCTGTTATGTCCCTTAAGAGCCGCTAACTGGACCGGTTTACTTAACGAACTGAGATCCCAGAGCATAATCAACCGGTCGTCTCCACCGCTGGCAAGCTGTTTGCCATCCGGGCTAAAAGCGACGGTCTGGACCGCGCCCTGGTGGTCTTTGGCGATGCCGACCTGCTTGCCGGTATGCACGTCCCACAACCGTACCGAGAAGTCGGATGAACCGGTCGCCAGAATCTGACCGCCCGGACTAAAAGCAACAGAATTAATCTCGCCGGTTGGCCCGGTCATCCGGTGGACCTGCTTACCCGTAGCGATATCCCAGAGGATGACGCTTTTGTCAGCCCCGGCGCTGGCAACTTGCTGGCCGTCCGGGCTGAAAGAGAGCGAATAGACCGACCCGGTATGGCCCCGCAAAGTTTGAATAGGCTTACCGGTCACGGCATCCCACAACCTTACCGAGAAGTCAGCATTGGCGGTTGCCAGCATTTTGCCGTCAGGGCTGAAAGCCACCTGGTTAATCCAACCCGCCTGGGTGTTCACCTGCAAGACGGACGGGGCCGGGGCGAAAG
>CADDZM010000391.1 GCA_902812345.1 Chloroflexota bacterium | reverse complement strand
ATTTATTACTGACACCGGGTAAGAGGCGCTTCCGGTGGAAGGCAGTTCACCCACCCCGACGGCAATCGTTATCATATGGTTATTTAAATAAGTGGCAGCGTGCTGGATGCCGTTAAAAAAAGCGACCGAATTTGTAACAAAGTAATTCCCTTTAATTGTCAGGGTAAAAGCCTGACCGCCATTAGTTGTGTTGGGAATGGAATCGGGTGTCAGGGCTGTAAGGACCGGCCTGGTATAGGTCAGGGAAAGCGAAACAGGGTTTGAGACACCGCCGCCGGGCGCAGGGTTCTGGACCGTCACCGAGTAAAGGCCGCTGACGCTAATATCCCGGCTGGAAATCAGGGCGGTAAGCTGGCTGGCGCTGACGAAAGTGGTCGGGCGGGCCGCGTTTTGCCAAAAGACGGTTGCGCCGTTTATGAAATTCGAGCCGTTTACACTCAGGAGAAAACTATCGCTCCCGGCAAAGGTACCGGCCGGTGGAACCGCATTCATAACGGTGGGGACCGGGTTAACGACCGAGAATGGCAGGGAGTTGGAGAGGCCGCCACCCGGCGCAGGGTTAAAGACTGTCACGCCGAAGGTGCCGTTAGCGGTCAGGTCAGTGGCCGGAATCTGGGCGGTAAGTATGGCGCTGCTGACAAAGGTAGTAGGGCGGTTGCTGCCGTTCCACTGCACGACCGACCCGTTCATAAAGTTCGTCCCGTTAACGCTCAGGGTAAAAGTCGCCGCGCCAAAAGGCACGCTGGCCGGGGCAAGGCTGGTGAGGGTGGGGACCGGGTTCGGGACAAAAGGCGTACAGTTATAAGTGAACGGCTTTAGCGCCAGGGACCAGTTATTAAGCGTACCGGTGTCGCCCGGGCCATTATCGGTCACATTCAGTTTCCAGTTACCGTTAACCGGGGTGTTATTAAAAACGTTCAGCGATTGCTCCGGCTGGAAACTGCCGGTAAATGGGGGTACGCCCGCCGAAATTGGCGTGGCCGCCTGGCTGTCCAGTATGGTCCCGGTAAAGTTATCGTCACTGCTGCCGCGTTTATTGACCAGCAAGACCGAGGTCACATTGTCAGGGCCGGTCAGTTGCAGGGTCAAATCGCCGTCATAGGTATGGGTGATATTAACGGTAACATTCGCGTCCGCCAGGGTAAACGAAGCGGGTACACTTAAAGATGAAGTTACCCCGGTCCCGTTATTGTCGGGGATAGGCGTGGCCGTTGAATTGGAAAAGTTCTGGGCTGCCCCGGCCACGGCGACCCCAAAGGTCACGTTAAAGTTATAGACGTAGGACAGGCCGCCGTTATACCCTACCGTCAGGCGGAAGGAAAGCACGCTGGTGCAGGCCAGGCCCGGCCCGGTCGAGAAAGTAAAAAATGAAGCATTGGTGGCCGAACCGCCCATAGCGATATTCGGGTAGGTTGAGGAAGCGTTGTTGATGGTAGCGCTTCCGCCAGTCAGGGCCAGGGTCGCCGAAACCCCGGTCGCGGCCAGGTCGCCGCTATTGGCAAGCGAAACGCGCAGGCCAATCGTTTCGCCAGGGTCAATATGGCCGTTGTTGTTCCCAAAAATTTCAGCAAAAGACGAATACGAGCCGGTCAGGAAAGGGGCGGGCAGGGTAAAGGCGTTGATATAATTGGTAACATTCTGGATAGAGCCGAGGCCGGTGGTGTAGTCCCACCCGGTCCTGGAAGACACGCCGTTATAGCCGGAGGTAACATCAAAACCCCAATTACCGGGAAAATTGCGGTAAATAAATTTGTTGCTGCTGCCGGTAGCGGCTCCTTTTTTCTGAGCGGCCAGGGCTGCAATCCCGGCTAATAGCGGCGAACCAGCGCTGGTCCCGCCGCCCAGGGGACAATTATTGGCGGCCAGGGTACAGCCGTTGATATAAATTCTTTCGCCACTGGAGGGGTCGCCGTTCATGCTTATATCGGGTTGCAAGCGGGTATTGGCCGAGCCGTTGGTAAACTTTGCCTCGGTAGGCGGCGTGAATTCGGACTGGTAGGCAGGCCGGGGATAGCTTACGGTCTTGCCGCCGGTGGAAGAACCCTTGACGCTCTGAAGGCAGGTCGTATCGTCGGCGGAATTGCAACCCCAGGCCGTTTCGTTGAGCCAGGTATTGCCGCTATGGTCAAGCGAAGTGCCGCCAACTGAGGTTACCAGCGGGTCTCCGGCGGGGAACTGGCTGAAGCCGACCTGGGAAACTCCGGAGGTATTACATTCAAAAACGCCGCTATCGCCGCTGCTGAAGAAAAAGGGGATGCCTTTAGCCGCTCCGTTTCGAAAAATGGTGCTGTAGGCCGATTTGATGGAGTCGCTCATGGTTGCTTCGCAATTGCCCCAACTTCCATTTACCGACCTTACGTTATCGTCAACCGCTCTTTGCAGGGCCAGGCCCAGCGAATTAAAGGTGCTGTCAGCGGCGACATAAAAGCGGACAGCGGCGGCGGGAGCAGCGGTCAGGACCATTTGAATATCCATGTGCGCTTCCAGGTCGGTAGGGTTGGGTGGCGGGGTGGTTGAGCCCAACCCGATAACGGTAACCGGGCCGGGGATGCCGTTATCCGCCTTCCAACGGTTGGTATTGTTGAGGTCGGGAGCGGTCCAGAGGATGATGCCGACACTGGTCCCGGCCCCGGTATAAGCGGATGGAAAGTTGTAGGCGGCGCGCAGGTTAGCCGGAGTAACGGCGCTGACGCTGTCGGGTGAAATCACGTCTTTGGATGCGCCGGGGTCAACCGAAACCGAATTTACTTTAGCCCGGTGAAGCTCGTCAAAACCAAGCACGCCCGAAATATTTTTAGCGACCGAGGCCGGGAGCCTGAGCGGCGTAGTATTAATCAGGCCCGCCTCGCCCTTGCCGTTGGCCCGGTACTGGGTCGTGGTGCCAAAAGCCTGGTCCCGCTGGTCGAGCGTACCGGTAAAACTTAAGAGTAGTTCGCCAGGGCTTTCATAGTCTAGCGTCAACCCATACCTGGCAAAATAATTTTTGACAACGGTAAGGGTAGCGGCGTCGGGCTGGTAATTTTGCCGGTACTCGGCGTCCGTAAGTGGTTGCTGGTAGCGGGGCGAGTCGGGGTCTGAAACGGCTTCGGCCAACGCCTGAAAAGCCGTTTCGTTACGGGGCTTCAAGACTATTACAACCTGTGCCGGGTCCGTGAGAGCGTTTTTTCCCGGCGGCGGATTGGCGGGCGCGCCTAAATCCGGTGAAACGCTGCCGGGCAGGTCAATTACCGGGTCAGATGCCTGGGCGAAAGTTATGACAGGCAAGTTGGTCGAAAAAAGGATGGTGAAGACGACAAGGCAGGCTACGGCAGCTTTAAACTTGATTCTGGACATGCGGTTCATACCTTAAATATTATGAGCGCCCAACCCCTATTTTCTCCTGGCCGCTGCAACTTCAGTTAAGAAAAGACTAAAGATAAGACGTTTTAGCAAAGTAAAGAAGTTATAGCCCTGGCGCAGGCCGACCTGGCCGGGGTGCGGTCAGCGCCCGAAGAAAAGCAGGAAGTTATTAAATTAAATTTGTAACAGGGAACCCATAAATCTAACGTACCGGAAGGGCCGCGGTTGCCTTTAAATGGCAAATTATGTAAACAAGGAGTTAAAAACGGTAAAAATAACGGCTTTGAAAAAAAGCCCGGCTTTATTATACCAGTAAAAGCAAATCTTTAAACATTTTCCAGGCAAAATATTTCGTTTTAAAACCCCCCGGCAAGCCTTCTAAACTTGAAAAGGGCCGCTCGATATGTTACTCTTTGGCCCTAAAAAGATTTTTCTTGACTAAAAAAGGACTTTTGACTCAAATGACCCTTCAAATAAACAAACTTAATATAAATGTTGAGCCGGAACTGGAAGCCAAAGCCGCCCGGTTGGTAGCCGTCTTTAACAGTATGGAAAGCGTCCTGGTGGCCTATAGCGGCGGCGTGGATAGCGCGCTGGTCCTGAAGGTGGCTCACGAAACGCTCGGCCCCGACCGGGCGGCAGGCTGCCTGGCTATCTCGCCTTCGGTGCCGCCCCGTGAGGTGGAACTGGCAAAGAAACACGCCGGGGAAATGGGCGTGCGGTTGCTCCTGACCTATACCAAGGAGATGGAAAAAGAGGGCTATGTCGAGAATAGCCCCAATCGCTGCTACTATTGCAAAAGCACCCTTTACACCGAACTGACCGAAATGGCCGAGCAGCGAAAGTTCGCCTATATCGCGGACGGCTTTAACCTGGACGACAAAGGCGACCACCGCCCCGGCCACCGCGCCGGTAAAGAGTTGCAGGTCCGCAGCCCCCTGGTCGAGGCCGGGTTCACCAAGGCGGACATAAGGGCGCTCTCGAAGGCGCTCGGCCTGCCGACCTGGAACAAACCGGCGGCGGCCTGCCTGTCTTCCCGGATTCCCTACGGCACCCCGGTCACAGTGGAAGCCCTTGAAAAAGTAGGTCGCTCCGAAGAATTCTTGCAGGATTTAGGTTTCGTGGGCGTGCGGGTGCGCCATCACGGCGATATGGCCCGCATTGAAATCCGGCCGAGCGATTTCAGCCGCTTCCTGGAAGAAACAACCCGCCAGCAGATTTCCCAGGGGCTGCACGAAATCGGTTACGCTTTTGTGTCGCTGGACCTGGACGGCTACCGCACCGGCAGTCTGAACGAGGTCATTTTCAACCGGAAAAAAGCCCTTAATGTCTTCCAGTAACCCGGCTTTTTATTTCGCTTCAAATCCAAGCGGATTAAATTTCGTTCAACTCAGCGTCTAACATTCAAGCGTTTTTATACATGACCACAAAACCGCCGCCGACCGCCCCTAAACCGGGCGAAACCGCAACCGAATTTAACCGGCAAACCGCCTGGCACAGCCGCGACTGGGAAACCCTTTTCGTGGTGGGAGTGGTCGGGCTGATTCTGCTCGGAACCCTCTGGATGGTCCTGATTTCAGTGACCGATTCGGACCCCGACAACAAATTTCGCATCGTACCGGCGGCGGCGGTCATGGTTATGGTCGAGGTCTGGCTGATTTTCTACCTGCCCCGCTACGACAAACTGGCCTTCTGGGGAACGGTTATCGCCCTGGCAACCTATTTGTTCTTCGCGGTGCCGTTTTTGTTCCTGGGCCTGCTGCCGGTGACTATAGCAGTAGTGGGGAGTGTCCTGGTGGCCGTTTCCCTGCTGTGCGGTTACTTGCTTTACCGCCGGCGCGCCCGGTTCTTCCCCTTAGCTTCTTCCGCCAAAGCTTCCCCTAAAAAACGTTAGCTTCCCAGCGTACAGGAGTAAAGCCATCGTCAAACCTGCTACTGTGGTCTGGGGAGTGTTAAGGG
>CADDZM010000390.1 GCA_902812345.1 Chloroflexota bacterium | reverse complement strand
GCAGTAATCCACGGGTAGTCAAGCAAAAGATGAGTAATTTCAAGCTAAAAAGAGCCGAACATCAGGCTTATTACCGGCGAGATGGTTGTTTCGCCCAGGTCATTGCCGTTATTTAAAAGGTATTGCCCCTAAAACGAATTTAAAGTGACAAGAAGACCCGTTTGGGTCTACTATTACCGGGTACCCGTTTACGGGTCGCCCTGGCCAATATCCAGTACTTTCGCCATGTATTCCGGGATTCCTCGACTACGCTCGCGCCCGTAGGGTGTGACAAAGATAGAGTCTTTACCCGTAGCTGGCATAAGAAGGATTTAACCGGTATATTAAGAATCTTAACAACTAGAGTTGCGTTAAACGTTTTCCGTGCGATAAACGTTCAACCTTAAACGTTTACCAAAGGAGTTATCCTGATGACCTCCCGCCGCCTGCCAAGTTGGGCCGAACTAAGCCCCTTATTGCGTCCCAAACCTCTTGAACTGGACCCTGTCAAGCGGCGATTGGCCCGCGCCGTAACCATCGGGGATTTGCGCGACATCGCCCGGCGGCAGGTTCCCCGGGCCGTCTTCGATTACGTGGACGGCGCGGCGGAAGAAGAAACCAGCCTGCGGCGCACCCGCGAGGCTTTCCAGAAAGTCGAATTCATTCCCCAGGTCTTGCGGGATGTTTCGTCGGTTGACCCTTCAACGAAAATTCTCGGCAAGCCCAGCGCCTTGCCGCTCGTCTTTGCCCCGACCGGCTTCACCCGCATGATGAACACCGAAGGCGAACCAGCCGTGGCCCGGGTCGCTCAGAACACAGGCATACCTTACGCCCTCTCCACGATGGGTACGACCGCTCTTGAGGTTTTAGCCGAAGCCGCGCCCCAGGCCCGGCGCTGGTTCCAGCTTTATCTCTGGAAGGACCGGGCCGCCAGCCGCGACCTGATTGCCCGGGCCAGGGCCGCCGGGTATGAAGCCCTGGTGCTGACCGTGGATACCCCTATCGCGGGAGCCAGGCAGCGTGATGTCCGCAATGGTATGACCATTCCGCCCGCCCTGACATTGAAAACTTTCTTTGATGGCGCCCTGCACCCGGCCTGGTGGTTTAACCTTCTTACCACCGAGCCGTTGAGCTTCGCCTCGCTCAATTCCTGGAATGGCACCGTGGCCGAACTGGTCGCGACCATGTTCGACCCGTCGGTGACTTTCGCCGACCTTGAGTGGCTGCGCAGCGAGTGGAACGGCCCGCTGGTCGTCAAAGGTATCCAGAGCGTCGAAGATGCGCGGGAGGTTGTCGAGCGGGGAGCCGATGCCCTGGTAATCTCGAACCACGGCGGCAGACAGCTTGACCGCGCCCCGACGCCCCTCGAACAACTCCCGGCTATCGTCCAGGCTGTGGGCGACCGGGCCGAAATTTACCTGGATAGCGGCATTTTGAGCGGGGCGGACATAATCGCGGCGGTGGCCCTGGGCGCGACGGCTTGCCTGGTGGGCCGGGCTTACCTTTACGGCCTGATGGCTGGAGGTCAACGCGGGGTCCAGCGTAGCGCCGACATTTTAAATAAAGAAATTATTCGCACCATGCAACTTTTAGGGGTAAAGACGATTGCCGAGCTATCCCCGGCCCGGCTGCGGCTCCGCGATTAATCACGGGTCCGGCAAAAAGGCACAAAAAAAGACTTACCGAAGGGGGCAGTAAATCTGATTTTGCGAACTATTTAGTCAGCCATCCTATTTTTATTTAAGAAAACTTTTAACAAAAATCCTTTGCTTCTTTCGCCTTTGAAAGAGTGGTTTTAGCCGGATCAGGCGGCAACCTCGACCGCTTCTATGGGTTCGTAGATTTCGCGCACGGCAGCGGTCACGTTATGCACGCCTTTTACCAGTTCGCAAAGCTGGCCGGGCAGGATGGATTGCGCGCCGTCACACAGCGCCTGTTCAGGGTGCGGGTGGCACTCGACCATGATACCGTTCGCGCCAATAGCGGCAGCGGCCAGGCCGAGCGGCGTGACCAGGCTTCGTTTGCCGGTGGCGTGACTGGGGTCAACGATTACCGGCAGGTGGGTCTTTTCCTGGACCGCTACCACCCCACCCAGGTCGAGGACGTTGCGGGTGGACGGGTCGAAACCTTTGATGCCGCGTTCGCATAAAATAACCTGCTCGTTGCCGGTTGCCAGGATATACTCGGCGGCCATGAGCCATTCTTCGAGCGTGGCCGAGGGTCCGCGTTTGAGCAGGACCGGCTTTCCGGCGAGGCCGACCTCACGCAGCAGGGGAAAGTTCTGCATGTTGCGCGCCCCGACCTGTAAAATATCGGCGTACTCGGCCACGGCTTCAACATAGGCCGATTCCATGACCTCCGTAACGGTCGGCATATTGTATTGCTGCCCGGCCCGCTGCAAGAGTTTCAAGCCTTCCACGCCCATACCCTGGAAACTATATGGGGAAGTCCGGGGTTTGAACGCGCCGCCGCGCAGAATGTTAGCCCCGGCCTGTTTAACCACGGCGGCGGTCTTGAAAAGCTGTTCTTCGCTTTCGATAGTGCAGGGACCGGCCATTACCACGAAGTTACCCGGCCCGACCCGAACCTGCCCGCTGCCCTGGCCGACCAGCACCGAACTCGGCCTTGGTTTGTATTCGGCGCTGGCCAGTTTGTAAGGCGCTTTTATGTCGAGAACCCGCTCGACCAGGGGGCAGACGGTGTGCAGCCAGGTCCGCAACTCTATATTGAGATGCTGGCTCAGGCAAATAACTTCGCGGCCCTGGTTGTGGGCCGGGTAGCCGGTAATGCTCACGCCCGCTAACTCTGCTACAACATGTTTGACATCTTCTTTTGTGCTACCGGCCTGCAATATGATTAACATTTATGTGGCTCCCCTTTTACGCCATTACTTTGTTACATATTATACAATTAAAACGATTTAAATGCATTAATTCCGCTATAGAGTTTTTGGTGGAGCGGCCCGGTTTCTTAAAAAAAATCCTATTGGCGGCTGAATTAACCAAACAAAAAAGCAGAGGATTTTTTCCTCTGCTTCTCCGGCTCCAGGTGCTGTTGGTTACTTAATGCAAGTAGCCCACCGTGTAGCCGGAGGGACTAAAGTACCAATAAAAGCTATTCTGTTTTAGGGCGGCAGTCGCCAGCCACTTATTATTTTCAGCCATTACAAATTCCCAAAAAGTTACAGGCGCTCCTGTCCGAGCGTCCTTTCTGTTATAACATACTTGCTTGAAGTTGTCCAGTCCCTTTTTACCCGATTTCCGGCCTATTCACAGTAATGCAAATCACTTTTCTAAAGAATCCCCACCCCTGGCCCGCCCCAGGATGAGGGATTAGGTTCAATCTTAAAAAAGCCGGGCCGAAAGGCCGCCGTCCACCAGGTAAGCCGAGGCCGTGATAAAACTGGCCGCCGGACTTGCCAGGAACATAATCAGGTTAGCCACTTCGTCGGCCTCCCCGATGCGGCCCCGGGCGTAGAGCTTGCCCCATTCCCGCATAGCGGCCCTGGGGTCTGGCTCCTGGCTGGCCGAGTATTCCAGCATAGGGGTGCGGATAGAGCCGGGCATTACTGCGTTCACCCGGATGCCGAACTTGCCCAGGTCAAGGCCCATTTCCTGGGTCAGCGAGGTAACGCCGCCTTTACTGGCGACATAAGCCGCCGAGTTTGGCAGCGCCGCGATAGACTGGACCGAGGCGGTGTTCACGATTGCGCCGCCCCCGGCCTCTTTCAGGTGCGGCACGACATATTTTGATACCAGGAAAATGCTCTTAAGGTTCACCCCCAGCGTTTTGTCCCAGGTCTCCTCGCTGGTGGTCTCGACAGTGCCGTAGGTCTGGATTCCGGCGTTGTTGCACAGAATATCAACCCGGCCAAAGGCCGCGACCGTTTCGGCGGCAATTCGGCTGGCGTCAGCGTCCTTTGAAACATCGGCCTGGATAAAGATAGCCGCCGGCATATCAAGGGGCTTGTTCTGGTCCAGCCGCTCGATTTCCTTGACGACCGCCCGGCCATTTTCAACGCTCCAATCCACCACGGCCACCTGCGCGCCTTCCCGGGCCAAACCCAGCGAAACGGCCCGGCCAATCCCGGCTCCGCCGCCGGTAACAATCGCTACTTTGCCCTCTAAATTCAGAAAACTCATGGCTCTTTTCCTTTTTGATTCTTTTGTCTGATTCTTTTGTCTGATTCTTTTGTCTGATTCTTTTGCTTGCTTGTGCAGAGAATAAAACTACCCGGCAAAACTGTAGGACGGCGCCCCTTTGACATCCGTCTTGAGCCGGAAAATGTCCCCGGCCAGGGGCTGCTGGCGGCGTTCTTCTTCGGAAAGGCCGGTCCGGGCGGTCGTGATAAAAAGCTCATCCAGGTCTGGCCCGCCAAAAGCGCAGGAAGTGACGCGGGCGGCAGGCAGGCGGATTTCGCGGTCAACTCGGCCCTGCGGGTTGTAGCGGATTACCGACCAGCCGTCCCAACGGCAACTCCAGACGTAGCCTTCCGCGTCCATGGACAGGCCGTCGGGCATCCCTTTAGCCTCAGGAGTGTAAACAAAATTGCGCTTGTTTTCAATCCGCCCGGTGGCTTCGTCGTAGTCATAGGCGAAAATAACGTTGCAGGTGGTATCGGCGTGGTACATGGTTTTGTGGTCGGGACTCCAGCCGATGCCGTTGGGAATCACTTGTTCGGTCGCCATCCGGTTGACCCTGCCGTCGGGGTCGAGCCGGTAGAGCGAACCGCCCGGAGTGCCAATATCCGGGCCAAAGAGCATCGAACCGGCCCAGAAACGGCCCTGCGGGTCCACGTTCCCGTCATTAAAACGGATTTTGGGGTTCTGCTCCGGGTCCGCGATGGGTATGAGGCGGTTCCCGTCAAAGTCCCAGAAGGCGAAACCGTGCTGAGCGGCCAGCACCAGGCCGCCTTTGGCTCGCAGTCGCAAGCACCCGACCAGTTGCCCGGCGTCATAGGTTTGTTGCTGCCCGGTATGGTAGTCCCAGCGGTAGAAATAATTGGTATCAAGGTCCACCCAGTAAAGGGCTTGCTCGTCCGCGCTCCACATCGCGCCTTCGCCCAGGCTGTTCTGGGTCGCCAGAAAATGCTCCGCCTCATCTCTCATCTTGTCTTCTCCACTATAAAAAAACAAAAAGGCCAGCTTTGGTTGGCTGGCCTTATCCTATCATTAAAGCTTTAGTTGGAAAACAAACAAAGCAGTATTACCAGTCGCTGCCGCCACCGGCATCAAAATTGCCGCCGCCGCTGCCGAAGCCGTCATTGCCGCCGCCCCAATCAGCGCCGCCGCTGCCGCTGCCGCCGCCACCCCAGTTAGTGCCGCCAC
>CADDZM010000389.1 GCA_902812345.1 Chloroflexota bacterium | reverse complement strand
CGTGATTGAGAAAGATGCCGCCCGGTTTGAGCAGGTCGAAAGCCTTTTTGAAGTAGGTCGGCAGCATGGATGCCCCGACATGCTCGAACATTCCAACGCTCACCAGCGCATCAAAACGGCCATGCTCTTTAAGTTCGCGGTAGTCCAGTTCAATAACCCGCACTTTATCCTGCAAACCGGCCTCGCTAATCCGGCGGTTTGCCAGTTCAGCCTGGGCGTGGCTCAGGGTAATCCCCAGCGCTTCCACGCCGTAATGGGTCGCCGCGTAAATCGCCAGACCGCCCCAACCGCAACCGATATCGAGCAGGCGCTGGCCCGGTTTGAGGCGCAATTTCCGGCAAATATGTTCAAGTTTATCCTGCTGGGCCTGGGCCAGAGTGTTGTCGGCATCCTTGAAATAAGCGCAAGAATAAGTCATGGTCGGGTCGAGCCAGAGGGAGTAGAAATCGTTGGACAGGTTGTAGTGATAGGCGATAGCCTGGCAGTCCCGTTTGAGAGAGTGCTGGCGGCCTTTCATAAAAGCCGGAAGATAGCGGTTCAGGCTGGCCGGAGAAGTTGTGACTACCGCCGGTTCTACGCCGGTTTCCTCGGCCACTGCCGCCCGGACTGCCGCAACCGAACTTTCGCTGCCGCCGCCCGAATCAGCCGCGCCGTTCCAGTCTGCCTTTTTCCGGGGAGAAAGTTGTTCCGTCCCGGATGTTTTCTTTGAAGGCATCTTTAATATCGCCATAAGCAGGCGGGCTTTGTTAAACAGGCCGCCCAGCATTCCCCGGTTCAGGTCGCGCAAGGCCATCGCCAACGGAAAGATACCTTCAAGGTCGCCCTCAATATTCACCTCCTTGTAGATATAGGCATCGGCCATGGTCAGTTCAGTTCCGCTCAATAGAATTTTACGCAGGGCATAAGGGTTTTTCAGGACGAGGGTTGTCGTATACTCGGCTTTACGCGGCCAGTAACTGCCGTCCCACAGGCGCACGCCAAGACCCTGCGGGAGTCTGCCCGCCCTTTCACCGGGTGAAGAACTTTTCCCAAATAAAAGGTCAAGCACTCGGCGAGTAGTCTTTGTTTCAATTCCGGCCAGTTTTGGGCCGGGCCTATCCAGCACGGAAACATCAGGCGAAGATTTAAGAACAGTCATTTGATATACCTCCTGACCATGCCTGGCGCTTCCGGGGAGCTTATTGCATTATGTAAAAGTTATAAAGGTTGCGGTGGATACCTATTCGATTTAGCAGTGATGGCCCAAATCCCACCGTAATTTAACAAACCCTGGAAAATTGCAAGCTTGCAACCCCGGCCAGCGCCATAAGCCTTTTTTTGATAAGTTGCCAGTTACTTTATTAGGACTTTCGCTTTAAACAATTATTTTAAGCTTGATTTCCTCATATCCCGAAGACTTCTCAGGTTCAAAGCGAAAGTCGTGTTTATATAAAGGATTTTGAGACTAATTAACCTGTCCTGGTTGAGCAAAACGCCTTCAAAAGTCCTTTTACAGCTCTCTTACTATACTAACAAACCGGTTTTGGATTGAAAACGGACTTTCGTCTTACCGGTTTGGTTATCACCAGGCTAAAAAGATTGAGCCGCTTTCACGATTAAACTCGCCGCCAGTTCAGGCAAAGCCTGGGAAGTGTTAATTAAAAGCAAATAATGCCGGCGGTCGCCCCACTCGGCGTGGTAGTACGTTTTGATATAGTGCGAACGGGCGTGGTCGTTATCGTGGACCACTTTGGCGGCCCGGGCGTGGTTAATATGGTCGCGGTCCATAATGGTTTTTATCCGTTTTTCGGGTTCGGCATAAACGAAGACCCCTAAAACGCCGGGCCGTCCTTCCAGCAAAAAGTTCGCGCCGTGCCCCGCGATAACCATGTTCCCTTTTGCGCTCACCGCCTCAATAACCTGCTGGGTCGCCGCCTGGTACCGGTTGTTATCCACAAAGTTATTCTGGGTGACCTGGGCCGCCATTTCCTCACTGAGAATGGTTGGCCCGCCCAGCGAAGTATAACCGAGGGAACCTATAATCTGGCTGATGAGGCTCTCGGCCTTCTCATCGTGGTCGCTGGCCTCATCTTCGGTAACGCCTAACCGGGCGGCTACCCCCTGGACAATCTCGCGGTCAACATAGGGGTAGCCCAGAAGTTGGGCCACCCTTTGACCAATTTCGCGTCCGCAACTGCCAATCTGATGAGAAATTGTAATTACTGCCATAGTAAAACACTCCTCTCAATAATCTACCGGGTCGTCTGGGCCGTGCCCTGGGTCGGCGGAACACTCTGGGCCGGTTGATTTTGCGGTAATTCATCGTAAACGTAGCGATTACCACGAAAGTACGAGCAAATAGCCGCTATCAGGCACAGCGCCGCCGAAAAATAAAATACCAGCCGCAAAGCGTCCATAAACGGATTGCTAATCAGGTTCGGGAAGAACTGTGTGCCCAGCAGGTGCGTCTGGGTAGCCGGGGCCAGAGTGTGTAAAACTGAACCTGGCACCAGGGATTCCATCGGGTTGTAGCCCAGAAAGGCCGCAAACAACGCGCCGGTTGGCGGCAGGTGCGAAGCAGCCGAAGCTGTCGCAGCCGGGACACCGCCCTGGGTCAGGCCGTTCTGGATAGCGCCGGGCAGAGTGGCGCTCAGGCCGACCACGATAATCGTGAAAAATACGCCCATGCTGAGGGGGTTCCCGGCGTTCTGGAAAGTAGCCCGCATGCCCGAGCCGACCCCACGATACTCGCTGGGCAGTGAGTTCATAATCGCTGCCGTATTCGGGGCCGAGAAGCTGCCGAACGAAGCGCCAATGATGAACAGCACCAGGGCGAAGGGGGCATAGCTGAAGTCTGCCGGGAAGAGGGTTAGAAGAATGAAGCCGAGCGCCAGGCCAATCATACCGCCGGTAGTCAGGGCACGCACGCCCAGTTTATCGGAGAGATAGCCGCCCAGAACGCCGAAAATCATAAACCCAATCAGGAGCGGAATCATGTAGATGGCCGACCACAACGGGGTATCTTCATAGTTGTAGCCGTGAATCGGCAACCAGACTCCCTGTAACCAGATAATCAACATGAATTGCAGGCCGCCATAAGCCAGGGCTGATAGGAATTGCGCGGCGCACCCGGCGGCAAACGAGCGAATCTGGAACAGGTGCAAATTAAAGAGCGGTTCTTTGACCCGGTTCTCGACGAAGACAAAGAGAACCAGCATGCCCAGGCCGATTACCAGCCCGGCGATAACCCAGGGATTGGTCCAACCGGTGCTTTCTGTGCCATAAGGCATGATGCCGTAGGTCATTGCCACCAGGAAGATTACCAGCCCACCACCCAGGCACAGGTTGCCGAGCAAGTCAATGCCTTTAGCCATCCGTTTGGCGGCTTGTTCGCGCAGCGACATATAAGCCCAGACCGTCCCGATGATGCCAAATGGCACACTGACCAGGAAGACCAACCGCCAGCCGAGGGTCGCCAGGACGCCGCCGACCAGCAGGCCGATAAGGCTGCCGCTCAAGGCGGCAACCATATTCAGGCCGAGCGCCAGACCGCGTTGTTTGCTTGGAAAAGCGTCGGTTATGATGGCGGTGCTGTTGGCAATCAAACAACCGCCGCCAATACCTTGAATAAGGCGTAAGATAATTATTTCAAGAGCGCCAGTATTGCCGCTCCCATCCCCCGGCATAACGAAAAGCAAGAGCGAAGCAACCGTAAAGATAGCGAACCCGGCGTTGTAAATTCGGACCCGGCCCCAGATATCGGAAAGACGGCCAATCGTGACCAGGAAGGTCGCCGTGATGACCATATACCCCATCAAAATCCAGAGCAGGTAAGTAGTTTCTGCGGGTTCAAGCGGGTTAACGTTGAGACCCTTAAAAATCGCGGGCAGTGAAATAAGTAAAATACTGGAATTCATTGCGCCCATCAGCACGCCCAACGTGGTGTTGGTTAGAGCGACCCACTTATAATTCGGCCCGGTCGGGCGCGTATGACGCGGGGCGCGCGTAGCAGTAACTGCCATTATTAAATAAAACCTTTCTTTATGACCTTCTTAGGACTTTCGCTTGAAACAATTATTTTGAGTTTGATTTCCTCGTATCCCGGAGGCTTCTCATGGTCAAAGCGAAAGTCGTGCTTCTATATAACCAAAATCTTGTTATTATTAGCATGCCAGTAAGTTAACAAACCACGCCGTTGTCAAACCTTTTACTGTTACCGCACATAAACTCTTAGTTATGCCGCGGCACCCGGCTAATATCCCCAAAGTAAAGCCCAAATCTTTTAACCAGAATGGAATTATCTTTGTTTTAAAATAATTCATTATTATGGACTACTTATACTTTGTGAATTATAACCTTAAGCGCACTACTTTTCAATATTAATCACAATCAAACCCAAAGGAAACCGTTATTGCATTTATTGGTAATCTAAATAACACAAGCCGGCCCTATCCACGCAGCCTTCCCAATGAAAATGAAAGGCAAAATGCGGCCAGGGGGCAAGGGGGATTATAGGGGAAAGGAGAAGTTAAGCTAGCTAAAAATACTTCCGCAGTCGTACAACTGCTCTTGCCAGGGGTTATCCAGGCCGCCTGAAATAGATTTCCACTCGCTCTGGTCTATCAACCGGCATTTCTGGCTGGCCCAATGATAAATGGCGTGCGTTCCGGCTTCTTCGCTAACGTTACCAAAAAAGTTGTCAGCCGACACCAGGAAAAAGCGCAACTTGCTTTCCCGCACCAATTCTTCGGCCCGGGCCGGGCTTAAAGCCGGGTCAATCTCCATAAATCCGCCAACCGCCAAAACCGCCTGCCCGGTCTGCAAAATGAGCGGTCCGGCATCTGAGGTAGTAGGGACCGCCGCCAGGTAAGCGTATCCCTGTTGGTGGGTAGTTAAATAAGAAGCCAGTTTTTCATCATAGCGGAATACCGGGCGGGTTGAGGCGGTCTGGATGGCCCCGGCCTTATTGGATAAAACGCTGTTAGCCGCCAACCCAACCCCAAAGATTATTACAAGCAGGGCAATTCCTGCCAGAAGTCTTTTCCAGCGAAAGGACGGCCTGGTTTCCAGGCCCGCAAACTTCCAGATTGCCACCAGAGCGGTGCCAAACAACGCCACGAGAGGTAAAACTATAGTTAAAAGTCCGGCCCAATTCGGTTGGACCACGTTATCCCAGATATAGCGGTTGCCCAGGTTCCCGACCTCATTTTCGATGCCGGGGCGGGCTGATGGCAAAGTGGGATTGAGCGGAGTTACGTAAAGCTGGTTGATACACCAGGCGAGGGGCGCAATTAAAAGTCCGGCGCCCAGGCCCAGGCCGCAGCGCCGCCACCCTACCCGGTTTTCCCTCTGCCCCGCTGCCATACAGGCGGCCCCACC
>CADDZM010000388.1 GCA_902812345.1 Chloroflexota bacterium | reverse complement strand
TGGTAAGAGCAGAATTGCTCCCCAGCGTTCATCGGTATTGGTTCTTTTGTATTCATAACCAAATTTTGCCAGATGAACGCTTTTATTTCAACTTTTCCTGTTTTTCACCGTTTAATGGGGTGCTACCAGCTGGCAGGTTTAGCTGTCTTTAAACGAAAGGAAATTATTAATAATGGCTGTTAAGTTCAAAATCAATTTGCCGGTTAGCAGTATCACTACCGACAATATCCCTGCGGAAGTGGAACTGGATGAACAGGCTTTGGGTGGCGCCCTGGCGATGCTTATCCAGGAAAAGACCGGCATTGACGATGCGACAACAGCCAATCTGCAAACCGATGCCGCGGGGAATGTCTTTGTTGTTGACAGCGCGGGTACGGTCCTCGAAACCAAAGTCAAAGAAAGTCCCTCTGTCGCGGCCCTGGTTGATGCCATGAACGTGTTACTTTTCAAAGAACCAAAAAAGCTTGGCGATACGAAATAAGTAAGAATTAAGGGTTAGGCGGGAAACCCTTTTATACCAGATGTGATGTAGCCGATAGCCTGACGGAACAGGCTGTGCTATATATCACTTACCACCCTGACCGGGGAATGGTCAGTGGTAGAATTTACGGAACAAGGATAGAATAATATGAAAACATCAACATCCTCAAAGACGAGGAGAGCAAAACTTGCAAACCCTGTAAAAGCAGTCCTTTTTGATATGGACGGGACGCTGGTCCAACTGCGTACCGCCGGGCGAATGGTCGTTTTGAACGAAACACTGGCTGATTTCGGCAAACCACCCCTGACCGATGCGGAACACGTCGAAAAATTCTGGTTCACCTCAGAACGTTACACGATGATTGATAACTGGGGCATCCCGCGGACCCAGTTCTGGAAAGCCTTCGATTGCGAACGGCTGCTGCAACTTCAACTGGAACACACTTACGCTTACGATGACGCCGGGTTAAGTATGGCCCGCCTCCACCAGTTAGGCCTGCGGTTGGGTATCGTCTCCAACTCGGCGCACATCTCACTCACCCCAAAGCTGTTGCTTCTGGAACAAGATATTGCCCGGGAAGACATCGAGGTGGTGGTTTCCTGCAATGACGATGTTTCGCGCACCAAACCCTGGGCCGACGGCATCGAACTGGCCCTGGCGAAGATGAACCTCCGCCCGGATGAAGTAGCCTTTATCGGGGACAGCCTGGACGATATTGGCGCGGGAAATAACGCCGGGGTAAAGGTTCTGATTGTGGACCGGGGCCAGATGCCGACTATTTACCAGACTATGAAAGACCAAAACCTGCCTTTCAAGTTCGAGGTGATAAACTCGCTGCAAGATATAACGCAGGCGCTGGGTATGGCTGTACCGGTAGCGGAGACCGTCGCAGCTTAAACTTTTACAAAACAAACAAAATATAAAAGGGCGCAGCCGGTGATGGTGCGTCCTTTTTTTTGTCCTTAGCAGGTTTATTCATTTGGCTGTTGCCGAATCCTAAAATATTCAAGGCTTGTTGCACCGCCAGGGGGAGCGTGCTAAACTGGCTGGGTGGTTTCTTTCGTTAAAATTTACTTCTTCACCAATCTTAAAAACAAGTTTTTATAAGAGTTAAAACGAGGTCAGCTATGGCTATTGCTCCCGGCGAGAACCAGGATTCTGCCAATCTTACGGGCCGCCCGGTTAGTTCCGGTAGGCCGGTTGAAGTTGAAACGGTAGCGCCTGCCGCCGAGTCAAACCGCTTTTTGTCCACTTTCTCCTGGGCGCTCTACGACCTATCAAATACGATTTATAGCGCTGCCGTGGTCAGCGTCTACTGGCCTGCTTTTATCAAAGATGACCTGAAAGTAAACGACATCTGGTACGCCCTTCCGGCGGCGTTGGCGGCCTTGCTGGTCGGAATTTTCAGCCCTTTAATGGGCCGGATTTCAGACCGAGGCGGCAACCGGATGACCTGGCTTTTGTGGAGTACCGTCCTTAGCGTAGGCGCGCTCTTTTTGATGGGGATTTTCCCGGTCCTGGGTCTGGCCGTAGCCCTCTTTGTGGTCGCAAATAGCGCCTACCAGGCAGCCCTCATGTTTTATGACGCACTCTTGCCAAGCGTCAGCAATCCCAAAAACTGGGGTAAAGTAAGCGGTCTGGGCGTTGGGTTGGGCTACCTGGGCGGTATCGTGGGCTTTTTGGTGGTCCCGCTCATCACCGGGCTAATTTTTGGCAAGGGCGCGAACGGGGAAATTGTTAATTCAAACACCTTCCTGGTAACTGCGGCCATGTACGGATTACTTTCGATACCATGCCTGGTCTTCGTACGGGAAAAGAAATACACCAGAAAGCCTGATACCGCCAGGTTAACCTGGGCCAACTCGCTTTCCCAGACCTGGCAAACCCTCAAACAGGCCCGCCAATATCCCGGCCTCTTTATCTTTCTGGTTTCCAACTTCTTCTATTCCGACGCCGTTAACACCGTAATTGTAGCAATGGGCATTTACTCGACCCAGGTTATCGGTTTTAGCTCCGGCGAACGCAACAACTTCCTGGCCTTCTCGACCATCTTTGCCGTGGTTGGTTCTTTCGGCTTCGGCTACCTGACCGATAGAATTGGCCCCAGGAAAAGCCTGACCATAGCTTTGGTTTTGTGGATAGGGGTCTTTTTGTTCGCCATCGCCGCGCCCCCGGCGACCCTCTTTTTCTTCATCGGCGGGCCGCTGGCCGGAGTTGCCCTGGGTAGCGTCTGGGTAACGGCCCGGACCCTGATGATTGAACTAACCCCGCCCGAAAGGCTGGGCGAGTTCATGGGTATTTACAACCTGACCGGCAAATTTTCAGGGGTAATCGGCCCGCTGGTCTGGGGCGTGACCCTGTTTCTTTTCGACCCGGCGGCGGGTTGGGGAAAGACCGGCTACCAGATTGCAGTCGCTTCCCTGCTGGTCCTGGTAATTTTAGGCCTTGTTTTACACCAGCGCGTGCCTGTTACCGACCGGCGGGCGCGGGGCGAAGAGTATATCCAGGCTGAAGTACCGGTTTTGTAGTCTGGCCCGCGAGAATATTTCCTTCTTTTTTTAGTTTTATCATTAAAAATAAAAGTGGAAAATCTTCAAGCAGAATTTTTCTTTTTGTAGTAATATAATAGGGTTCCCTTAAATTTGTTGTACGACATTTCCCGGTGACGAAGGTGCCGTCATTCGTTTCCTTTGCCTTGTTAATTATAAATCCAGGTCCATCCTTCCAACCCGTTTTGATGGAGTTTTATCGGTTGGTGCTTCCGTAGTATTTGTTTAGCTCGCTGAATCCCGGCCTTGTTTTGATTTCATAACAACCCGTTAAAAGGATATTAAAGAGAGTTTAACAAACGGGTTGTAAAGTAAACATGGCTTTTGGATTTCCCATAGTTTTCGTTTATTTTGGCCTCCGCATTTTCCCGTTCACTGAAAGCAGTTTGTCCCGATTAAGTAGAGCGTGGCTTTTTGGACCTTTAGATTAAAGGGCTTGTAAAAGGAGTTATTCTTTGAAACGGACATCTTATAACCTTAATCCTTCCCTGGATAAATCCATAAGGGTTTTATTTCTATTCGTGTTTTTCATGGGGCTTTGTCTGGGTACCTTTAGCACCACACCGACCGCTTCGGCAATAAGCCCTGACCTTGTTATAAGCCAGGTTTACGGCGGTGGAAATGGCATAAGTGCTACTTATCAGTATGACTTTGTTGAAATATTCAACCAGGGAACATCTTCAGTCCAGTTAAGCAATTACCAGGTTCAATATTTTAGCGCTTCAACCGGAAATCCCGGGGGGAGCGTAACTTTACCCTCCTATAATCTACAAGCAGGTCAGTATTATCTGGTGCAGGGAGGTGGAGGTACGACCAATGGGTCTCCTAATCCTACTCCTGATACTTCTTCTGCTAACCTAAATTTAGGCCAGTCAAGCGGTATTGTTAAACTTTACAAGACTTCCACCGCCACAGTGATTGACACGATTGGCTATGGGACAGGCACTTCCCTGAACGGATCAAATGTTGAGACAAGTGCGGCCCCGATTTTAAGCACAATCCTGGCTGACTTCCGGGGCAGCAACGGTTGCACCGATACTGACAATAATAGCAGCGATTTTACGACTGCCACTCCCAGCCCACGCAATACGTCTACAACATTAAATGTTTGCCCAAGTTCCCCGACCAACCCGACCGGCAGCGGTTCGGCCAGCCCTTCTGTTGTCCAACCGGGAAGCCAGGTAACGCTAACCGTGACGGTAAGCCCCGGCGTCAACCCGGCCAGCACCGGCCTGAACGTTACCGCCGACCTTACCCCGATTAGCGGCTCGGCTACCCAGAGCTTTACGCCTGACGGCAACGTCTTTAAATATGTGGCTACCATTCCAGTAAACGCCAGTGACGCGCCTATTACAATCAACTATACGGTTTCGGATAACGAACTTCGTTCCAGCACCGGCGCTATTAACTTTTCGATTAGCGCCGCCGGGATTTGTGGGGGCGCGTTTACCCATGCTTACGAGGTCCAGGGAAACGGCGCAACTTCACCAATGGTTGGATCAACAGTAACGGTCCAGGGGGTCGTGATTGCCGACTTTGAGGGGAATTCCGGCGTGAAAGGCTTCTATATCCAGGATCAGACCGGGGACAATGACGATACGACCTCGGACGGCCTTTTCATTTATGACCCCGGCCAGGATTATGTTAGTAGCACCGGACAGGTGGTGCGAGTTACCGGGGTTATCAGTGAAAACCATGAGGAAACAGAATTAACCTTAGCCGCAAGCGGGTTTGTTGACTGCGGCACAACCGCCACCATACCCCCTATAGACGTGACTTTGCCTTTTGCAAGCAATACCTACCCCGAACGCTATGAGGATATGCTGGTGCGGATGCCGCAAAACCTCTTTGTTAGCGAGAGTTACCAGCTTGGCCGGTTCAACCAGGTAACTATGTCATCCGGCGAACGCCTGCGCCAGCCAACCCAACTGGCCGACCCTGGCTCGGCTGCTCTGGCTATCCAGGCTGCCAACGACCTGAACCGGATTGTTGTGGATGACGGCTCACTAGTCCAAAACCTCGACCCGATAACGTTCTCGCGGGGAACTTATCCTACAAACCAGCTTTCCGCCTCGAATACCCTTCGCATCGGGGACAGGTCACAGAATATTACCGGCGTAATGACCTGGGAATGGGGCGGGGCTTCGGCCAGCCCGAACGCCTGGCGGGTCCGAGTCACCCTAAACCCGACTTTTACGGCTGACAATCCCCGGCCAACCACGCCTGAAGATGTAGGAGGAACTATCCGGGTTGCCGGGATGAACCTGCTAAACTTTTTTAATACTTTCAGTTCCACCGCCTGTACCTATGGGGTGGGTGGGGCTTCTACCG
>CADDZM010000387.1 GCA_902812345.1 Chloroflexota bacterium | reverse complement strand
CTTGCTTTTTTAGGCCTCTTTTGGGACAATGCTGGTTAGAGCAGAATTGCTCCCCAGCGTTCATCGGCATTGGTTCTTTTGTAATCATAACCAAATTTTGCCAGATGAACGCTTTTATTTCAACTTTACCTGTTTTTCACCGTTTAATGGGGTGCTACCCTCGAAGCAGCTTACAAATAATACCCGGTTATATCAACCAGCAGGTGAGTAGAGGTATCCGAAGCAACACTGAACTGGCCTGAGGTGGATAAGGCGACTGTAAACTGGGAACTGGCAACGGCCCCGCGCAGGAAGTAGATTGAAGCTATACCAAGGGTAGGGGTAGCAAGCGGGTAAGCGCTTCCCCGCTTCCAGGCAGTCAGGTAGCCAAAGCCTGGTTTAAGTTTGAGATTTTCGGTGCCTGGATGGACATGGAGATGGCCGACAATAGCCAGGGCATTTGACGGCACCCCGCTGCTTCCTCCCCTACCTGCGAAGTTTTGAGTTACCGAGCTTACACCGGAAACACCGGCAAAAGGTTCTAAAGCTCGTATCCTCTCAAAAAGTCGCGGTTGAACATTTGTACTACTAAGTAATAGGATTAAATTGCCTATACAAACCAGCTTTATCAGAGTTTTTGCCTAACTCTATTAGACAAACAACGCATTTTAGTTTGTAGAACATAAGTTTTACCCCGAAAAAATGAGAGGATATTAAAGCTCCTTTAAACGAATTAAGGTCAGTACCATCCAAAGTGTTTACGGCCCGGTACGGTGTGGGTAGTAAATGCAGGGTTCCGGTCGTGGTAGGCCCGGCCAGTTTTCGCCAGTTTGCCAGGGTTGCGGCGCTTTCAAGGCCTTCGGTGGTGCAATAATAAACTGCGCCGGTATTATCCACCCAGAATTCGCCGGGATAATGGTAGATGCTTCGGGAAGTAGGGACACCAGGGTAAGAGTTACTGGTCAGGCGTAAAGGCGCGCGGTTACCTGTAAACAACCCGCCATACCCGCTTCCTATCGGGCTGTAGCCTTGCACGCCCGCCCCATTATTACGGCTGTACCCGTAGACCCCGGCAGAGCTATAGCCGTCACTAATCCCTTGAACCCCATAGGAGTAAATGTTTTCAGGAGTTCCTATATCTGTTTCGCCATGCACCCCTACTTTAACTCCTGAAGCCTGGCCAAAAGTATAGCCGATTATTGCGACGTTGCCCCCAACTAAAGTTGGGGCGCTGCCTGTCCCACCCCGGTTGTTCACCCGGAAAAGGTTTGCCGACATGGTATAGTTAGCCGGTAACCCGCTGGAAGGACTTTCCAGGATGGTCGAAAGGGCAATATTTCCTGAACTGTTCAGGGTATCAATTTGAAAGGTTGCGCCTGTCCCGAAACCGGCTTTAACAAAAGGCGCTTCGTGACCCACGCTGGCGCCCAGAAGTCCAAAGGCAGTAGCCCCGGCCAACCTTTTCAACAGGTTACGGCGGGTGGTAGTGATACGCATTTGCACACGTTGGACCGGTTGCACGGGTTGATTTGCCTTTAAATGAGCCACTTCCGCTTTTAACGCAGCCAGTTCCGACAGCAAAATAGAAAGTGTTTCAGGGTCACTTTTAGCCAGTTTATTGCTCCTTCTTCTTGTAAACAAAGAACTTTGCCCGGGAATTTACTTAATGTTTAATATAGTAACATCATCATCTACAATTAAAGTGATGAATTTAACCTTTATGAAAACTTTTCGAGATTTGCAAAGCCGGGGCAAATCTGATTTACTATTGGCTTTTTATATTTGTTGGGTCAAAATAACGGTGTGTATAGACAGGGAAATTTAGTTTGTGATAATCTTAGCAAGGAACCCTTTATTTAGAAAATAGATACTTCCGGCAAGTTTCTAATTGCCATTTTTGTAAAAAGCTTGCTCAACGACGAGTAAACTTAGGAAGGAAGGTTTAAAATGCCTGAGAAGATTGACCGGAACCTCTCCCTCGAACTTGTGCGCGTGACCGAAGCCGCGGCGATGGCGGCCGCCCGCCTGATGGGCCGGGGAGATAAAGAGGCCGCCGATGGCGCGGCGGTGCAGGCGATGCGGATTGCGCTTTCAAGCGTGGGGATGGATGGGACGGTTGTTATCGGGGAAGGTGAAAAAGACCAGGCTCCCATGCTTTACATTGGAGAAAAAATTGGCACCGGCGAACCGCCTAAAGTAGATATTGCCGTGGACCCGATTGATGGAACGCGGCTGCTGGCCGGAGGTCTCCCCAACGCTATTTCGGTCGTGGCCCTGGCCGAAGAAGGCTCCCTTTACGACAGCCCAGGTATTTTTTACATGAACAAAATCGCGGTTGGCCCCGCCGCGAAAGGCAAGATTGACCTCAACCAATCGGTCGAGTGGAACATCAAGAGCGTGGCCCAGGCCAAAAAGATGGATATCAACGAATTGACCGTGGTCATCCTTGAGCGACCTCGCCACGAACAACTCATCCGCGAGGTCCGCGAGGCCGGCGCCCGCATCAAGTTGATTACCGATGGTGACGTGGCCGGTTCGATTATGACAGCCCTGGAAGGGACCGGTGTGGATATGCTGATGGGGATTGGCGGGTCGCCGGAAGCGGTGATTTCGGCCTGCGCCCTTAAATGCATCGGGGGCGATATGCAATGCCGCCTCTATCCCCGCGACGACGCCGAAAAGCAAAACGCCGCCAAGATGGGCGCGGATCTGAACAAGCTGTTTACAATCAACGACCTCGCCAAAGGCGAAAATATCTTTGTATCGCTGACCGGCATTACAAACGGCGAACTGGTAGATGGCGTGAAATACCACGAGAACGGCCTGGAAACTCATTCGCTGGTCATGCGCTCGAAGTCCGGCACAGTCCGTGATGTACGGGCGCGGCACCGCCTGGATAAGCTGATGGCTTTTAGCGAAATCGAATTTATGCGGCATCACTCTTAACCCGTAATGGCAATTGCGAACTTGGCGTTCAGCACGCCCGGTTGAACGTCAAGGGCCAGGAGAGTCGGCACCCGGCCGATTTGCTGGCCCGTAAGGCAGTCTTTGGCCTGGCCCACCGAAGTTATTAGCCGGTTAAGTTGGCTGGCGACATTTGTGTTAACCTGGTCCAGCACGCCGTTTAGAATACCTACCGGCAGGCCCAACCCGCCCAGTTTAGGGTCTTCTTTGAGGGTGAGCGCAACCTGGTTGCCCCGTACCTGGAGGCTATCTTTAATATTAAAATCAAGCTGGCGGCCAAAGGCGGTAACGCGGACCCTCGCGTCAAGCGTCGAGCCGGAATTAAACTGCACCACGACCTGTTTTACCTCAACCACACCCAGAATGTTTACCGGGGTTTTGTCCAGGATTGAAGCTATTTCGCGGTTAACGTATTCCTGGCTGACCCCGGCGGTAAGGTCGGCCTTGCCACTCGCGGGCGGCAAAGCCAGCGGAAGATTATTTTGCGCCGAACCCACGAACAGCGTTATATACAAAACCAGCAATATTACGGTTAAACCACCGCCGGCCACCATAAAAAGTAAAGCCTGCCACCAGCCGATAAACCGCGCCCGGCGGCGATGTTCGAGGGTTGCGTTTGGCTGCGGTTGGTTGTTCAACTGGTTACTCAACTTGTCACCTCTTTCGAAAATACCTTTTTGTTTATTATCCATAAAAACGGCCCCGCTCAAATTTTATTACGTAGTATAGTATCGTTTCGGCACCGATTCCGGCAAACTGGTATAATACCGGCTGAAAGTTAATCGGGAGCCGCCTTTTCTAAATCCTTTGAGGCCGGTCTATATAAAAATCGTTAAGTAAATATGAAAAGAAGTGGAAAATGACAGAGCAGAACGGGGAGCGATTGCAAAAAGCCCTTTCGCGGGCCGGAATTGCCAGCCGCCGGGGCGGAGAAGAACTAATTATAGCCGGGCGGGTCAAAGTCAATGGCAAAGTCGTGACCGAGCTAGGCACCAAAATTGACCCGGCCAAAGACAAGGTTATGGTCGATGACGAACCGGTAGCGGTCAAGGTCAGCGCGGCTCCCCAAAAGGTTTATATCATGCTGAACAAACCGGCCGGGTATCTGTCGACCGTTACCGACCCCCAGGGACGGCCTACTATCATGGATTTACTGGACACCGAGCGGGTGGAGCGGTTATACCCGGTGGGACGGCTAGACGCTGACACCGAGGGTCTGCTGCTTTTGACCAATGACGGCGCTTTCGCCAATGCCCTCAGTCATCCGCGCTTCGGGGTTGAGAAAGAATATGTAGCCCTCCTGGACGGCATTATCGCCATGAAGAACCTAGACCAACTGCGAAAAGGCGTATCTATCCCGGTCGAGGATACCGAGACAGGTGAACACGTCATGCACCTTACCAAACCGGCCAAAGTGGATTTAATCCGGCACGAAGGCTCGAATAGCCTGGTCCGTTTTATCCTTAAAGAAGGTAAAAAACGCCAAATCCGGCTTATGGCCGACGCGGTGGATCACCCGGTAATCGAGTTGCGCCGGGTGCGGCAAGGCCCGGTAAAGTTGGGCGACCTCGCCAGCGGGAAGTTCCGCAACCTCTCAAAGCAGGAAGTTAAAGATTTGCAGGACGCCTCCAAACCGGGCGCGGTCCAGGAAGAAACGCCCGCGCCTATCCACGCGGGAAAAAGTCGCGGTCCGGTGTCCAGCAGCCCGGCAAACCGGCCAACTAGCCGACCTACCGAACGGCCAACTGAACGCACGGGCCGACCGGCTTTTGGTGGCAGGACCGGTCGCCCAACCGACCGAGTAGAACCGTTTAAATCGCCGGGTACGGGCCGGAGCGGGCCGCCCCGGCGTTTTGGGGAGCGGCGTTTTGAAGGAGACGGGTTTAATCCAGCCGAAGGCAACCGGCGTTCCCCCACCCCTAACCGGGGACCGCGCCCAGGACCGGCCCGTTTCGACCGTGAAGAAACCGGGCGAAGCTCTGCACCGGGCCGGGGACCGCGCCCGGGTCCAAACCGTTTCGACCGGGACGAAGCTCCGGCGGGCCGCCCGCCTACGCCTCCCCGCCGGAGCGGCGGCAGGCCCGAACCGGGAAACGGTCCCGATTTCGAACGGGGCCGGGAGCGCAGCGGCTCGAACTTCGACCGCTCAACTCCTAACTCCAACCGCCGCAATTTTGGGCCGGATAGCGATAGAGGCAGTGAAGGACCAAAGCCGTTCCGGGGTGGCCCGGGCCGCCAGGGTTCGGGACCAGGCCGGGATAGCGATAGAATTAGGGATGAAAGTCCCGCGCCTTACCGCTCAAACAAACCGGCAGGAGGAAGATTTAGCCCGGGTAGAGGCAGCGGTGGAGGGGCTCCATCCGCCCCCTTCCGGCCAGGACGGCCCAACCCGAACGGGTTCGTCCCGGCAGAGGAACGTTCCGCGCC
>CADDZM010000386.1 GCA_902812345.1 Chloroflexota bacterium | reverse complement strand
TATTTTATTTAAGAATTATAGTTAAACCTCAATCAAGAAGCTATCTGGTTATTTATGCATTTTAGATCGCGGCAGATTTTATTCGCCTGGTTGTCACTGCTCCTGTCCTTTACAGGGTTTGTTAAGTTGGAGATGCTGCCTCACCCGGTACTGGCAGACGGTTTTGCCGATACCGCTTTTAATTCGGTTTGGGAACGCACTGATAAGGTTGTTGCCAGTAACAATGTAGCCCGTACCTGGCTGTGGGGACCAGATCCCGGAAGATCACTTTATGAGGAATACGGCGGCTCGGGTAGCCAGCGGCTGGTTCAATATTTTGATAAAAGCCGCATGGAAATTACTAATCCGTCTGGAGATCGCAGTAGCGAGTGGTATGTTACCAACGGCTTGCTGGCTAAAGAACTTATAAGCGGCAATATGCAACTGGGAGACAACTCCTTTGTCAAACGAGGTCCAGCCGGTATTCCGGTAGCCGGCGATCAAGATGATCCAAACGGCCCTACCTATGCCGATCTAGCTGCGGTCTCGACCCTTGCGCCTGACCAGAATACGGTTGTTTCGGCCGTTGGAGGTTTTATTGATACAACTCTCCTAAGAGGTAAAAAACCCGGCTCTACCAACCTGGGCGACGCCTATGGAGTACGGTATGGTAGTTACGTTTCCCAATCCGGTCATAATATTGCGGGGCCGTTCTGGGACTACCTGAATTCAACCGGGCCGGTTTTTGAGGGAGGTAAGGTTACAAATGGCAAACTATTTGACCCTATTTTCTTTGCGACCGGCTTACCCCTTAGCGAGGCTTACTGGGTAAGAGCCAAAGTAGGTGGCGTAGAAAAGGATGTGCTCATTCAAGCCTTCGAGCGGCGGGTGCTAACCTTTACCCCATCGAATGAGCCGCAATGGCGCGTCGAAATGGGTAATATCGGGCAACACTATTATCACTGGCGGTACGAAAATAAACCAACTCTTGCCTACGATACCCGTTTTGGAATGGCGGTTACAGGAAATACCTCTACTGCCACCAGCTTTAAGGGAGACACCGTTGAGTCTTATATCAATACCCTGGGTGGACCGGCCAGCTGGTATGACTACACCAATGTAAAAGTGTCTGCTGAGATAGCCAAAAATAGAGCACAACTTGTCTACATAAGGCAAAATTGGACTTTCGCACCTGGCACTTATGAACGTAAAAGGTTAGATGACCAGCTAAGTGCCGCCCCACCAGGAGGATACTGGTTAATGGGCACTGAGGTTAATGTGGATGGCATCGAACAAACCACCCCGGCCAGGTATGCCCAGGAATACGAGACTGCAAAAAATTTAATCCACGCCAAAGATCCTACAGCTAAAATGGTTGGACCAAACATTTTGAACTGGAACTACACCTGCAACGGCTGCCCCGGCTACCAGCAGGCGGATGGCTGGACCAAACAGATGATGCAGGAATACCGGCAACTTTACGGGCACGAAATTGACTTTGATGTATGGGGTATCCACACCTACGGCCTTAACTGGAACAAGCTTCCCATGACAGATTACCAGCAGGACATCAGTCAGGTAACCGCTTTCCGAGAGTTTTTGAAGACGCAACCGGCCCAGGCGAACAAACCGATCTGGATCACCGAATTTGGCGTCATCTGGGGCTACGACCGGCTTAACTGGCAGCAGGATAGCACGGGTAAGTGGATAGCGCTTCCGGCGGGTACTTACCAGAAACAGGCTTTGGTGGACTATCTGACCCGTTACACCGAATGGCTGGTAACCGAGGGACCGAAGTATAACGTGGAGAAGTGGTTCTTGTATGGCAGTGCCGGGATACCAGAAGCATACACTACGACCTTTAGCGGCATCAATTTATTCGATGGTTTGACACCCGGTAGTAAACTAACCGACTTCGGCCAGCTTTACCGGGCCAGAGCGATGCAGGCTAGCAGCAGCAGCCTTTCGGCACCAACCAAATAGTCAGCTTTTTAAGTTAAAGCAGCTATATGCAGTGAGACCTGTCTGATTTAAGGCAGGTTATTGTTTTGTTTTGCTTAAAAAGGGTCGCTCGCTTATAGCTAAATATATTGAAGGGATTGTCAGAGTAGACAAAGACCATAATGAAGTGTTGTTCTAATTATTCTTTATTTCTTTTTTTCTTTACTTTTGAGGTGGCTTATGAACAGAAAAAAGGGTCATAGACCTTTAATCCAGTCTCGATTCACTCTGGCAGTGGTAGGGATTATTGCTACCATGCTGTTAGTTGTCTTCGGGGCCAATTGGGACACCGCTTTTGGCGGCACGGTCCCTGACCAGAATTCAGCACCTACTAACCTGCAAGTTTATCCAGTATCAACTTCGGCGATTGACCTGACCTTTACTGATAACTCATCGGATGAAGCCGGGTTCAAAATAGAGCGCAAGACCGGCCAGAATGGTACTTATGCGGTAATCGCCACGCTGCCACCCAATGGAGGCGGTACTATTCCCTGCGGAGGCACAATTCCCTGTGGCGGATACGGCACGGTCCTTTACCACGATACCGGACTCCAGGAAGCCACCCTTTACTTCTACCGGGTAAGGGCTTTTGAAATCCCGGACAGCGTCCATCCAATCTATTCGCCCTACTCTAACGAGGTTAGCGCCTTTACCCAGAGCCATTTAGCGGTCAACCCGAACGCCGTCGATAACGGCAGCGATACCAGCCCGACCCCGGGTACCTTGAGGTATCTCTTAAAAGAGGCCCAGCCGGGCGATGTCGTCTCGTTCCTACCAGACACGACGATTACCCTGGCTCCTGGCAGTAACCTGCCGCTTATTCCGCCTGGCGTTACTCTGGTAGGAGGGTGTGATGCTTCCGGCGCCAGTGTCACCCTTGATGCCAGCCAGGCGGCAGTGGCCAGTCGCAATGCTGGCTTTAGTATAAGTGGAGGCGGCGGATTATTTGGCCTCAATATCACCGGGACCAAACTAAATGTCGGATCTGGCGGTAACAAAATCCTGTGTGCCAGGTTGTAACTGCTAGCTTTAAAGGTTTACCTGCACCTGCCTACCTGTCAGCCTTGACGCTAAATCCGCCGTAACTTCTGGATTTATAGATGTAAGGACAGGGAAGAGCTTCAAGCCTGTAACACGGTTGGAGCTCTTTTTTATATTCTTTCTCGAATAGGCCTAGGAAGTTTTTGCTTTTAACATGAAGGTAAAAGGGCTGCATGATAAGGCGGGAGTGGCTAAAAAGCAAGATATGTTCGGGACCTTTATCTGGGTGAGGAGAAAACTTTTACAGCTTCCTAATTTATAGCTTCCTGAAAAGAAAAGCTACTCTCGTAGAGACTTTAGCCGTCAACTTTCGGGCTTCGCAAAGCGGAGAAGAGCAAAAGCAAAGCAGAGAAGAGCAGAAAAGATAAAGCCTTTATAAAGGCCTGGCCCTTTCGGGAGAGCCAGGCCTTAACAAATAGGGTTAGTGGGAAAATACGTTTAGTGAGAGGGGGTTGAGGTTGAGGTTGAAGTTGGAAGAACACCCTGATTGCCATACCGCCACAGATAGTAGTGCTGGCCGATATTGCCCATCTCAACCCGCCACTGCGGCTCGTTTGATGGCGTATAGGTTAGCACCCGCCGCTCGAAGACCTGCACCAGTACGTCCTTTTCAACGCCCCCTACTTTGGCTCTCACCCAGTAGGCTTCGCTGAGGGGCAGCCCGGTGGCAAAGAAGGTCGGGTCAAAGAGCTTACCGGTAATGGTCGTACCACTACCGCTCATAATAGGCCCGCTCGAATTAAGGAAGTCCCAGAACGGCCCGGCGATGTTGTGGCCCGACTGAACGTCAAAATTGGTGTAGCGGACCCCATATACCTCTCCCAGGTTACCTGTACCGGCTCCCTGGCCGCGCCGCAGATTGGCGTTTACAATGGTGCCGGTAGCGGCGGGCGCTATGTTTTGGCCCGGCGCAAGCGTACAGATACCGGTAAGGTCAGCATAGGTGGGACTGTTGGGGTCGTTTTGGTCACCTGCCACCGGTATCTGGGCCGGAGTCCGCTGGAAAAAAGTGTTGTCGCCCGTCTGCATCAACCCGCTGACCAGCTCGCGAGCCAGCAGGCCGTTGGTGACAAACCAGGGGCTGTTCCGGTCGCCGTTCGGGTTATTTATTTCCATGCGGCTCTTGTCAAAGTATTGCACCAGCCGCTGCTGGCAGTTAGCTCCATACGCTTCCTTGAGAGCTAACCCGGGTCCGGGTCCCCATAACCAGGTGCGAGCGGTAACGCCGCCGGCTACCAGAGCGTCACTTCGTTCCCAGACCTGACGGAAGGCCGGGTCGGCAAAACCACCCGAGCCGGTGGGCGGGTTGACCGCCGTCGAGGCCGGACAGCCCGGGTTACCACCGGGAGGTGTGGCCGTAGGAGTAGGTGTCGTAGTGGTAGAGGGCGAGGTTGGAACAGGCGTTACCGATACCGTAGGCGGCGTGGATGGAACCGAACTGGTTGGACTGGAAGTAGGGCTGGTGGTCGCGGTGATAGTGGGAGTTTCAGAAGGGGGTACGGGAATGGTGGAACCATAAGCCGTACCCCAACTGGCGCTAAAGGCCGCCAGAAGAAGGCTCAGTAAAAGCCCTGCCAAAACGGCTGTCAGAAAAATCGGTAGCCGCACCTTTAAACGATTTCTATTGTGGTATGACATGCAAACTCCTCCCGAGTTATTGAAAAACTAAATTTTGAAATTAAATCAAAATTTTGAGCCGACTGCTGCTGCTGCCTCAGCCTGAACCGAACCTGGCTATAAAACCAACCGCGGGACCGAACCGGGCTAGCTGTTAAGCCCTAGGACTACTTAGCTCAACCGGCCGCCAGCACCCTGGAACAACCTACAGTACTGGCAGCCGGACCGCCTGTAAATTTAAGAGTTGTTCCTTTGATTATCAGGCCGTACAGGTTGCTTCCCGGCCCGATCGACCAGCCGCCCGACCGGTTTGAAGCTCCCAGGAAATTCAGGGTAACCGCCGGACCGCTTGGTGAGACGCACAGCCCGACAATAGTAAGGTTGTTTGGAATTGCAGGGACAGACGAGAAATCAACCTGGGTTATCCCAGCCGCGAACCCTATCGTTCCCGGCCCGCTGCCGATCTGAGCTATGATATAGGAGAAACTACCGGGCGTGGTACCCTGCCCGTTGTCAGTTGGCTGGGTGACCTGATTGCCGGACGAAACCGGCGTTACTATCTCCGGACTGGCTGCGTAAGCCGAATAGCCGGGCGAGTCGGCGGTAGAGCGGTAAGCCCGTACCCGGTAGTAATAAGCGGTGCCAGCCGTCAGACCGCTATCATGAAAAGCGGTCTGGTTGGCTGGCACCGAGCCGGCAGCCTGCCAGCTTCCATTCGACCCCGCCCGGCGCTCGATAAGGT
>CADDZM010000385.1 GCA_902812345.1 Chloroflexota bacterium | reverse complement strand
GAGCAGATTCCTCTTCAGGCTTTATGCACTAGAAATAAACCGCCCTCTGGAGCTGGTTGAACCCAGCTCTAGTATAACCAAACCCCCCCTTTTTTTCATCTCAGGTTGTGCCACCCAGGGGGCATGGCCTATTCCTCTGAAAATAAGCCGGGTTATAGTGTTGGATGCACGCCCACCTGATTATTTTCATCTCAGGTTGTGCGCCCTGGCGAATGGCCTATTCTTATGAAATAGCCCGGCCAGCCAGCCAACCAGCCAGATTAGCAACCCCTGCGAAGGCAAGCGGACGGCATGGTAAACCGGGCTGCTCGGAATCCCGCCTACCTCAACTTTTGCCAGGGCGTGATAGACATTGGCTGGAAAGACCGCCACCAGCAGGGCCATTAAGCCCCAACCCGCCGCCTTGCGCGTGGCCGGTACAAGCAACCCGAGGCCGCCCAGGATTTCACAAGCCCCGCTGATATACACCAGGGCCGGTTTTTCCGGCAGGAAATCCGGCATGATTTTTACAAAACCAGCCGGTGCGGCAAAATGGGCCGCGCCCATCCCGGCGAAGCCCATCGCCGTAAGGGTTCGCAAAACCCTGGGCCAGCCTTTGTTGCTAATGTTTTCTTTCAGAATAAACCTCTCACTTCCGCAACTGGACAATAATCAGCACAATCAGACCCAGGTAGATGCAGTAAAACCCAAAAGGCCGCAGGCTTTTGGTCTCGAAATAACGCATCAAAAAGCGCACGCTCAGGTAAGCCGTAATCCCGGCCAGGACCGCCGCCGCTATCGTCATACCGAGAATGTCCCGCGCCTCCGGTTTAAGCAGTTCCGGCACCTTGAGCAAAGCCGCCAGGCCAATTACCGGCGTTGCCAGCATAAAAGCGAACCGGGCCGCTTCTTCGTGGCTTAACCCGGCCAGCAAGCCGCCCAGAATCGTTACGCCGCTGCGGGAAATACCCGGTATCAGGGCCAGCGTCTGGGCCGCCCCGACCACGCCGCCTTCGATAAAACTTAATTCCTCGGCATTCTTGAACCCCGGCTGATTTTTCTCCGCCATCTGGAACGACTGAAAAGAAGGGTAAGAATGGACTCCGCTGCTCCGACCCCCGCCTCTTTGCCCGCTCATGGCCGGTTGCGGGGATTGGCTCACCCTGTTCTCGACCCGGCGGCGGTAATACTCGCCGTAAATCATCAACACCCCGTTAAGCGCCAGGAAGGCCGCCACCACCCAGACAAAACCGGGGTCTTCGAAAAACTTCCTTAACTGTTTCTCGAACAGCAGCCCTATCATACCAACCACAATCGTCCCGGCCACCAGCAGCCAGGCAAACTTGCTGTTGCGGTCATAGACCAGTTGGCGGCCTTTAAAGCTCCCGACAAAGGCCATTATCACGTCCCGCCAGTCTTTCCAGAAATAAATCGCCAGGGCAATCGCCGTTGCCAGGTGCAAAGCTACCACGAACGCCAGAAAGTTACTGCCCTGCTGGTCAATACCCCAGTTTAAAAGGTAGGGAATCAAAATCGTATGGGCCAGGCTGCTCACCGGGAACAACTCGGAAAAGCCCTGCAAAGCCCCAATCAATAATGCCTGCCAGAAAGCCATTCTTGCCAATCTCCTTAATACTCATTTACCGCTTACTTGCTGCTTATTCAAAATTACTTTTAAAAATTACTTTTTAAAGGATGGTTTCGCACGATTGTAGCTTACCCACCAGAAATAGACAAGTTTGCCGTAAGCACAAGCCAGGGGACCGATTGAAGGGTAGGAGTATACCCGGTTTTATAAGGCAGCAGGCAAGGCAAAACAATTTTTAGCAGTCCAGAAAATAATAATCCCGGCCTGACCCGGGTTTTTTTAGAATATTTTCCTGTTTTTCACCCCGCAAAAGCAAATTACTTGACAATAAATGGAAAAGGGAGTAAAAATATAGGGTATACATGGGTTCTACGGGTCTAGCAAAATTTCGGGTCTCCTTTTAGTATTTGTTCTTCCCGGGCTAACGGCAAGTTTTTAAGCAGCGCCGCAGCCGGGATTTAGCAGTAACAGAGGATATACCATGGAACCAGCTACTCCTCAGGGAACGAGCGGAAATCCTTCCTCAAGCGCAAGGCAACACCGCACCTTGCAGGCCGTTCTTCTATTCTTTTTAATCCTATTACTGGTGTTTATCGGCGCTATGCTTACCGGTGCATTTGGCGCAAAAACCACTGTCTCCAGCACGCAGGCGACCGCTACCGCGAACGCCAGGGCCGGTGTTTCCGGCAGCTTTGCGGGCGGCGATGGTAGTTCCGTCCTGCCCGGCGCCATCACAGCCGGGACCGCACTAACCCCCATCTCCCTGACCCCCGGCTCCACCCAGGACGGCAGCGCTTCCGGGGCCGCAAATGGCAGCCAATCCGGCGGCTCTACCGGCAATCCGGCGGGCGGCGCAAACCCGGCAAACGGTTCCGGCGGCCAGGCGGGTAATGTCGCCAACGGACAACCCGGCAGCGCTACCGGTAGCTCAAACGGCGGGGCGGGCAGCCTTCCCGGTGGGACCAATTCCAATCCTTCCAGCAGCGATGCTAACGGAAACTCTAACGGTACCGGTTCCTCCAACGGCGGCACGACCGGCGGCTCCGGTCTGGCGGGCAGTCTACCCGGCGGCGCCACTTCCGGCAATTCCACCGGCAGTTCAAATGGCGCTTCCAACGGCGGCGCGACCGGCAGTTCTACCGGCGGCACCACTGGTAATGCCAGCGCTGCGGGAAGTTCCGGCTCCAATGGTACCTCGGCGGGCGGGACAACCGGCGGTGCGGCTGGTGTATCCGGCAGCGCTGGAAATACCGCCAACCTGCCGAGTCCGCACCTGGGCAATTATGTTTGCGCCACCGGAACATCCGGGAACCTGACCTACCAGTCTGATTTCACCATCCTGGAAGGCTTGAAGTACAAACATAGCTCCAACCCCAGCCAGGAATTCTCCTTCTCCTACAACCCTAACACCCATGTTGTTACCTGGCTTGACGGGCCAAACGCCGGGACTGTCGGCGCATACTACCTGCCCGACGGCGCGCAGTCGTACCGGATTGTCGAGCAATTCCCGAGCAATCCGCAGGCTACGCCTGTTAGCTGTATGCTGGCCGAAAAATAAAACCGGCCTTGCTTCATCAAGAAAAAAGAAAGAGCAGGCGCGGGCCTGCTCTTTCTTTTTTTATAGTTTACTATCTTATTTTTATAACAAAACCCCGGCCCATTCCTGGACCGGGGTTTTTTGCTAAAGCTTCGTAGTTATGCCAGGTGTCAGGTTGAGCCGCTTTTACTCGACCAGCATCGGCTCCGGCCTTTCCGAATCCGCGCCTTCTACCGCGCCGACATCCTTGCGGGACCGCTTATCCGGCAGGATAAAGGAGAGGAAAATCAGGGCAAGCATAGCTACCGTCACCAGCATAAAGACATCGGTCAGGGCCGGGATGCCCGCCTGGGAAACGACCTGGCCCTGCACCGCCGCCTGGACCTGCTGCTGGAACTCCGGCGAATTCTGAAGTGCCGCCTGGCTCAGGCCGGGGTGGCTTGCCAGAAAAGCCGGGGCCATCTGCCGCGCCGTCGCCTGGGCCGTCGCCTGGATAGCGGCCTGACTCGGCTGGTGGGCCGTGGTCTGCTGCACAAAGAATGTGGTCAGGACCGCGATACCAATCGAGCTGAAAATCTGGGCCGAAGCGTTGTACAAAGAACTCGCCCGCGGCAACTCGTAGCCTTTAAGCTTCTCAAGAGCGACCGTTTGCAGCGGAATACCCGACATCCCGAAGCCGATACCCCGCAAAACCATAGCCGGGATAAGGCTCCAACCGTCCGTGTTATTATCTATCCCCAGCAGCAAGAAGTTACTCGCGGCCATAAAGACCACGCCTGTTAAAACCAGGTAACGCGGACCCATCTTGGCGTAAAGTTTCCGCCCGGTAAGCACCACCGCCACGCCCGAAGCCAGGCCCATCGGCATACTTGCCAGACCCGCCACCGTCGCGCTCAGGTGCGGGTTGCGAATGTTCTGCAAAAAGACCGGCAGCAAAAAGAACGAACCAAAGACGAACGCCCGCATAGCCCAGGTCATAATACTGGCCGTGGTAAAATCGCGCTCCTTGAACAGCCTTAAGTCCACCACCGGGTCTTTCGAACGCAGTTCGTACACCAGGAAGGCCGCCAGCAAAACTACACCGGCCCCAATCCAGGCCCAGACCTCCCAGTAACCCCAGCCGTAAATCGTCCCCAGCGGGTTAGCCGCCGTCATCGTACCGGGGTCGCGCTGGCTGACCTGGTTAAAGCCGTAAACCAGGGCTACGATGCCGAGCATCGAAAGGGTCAGGCCCACAAAGTCGAAACTGCCGGCCCGGTTCGGGTTTTTCTGCTCGTTTTCCGTCTTGTAAATCCGGACCATCAGGAAAATCGCAATAATGCCCACCGGCACGTTGATAAAGAAAATCCACTGCCAGCCAATGCTGTCAATCAACAGACCGCCCATAGTCGGCCCAAACGAAGGAGCCATCAACACCGGCAGGCCAACAACCGCCGAAGAACTGGCCCGTTCGGCAGGCGGGAAGGCGCTGAAGGCAATCGCGGTCGCCAGCGGGAAAAGCGCTCCGCCGCCGATGCCCTGCACCACCCGGAAGAAAATCAGAAGCCCGATATAAGGATTATCGTTGCTGTCCCGGACAATATCGCTTAGACCGCAAAGCAGCGAACCTAAAGTAAAGAGCGCCAGACAGGCAATAAAAACCCGTTTAACCCCTAACCGGGTTGAAAGATACCCCGCCGCCGGGATAACCGCCGCCTGGGCTAAAAAGTAAGCTGTAATAACCCACTGGACCGCATTAATATCGGTGTGGAAAGCGTTAGCCATCGGAATGAGGGCTACATTGACAATCGTGTTGTCCAGCACCGCCATAAACAAGCCTAACGCAGCCGTCAGCGCGACCGCGTATTTATACGGAATTTTCATTGAACACAAACCCCCTGCTGCATAGATGCCTGGGATAAATTGAAGTTAAAGAGGCTTAACTTCTCTAAAAGGACATACCGGTCAATGCTTTCTCTATTGACCCCCAAATTTATTTTGACTGCCAGGCTTTTAAATAATCTTTTACCGCCCGCTCCAACAAATTCAACGCCCGATCTTTTCCGCCCTCAATCTTTCCGGCTAGAGCGATAGAAACAAGACCCTGCATGGTTCCGCGCAAAATCTGTACCATGTCGTCCAGTTCCTGCTCCGAAAGTTCTTCCGGCTGGAAAATTTCTTTTAAAATATCCGCGACGATATTTTTAATCTGGCTGGCCGCCGCCGGTTTGGGAAAATATACCGGCGCCGGTGAATCCACGCCGTGCATCGCGTTAAAAATGCGGGGACAATACTCCGCAAAAT
>CADDZM010000384.1 GCA_902812345.1 Chloroflexota bacterium | reverse complement strand
GAACGCATCCTGGTCGGCAGCGGCTCGGACGAACTGCTCGAACTGCTTATTCGCCTTTTCGTGATACCCGGCGACAACATTATTGACCTGGCGCCGACCTTTGGCATGTATTCTTTCCTGGGTAATCTCTACCAGGCCGAAGTCCGCCCGGTGCCGCGCGACCCCCGGACCTACGCCGTTAATCTTGATGCGACCCTGGAAGCCGTAGACGAACGCACCAAAATTATCTTCGTGTGTACGCCGAACAATCCGACCGGCAATCAATGCCCCGAAGAAACCATCCGGGCTTTGCTGGCAACCGGCAAACTGGTGGTAGTGGACGAGGCTTATCACGATTTCGCCGGGACGAGTTACGGCAGCCTGACCAATGAGTACGAAAACCTGGTAGTTTTGCGAACTTTTTCCAAGTTAAGCGGCCTCGCCGGGCTGCGGGTCGGCTACGGGATTTTTCCACCGGCCATCATTAAGCATCTCTGGAAAATTAAACAGCCCTATAACGTGACGGTAGCCGGACAGGCTGCCGCGACCGCTTCGCTCAAAGACCCATCCTGGCTGCGCGAAAAAGTCGGCCTAATCGTGGCCGAACGGGAGAACCTTTTCCGGCTTTTGCAAGACCTGGACGGCATCGAACCGCTGCCGAGCGCCTCGAACTTTATCTTTTGCCGGGTCCACCGGGGCAACGCCCGCGCCATCAAAGAAACCCTCGAAACCAGGGGCGTTTTTATCCGTTATTTTAACAAGCCACTTTTGCAGAACGCTTTCCGCATATCCGTCGGCACGCCCGAACAGACCGCCATTTTGATGGAAAACCTGAGAGAGGTGCTGGCAGCAGGCGAGTAAACCACCGGAAACCCTGTTATGTAAAATTTGCCCGCCTTCAATAAATATGTTAATATAACGCTAATCATTTTCGCACCCGGGTCCACTAAGCCGGAAAATATTGAGTAAGGAGCAAATTTATTATCAGGAAATTTAGTTTCAGGCTCGGCCTGCTTGCGACCGGAAAGGTCCTGTTGCTCGGCCTGTTCGCAGTTATTTTCAGCAGCCAACCGCTCCCGGCAAAAGCCGAAGACGCTAACTGCCAGGCCTTTCCTCAAACCGGCTTTTCAATTTGCGGCCGCTTCCTCTCCTACTGGCGGGCTAACGGCGGCCTGGAGCAGCAGGGACTGCCGGTAAGCCCGGTCTTCGAGGAGAAAAACGCCCCGACCCCCGCCGGGGACGGCCAGGTCCACAAGGTGCAATACTTCGAGCGGGGCAGGTTCGAGTTCCATCCCGAAAACGCCGCCCCCTACGACGTGCTGCTCGGCCTGCTGGGCAAGTCCGAATACATGAGCAAATACCAGTACATAAAGTTAATGGAGCAACCCCAGACCGACGATTGCCGGCTATTCCCGGAGACCGGCAAAACCGTGTGCGGCCGGTTTTTGGCCTACTGGAACAATCACGGCGGGCTGGTCCAGCAGGGTTTACCGCTTACCGGGGTCTTCGAGGAAATGAACCCGCCCATGCCGCTCGGCGACGGCCAGTGGCACCTGGTCCAGTATTTCGAGCGGGCCAGGTTCGAATACCACCCTGAAAACACCGCCCCTTATGATGTGCTGCTCGGTCTGATGGGCAGAAATCAGGTGGGGATGAAATATGGCGGGCTGTTCCCGCCCACTGTCGCCTATCCGCCGGATACCCAGGCCGCCAAACAGCCCGCCCCGGTAAATACCCAGGGAACCACCCCGGATTCGGAAGAATTGCAATTCCTGACCCTGCTTAACAACTACCGCCAGGCCAACGGGCGCAGCGCCCTGGCCTTCGATGCCCGGCTTTACGCCTCGGCGGGTTGGATGGCGAAGGATATGGCGACCCATAACTATATCAGCCACACCGACTCGACCGGGCGCGGGGTCATAGCTCGTATTCACGCTTTTGGCTATCCGGGCCAGTGGGTCGGCGAGAATATCGCGGGGCATTACGAGACCGCCGAAGGCAACCTGGAAGTCTGGCAGAGCGACCAGGTTCATATTGATAATATGCTCCAGGCCAGCTACACTCACGCAGGCGTCGCCCGCTACTACTACGCGAACTCGCTCAACAAATGGTACTGGGTGCTGGATATGGGTTCGTAGTCCCATGACCGAGTATTAGAAACAAAAAGCTCCTGGGCCGGGCAGTTCTAGCCGAACTGCCCGGCCCAGGAGCTTTTGTTTTTATTTACTTAACCGCGCAGCCTGGAAGGCCACCAGTTCAGGTTTTTCAAGAGCAGCACCGTAGCTGGCACGACAATACCCCGTACCACGAAAGTATCGAGGATAACTCCCAGGCCTACAATTACCCCAAGCTGGTAGAGTTCCCGGATTGGCAAAATGGTCAGCACCAGGAAAGTCCCGGCCAGGATAAGGCCCGCCGAAGTAATAACGCCGCCCGTTTTACTCAGGGCCAGAACCGTCCCGGCTTCTAGGCCGTGTTCGACCGCTTCTTCCCGGAGGCGGGTCATCAGGAAAATAGTGTAGTCGGCTCCGAGCGAAACCAGGAAGATAAAAGCATAAAGCGGGATGGCATACGAGCGCCCGTCGTCACCCTGGATGGTCACGAACAGGAAGGAGGCCGCGCCAACCGTGGCGAAGAAGTTCAGCAGCACCGCTACAATCAGGTAAAGAGGCGCGACTACGCTCCGCAAAAGCAGCCCCAGGATGAGCGTTGTCAGCACGACCACCACCGGGATAATTAACAATTTGTCGGCATTATTAACCGTGCGGGTATCGGCGTTCTGGGCGCTAACTCCACCGACCAGGCTGCTTCCGGCAAGCCCGCTTTGAGCCAGCGAATTTTTGACGGTATCGCGCAAAGGCTGGATGGTATCCATAGCGGCCTCACCGTAAGGGTCGGTCTTGAGAGTTACCTGCACCCGGGCGACCGTATTATCCGGCGATATGGTAGGCCGCCCCACTTTTGAAACGTTAGGGACTGCCGCGATAGCCTGGCTGACCTGCCCGATGGCCGCCTGTTTGTCCGATAGATTAACGCCATTCGCCGCCACCAGCAGCACATCGGTCGGAGCGAGAGCGCCCGGCTGGAAGTTAGCGGCGAGAGTCTTGTAGCCTTCCGCCGAATCGGTGGGCTGGCGGAAACCGGTCAGGAAGTTGAAAACGTCAATCACGCCCAGGTTCCCCAACCCCAGGACCAGCAGCACCAGGGTGCTGGCCCAGAGCGCCCGGGCCGGGTGCCCCGCGACCAGCCTTGCCAGCCTGCCCCATAAGCCAACCTTTTCCGGCTGGCCGCCGGTAGTGCCTGTGTTGATTTTCGGTATGAAGGGCCAGAAAGCCGCCCGGCCCACGATTGCCAGCAAAGCCGGGACAAGAGTCAGCCCCACCAGAAGCATCACCGCGACCCCAATAGCCAGGGACGGCCCCAGCGATTTATACAAGCCCAACTGGGCCAGCAAAAGGGTTAGCAGGGCCGCGATAACGGTCGCGCCGCTCGACAAAATCGCCTCGGAGACCCGGCTATAGGAGTGGCGGAGTGCGGCCAGCCTGTCCCCGTCCCTTTGCAACTCTTCGCGGTAGCGTGAGACCAGAAAAATAGTGTAATCTACGCCCACGCCAAAAAGCAACACTTCCATAATAGAATTTGATTGGGCCGTGACCTGAAATAACCCGGCCTGCGCACCCAGGGCCAGTAAACCGTTGACCGCTTCGGTCGCCACAAAGACCACTACCAGGGGCGTAATAGCCAGAAGCGGCGAACGGTAAACAATCAGGAGCAACACCAGCACCAGGGCGACCGTCGCGGTCAAAAGGGCAAAGTTAGCCCCGCTAAAGATAGCAGTCGTATCGGCGATAACCCCGGCGGGGCCGGTAACATTTATTTTGAGGCTGGCGCTCTTTAGCGGCTCGACATACTTCCGAATAGCCGTGACATTTGGCCCCAGGTCGGTGGTCGCGGCTGGTGGTTGCAGCGCGGCGATTATTTCCAGGGTCGTGCCGTTAGCTGAAACCAGCTCGGACTTTGCCTGGGGAACGGTATTTATCGAAACAACACTTACCACGGCGGCCGGTTTTTGGGCCGAACCTAACCAGTCGCTGACCTGCTTGGCTTTAGCGTAATCCTGGTCCGTCAGACCAGCCGGGTTGTTAAAGACCAGGATAGCCGGGAGAGCGTTGCCCTGCGGGAATTTACTTTTCAAAAGAGCCGCCGCCCGCACCGATTCCTGGTCGCCAATCCCGGTGCTCGCGCCATCGCTGTAGAGGGCGCTGACCTTTGGCGGCAAAACCACCAGCAACGCAATCCCTACAATCCAGACCGCTACCGTCACCCAGCGCCCGCGGAGACCAGTGACTGCCGCACCCGCCCGGTAGAACAGGCCGGTATCCGCCGAGCGGGCGCTTTTCCCGGTTTTGCCTGTTTGCAGGTCAGGGGTAATATTCTTCAAGCTCATTGCCTCTCCTTTTTCAAAATCTATTTTTACCGGGTTTGCTTCTCAATATTTCCTGCAAATCTCTATCAAGCGATAGACACCGGTTAATAATATTTATAAAGCCGTTTTTATCTATCACTTGATAGAATAGGGTCAAAAAAATTAGTAGTGTAAAAAACCGTGTAAGAAAAAGTGGGTCAGGCGGTGCGCTTCCTGGTCCAGCGTTTCAAGCAAGTTGGCGCGACCGTTCATCTGCTGGAACTCGCGGTCGCCGGTGGAAATAATGTTGAGAAAAATAAACGCCAGCTTTACCGGCGACAGGCCGCCTTCCGGCCCGGGTACTTCCTGTAAGACCTTTACAATGGGTAAAATCATGCTCCTGAAAAATGCCTCACCCACCTTCGAGCGGGAACCCTCGTCCAGTTCCGATTCAATATCGTGGAGCATGTTCCGCAGGTTTATGTCGTGGTAGGTTTGCCGCAACATATAAACCGCCACTCGGCCCAGTTTTTCCTCGATGGATAGCTTATTTTCCCCGGTAATTTCGTCAAGGTGCATGTTCATCCGGCGCAGGGCTTCCAGCAAAACCGCCACGTAGAGTTCCTGCTTGTCGGCGAAATGATAGTACAGAGTCGGCTGAGAAATACCGCACTCCCTGGCGACCTGCCGGGTGCTGACTGCCTGGTAGCCAAGCTCCATAAAGAGCGTTTCCGCCACCCGCAAAATATTTTTCTGGGTTTCTTCCGTTGTCTGGTGTCTGGTCAATGCCTGTCCTGATGGCCCGGTCGCGGCGGCCCTTTAACTTTAATCTATCACATGATAGATTAAATCAGAACTCCGCCGTCTTTGCAAGAGAATTCCGAAAAGTAAACTAAAATTTAATTCTTTCTTCATTACCGTACAGAAAAGGACTTGAACTGAAGAGGAGGAAAAAGGCTGTCACTCATGTTAAACTGGTTTTGCAAATTTAAAAAATAACCAGGAGGAAAACATGAGCGACAGCCATAGAAGAT
>CADDZM010000383.1 GCA_902812345.1 Chloroflexota bacterium | reverse complement strand
GGGCGGGGAGGTGGTATTTACAGCCGCGGCAGCAGGCCGGGAGGTTGGGCCTGCCGTAGCCGGGGCAGGCGAATTTAAGCTTGCCGTAGCCGGAAGGGCAGGCGTAGAAGAAGGGTTAGGGGCGGAAGCAGCCTCCCCAGGGCTATTAGAGGGGGCCGCCCCGGTGGGTGCGCTAAGGCTAACCTCCGCCGGTTGAGTTGGGGCCGTCCTGGCGAGGCTAGACGAGGGCGACGGGCCTGGCGCGCTCTGAAAAATTCCCGGCAGCGCTTTATTGGAAAAAACAACTGAGCCAATAGCCAGCAAGACCGAGATAGCCAGCAGTATAAGACCCCCCAGGATTATTTTTAACGGTAACTTTTGCTTTGCCCTGGGTTTCGCCGGCGCGATTACCGGCAGGCTCCCGGTACTCAACTCACCAAGCGATTCAGGGGTTAGATTGTCACTATGCAGAGGTTTACTATTGCCCCGGCCCGCGAGTTCAACAACCGGGGTTTTTCCTGGTGTAAAGGGGGCAGGGTGTTGGCTAACAGGCGGCCTCTCCAGCCTGCCGGCTTCGCTTTGAGGCTGGTCCCGGTTGGCCGGTAAATTCGGGGTCGGCTGGAAAGGGGGTTTTTGCGGTAACGGCAGTCCGGCAGCCTGGAACTCCGAAGGTTTGCCGCTTGCCGGGGCCGGCGGTGGCGGGGTAGAACTGCGCGGTTGCGGCCCGGGTTTTTTATTAGCAAAAGGAAGGGTTGTCTTTTTGTTCAGGGCTAATTTAGGTTGAATAACTTTGGTAGGGAAAGCAGCTACTTTTTCGTCTATTTGAGGCCGGGGCGGCTTGCTTTGCAACTGCTGGGGGGAGAGTAATTTTTTGGCCTGCGAAAGAGCCGCCCGCATATTTTGAGCGGCGGCAAAGCGGTTCCCCGGTTTTTTTTGTAAAGCTTTAATTAAAATTTGAGCGATAGGCTCGGGAACCTGGCGGTCCGGTAAGGGAATGGGGTCATTGAGATGCCGCATGCCAACTTCGGTAGCGGAATTACCTTTGTAGGGAAGCTGGCCGGTAAACATCTGGTATAACAAAACGCCTAAAGAGTAAAGGTCGCTGCTGTAGTAGGTCTGGCCCAAAAACTGTTCGGGGGCCATATATTCGGGCGAGCCGAGAATCATACCATGCAAGGTCAGGGATAAATTATCATTTTCAATCTTGGCAACCCCGAAATCGGCTATTACGGCCTGTCCATCATCGCGTAAAAGAATGTTACCCGGTTTCAGGTCGCGGTGAATAACTCCTTTTTGATGGGCGTAGGTTAGCCCGGCCAGGATATTTTCCGTTATATCCAAAGCCTGGGCCTGGGTGACCCAATCGCGCTTTAATAATTCCAGCAAGCTCCCGCCCGGCACAAAAGGAGTAACCAGGTAGAGATAACCCTGGGCGCTGCCAGAATCAATAATGGGCAAAATATTGATGTGGTCAAGGCGGGCCAGGGTCTGGGCTTCCCTCGTAAAACGCGCCACCTGTTTTTGTACATCAATTTCTTCGGTTGCTTCCAGGATAACTTTAATGGCAACTTTACGGTTAAGAGCTACTTGTTCGGCTAACCACACCTCGGCCATGCCGCCTCGGCCAATTAAATCAATTAGCCGGTAACCACCGAGCTGCACTCCTTTTAAATTCATTTCTTGTTCTCAAAATATGGCTCTTGCTTTTAAGCTCGAAAACTGCTTTTAGCCCGTATGCCCGGTTCAATTTTTTATGAACAAGGCAAAAGTTGTATTAAATAGAAATAATCCGGTGCTTGAGCGCTATGACTACGGCCTGGGTTCTATCGGTTGCACCCAGTTTGCGAAAGGCGCTTTTTAAATGAGTCCGGACGGTTTCTTCGCTAACCACCAGGGTTTCGGCAATCTCCCGGTTATTCTGGCCCAGGGCTACTTCTTTAAGCACCTCAATTTCTCGTTCGGTCAACTTCTCAACCGGAGCTGCCGCCGGTTGGGGAATGCCAAAGTCGAAGTTGGGGCCGCTTTGGTTATCTTTATTATCTATCACGCCAGGGGGGTTGAGTTTGCTATTTGAAACCGCCGGGGAATTATAGTTTTGATTTAGGGAGCGGCTCAAATTACTTAAAACTTTACGAGTAACGACCGGGTGAAGATAGGCCTGCCCTGAAGCTACGATATGGATGGCGCGGATAAGCTCGTCGGGAGGCGCTTCCTTGAGGATATAACCATCAATACCGCTTTCGAGGGCTTCAAAAATTGTTGAATCCGCATTCACGCCCGTTAGAATCATTACTTTACAGGCCGGCAAGATAGATTTGATTGCCCTGGCAGCTTCCAGCCCGCTCATTCCGGGCATTTTATAATCCATCAGGACCAGGTCGGGGGAAAGCTGGCGGATTGATTTTACCGCTTCGTCGCCGCTTCCGGCCTCGCAACAAACCTCAATATCAGGTTCCAGTCCAATAACCATCGCCAGGCCCTTCCGGACTATCTCGTGATCATCAACTATCATCATTCTTATCCTGGGGCTACCCACTTCACTTTGGTGGTGGGCATAGGTATAATCTGAATTAAAATTGTTCATAATCCCGTGTCTAATCCTTCTAATTGAAAACCCGGTTGAACCCCGGCCAATCATCCCTACCCGGTGGATGTACCTTCCAATTCTATTAAAACTACAACTCTAAAAATTAGAAGCAGCGTTTATGCCGCAACCCTAACCTGGAAGCGGTACATCAAGGATAACACTTGTGCCGCTTCCCGGCGCGCTATTAATAACTAAATTTATACCGCTTTGTTTGGTGCGTTCCCGCATGTTTTTTAACCCCATGCCGCCCGGTGTAGCCCGTTCTTTCACAGCGCTATTATTAGAGGCAAGGTAACTATTTTGGGCCTGGTTCAAGTTAAAGCCAGTTCCATTATCACTGATTATTATTCTCACTTCATTTTTGTTCCTGAATATTTCAAAATTAACTTCCGAAGCCTGGGAATGCTTGGCGGCATTGGATAAGGTTTCGTGAATGATGCGGTAAAGGTTTTTTTGCACATCCGGTTCGAACCGGATAGGGGAGTTTGGTATTCCCGGCAGGTTTTTAATATGCAGGTATATTTTGAAAGGGTAAAGTTTACCGGCATTTTTAAGGTAAGAGTCCAGGAAGCTTACAAAATCAATTTCAGTTTCTTCTTCATTGGAGAGGTCATTAATAATGGCCCGGACACTTCCTAAAGTTTCAAAGGCCAGACTTTTAAGGCTTGAAAGGCGCTGATAGGAACCCTGGGGGTTTTTATCAAAAAGCTTCAGGCTAGCATCTAAATTATAAGCAATGCCGAAAAGGGATTGGGCAACAATATCATGCATATCCATCGCTAATCTTGCCCGTTCGGCTTCTACGGCAAGAGCCTGGTTTTGTTTTAAACTGCCCAGGTGGTTAGCTAACTGTTCGCCGAGCAAGGATATAAGGAGTTTCTCTTCAATTTCAAGGTTGCGGTTGGTTTTAAAATAGGCGGGATTTTGAAGAAGGATTAGCGCCCCTAACCGTTCTTCCTTATAAATAAGATTTAACAGCCAGAAACTTCCCTTCTCGTTTTCGACTTCTAAGACCCCGGTGACATTTCTTATTAGCTTTTGGCCGCTCCACACCGGCAACTCAGGCTTTTGGCGCGCCGAGGCCAACCACTCTTCGAGTTTCTTGCCGTTTAATATTTGGACTTGCCCTTCAAGGTTTTGAAATCCATCTTTATACGGAGAAGTTTCAAACAATCTTTTCCTGGCAAGCACCAGCCTGGATAAGTAATTAACGGCCAGGTGTTCCACTTCAGCCAGGCTGCTGCCCTGCTTTAGAACCCGGTTAAAATCGCTGAGGTATTCGAGCTGGTGGTTAGTTTGTTCCAATGATTCATTTTGTTGCTCCAGGGTTCCCCGGTAGCGTTCAATGATAACGGCATATTTATGAAGCTGGTCGGAAATAACCATTAAATAGCCGGATAAACCCGCTACAATAAACAGTAAGGCCAGGAAGTTAAGTTCCACGGGCCAGTTTAGCTGGTCCAGGGCAACCATGGCGGTACTTATTCTGGCGGCAAGATGCCCGGCGCCGATAATGAAAGCGCTGGCTAATGAGCCAACCGGCCCATAGAAAAAAGCGCAACAGAATACCACGCTTAACGAGTATAGAAAAAAGTTATTACTCTCTATACTGTTCAAGAAAACTGAAACTAATAACCCTATTACAATAAAAAAACCAACCGAGACCCGGTAGGCCTGTGAATTAGCGCTGGTATAAATATAGGCTTTTTTAACCAGGGGGCGAATTTTAAAGTAAATAGTAGTTTGCAGGAGCGCGTCGGTGAAGGCGATTATTAAAAGAATAGCCGGGATTTTTTTATCCCCAGGCGTCAATAATAAACTGATGGCCGGAGGTAAAAGGGCAAGCCAGCGATAAGCAAAAATTAAGCTGAAAAGCTGGTGTCTTTTAAGCCTTGATAATGCTTCTTTTGAGAACAAAGTAAATAAACTTTGCACAAATTAACCCCTAAAGAAACTAACTGACCCCTAAGCCATCTCTTTGTATTTTTCCTTCTGGTGTTATGGGTATTTGCAAAAGTGTTTGGCGGCTTCTTTGAGCTAAAAAGGCGCGAATACAAAGCCAGCTAACAGCGCTTCCACTTCTGTCATAACAATAACAGTGCCAGGGTTACTAAAAATCGGCTGGATAAAGAGTCTTTTATCCGGCAGTGGAGGTGGTTTTAGGGTTCCTAACGGGGTTTAACGTGCTCTTGCCAGTTTTGAGGGGGCCGTTATTGTTGCCAGCCCAGGGGTAAAGTGAGTCCTGGGGCTGAAGTTGCGCCGCCTTCCACGGGCGGGACCACTGAAGCGGTTAGGAATTGGCGAGCGGGAGAAGTTTTTAACCGCTTAAATCCGGGTAGGGCCGAACCTGAAGATTTGCTTTTCTGGCGGTATCAATAGAAAATTAGCCTTGTTTCAAGAGGAAAGGCAGCCGAATTTTTACAGGAAGCAGGCGAACAGGATGCAAGCGGACGTGGTAATTGTGGGAGCGGGAATTGTAGGTAGCGCCTGCGCTTATTTTCTGGCGAAAGGCGGCTTGCGGGTGGTTTTAGTCGAGCGGGGCAGCATCGCCAACGGCACCAGCGGTTCGGGCGAGGGGAATGTATTGCTATCGGACAAAGCGCCCGGCCCGGAAATGGAACTGGCAAAACTGGGGCGGCAACTCTGGGAGGAACTGGCCGGAACCCTGCCGGATGACTTCGAGTTTGAGCCAAAAGGCGGTATCGTGGTGGCGGAGACGGACGCCCAACTGGCGAATATGGCGGCGACCATGGACGGATTGCGGGCGGCCCAGGTCAAGGTCGAGGTGTTAACCCCGGCTGACCTGCAGCGGGAGGAACCTTTCCTGGCCCGCGACTTACCGGGCGGCCTTTATTTCCCGCAGGA
>CADDZM010000382.1 GCA_902812345.1 Chloroflexota bacterium | reverse complement strand
CTTGAAATTCTATACAACATAATATACAATATAATATATGGAAGTAGCCCTGGACCAGTCCCGAAAGGAAAGAAAGATTGAAGTCAAAGCCGAAGATGTGGCCCAATTGTCGCCATTAGGCTTTGCTCACTGTAATATGCTGGGCCGCTATTCCTTTTAATTGAGCGAGGCAGTGCAAAAAGGCCAGTTGCGGCCTCTGCGTAACCCCAAAAGTGTAAAAGATTAAACCGAATAAATTAGAGTAAAGGTACTCTGGCGTAGGTTTTCGGACCTATGCTGATACTATTGCTGAATTCATTTTTTAGGCTCAATCAAAACGAGCCTTTGCGGTAAACTGAAGTAAGTCAGAGAATTCGGCAACAGCATCCTATCTCAGTTAGCTGGGCTGGCCCGACCAATTTCAACGCACAAATTGCGGCACTTCCTGTTAACCTGGCTGAAAAAACAGGGGATAGACGATGCGCTTATTCAGCATATTCCAGCCATACCAGCCGCCAGTCGCTAGAAATCTACTCTAAACTGGCAACAGGCGAAGTTCAGAAAGAATATAACACGGTCATAGGACGTTTTCCGGCCTAAACGAATGAGGAAAAAGCCGAGGTGCGGGCCAGAAGCATTGTGAAAAGAGTAAAAATGTTCTATGGCGGTTTTGCTTTGCTTTCAGGTCGAACAGACACGGATGCTTAAAAGCTTTAGGAGTAGGGGAGGTTATTGGCATGAATAAACTGTCGAGGCGGGACTTCCTGAAAGTGGGAGCGGCCGGGACCAGCGTGGTAGCGGTGTCGGCGCTCGGCTTCGATACGGCCCAGGCTAAATCCATCAAGCAGGAATTACGCATTACTAACGCTAAAGAGGTCCATTCCCTTTGCCCTTACTGCGCCGTGGGGTGCAGCACCCTCGTTTACGTCAGTAACGATAAAATACTGCAAATCGAGGGCAACCCGGACAGCCCTATCAACCAGGGCACGCTCTGTCCCAAGGGGGCGACCAATCACCAGCTTGCTCTCAGCAGCCGCCGGGTGACAAAGCCGCTTTATCGCGCACCTCAGGCCACCGAATGGAAAGAGGTGGAGTGGGATTTCGTGCTGGACAAGCTGGCCCGGAACGTCAAAGACGCCCGCGATAGCTCCTTCGTGGCGACCGACGCGGCGGGCAACCTGGTCAACCGCACCGAGGGTATCGGCTTCGTGGGCGGCGCGGCTTTCAGCAACGAGGAAGGGTATCTCAGCGCCAAAATACTGCGTGGGCTGGGCCTCGTCTACGTCGAACAGCAGGCCCGTACCTGACACGGCCCCACTGTGGTCAGTTTGGCCGCATCATTCGGACGGGGCGCTATGACCAATCACTGGCGGGATATTCAAAATACCGACCTCATTCTGATTACGGGCGCAAACCCGGCTGAGTGCCATCCTGTAGGGTTCCGCTGGTTTATGGACGCCAAAACCAAGCGCGGAGCCAAAATCATTCACGTTGACCCTCGCTTTACCCGCACCTCGGCGGTGGCCGATATTTACGCCCGCATTCGCACCGGCACGGACATTGCTTTCTTCGGGGCGCTCATAAGCTACATCATCCAGAACAAGCTCTACAACGAGGAGTACGTCAAAAGGTACACCAACGCCTCGTTCCTGATAAAAGATGGCTTTGGCTTTCAGGACGGCCTCTTTACCGGTTACGACGAGGCCAAACGCTCCTACGACATGTCTACCTGGGGCTACGACCTGGACGCGCCAAACGACAAGGGCGACCAGTACGCCAAAGTTGACCCCACCCTGCAAAACCCCCGCTCGGTCTTCCAACTTCTAAAAGGCCACTACACCCGCTACACTCCGGAGATGCAGGCCAAAATAACCGGCATCCCGGCCGAACAGTTCCTGCAAATCGCCAAACTGGTGGGGGAAACCGGCCAGCCGAACAAGGTCATGACCATGGTTTACGCGGTCGGGCTGACCCACCACACCACCGGCGGCGAGATGATACGCTGCGCCTCGCTGCTGCAACTCCTGCTCGGCAATATGGGTATGCCGGGCGGCGGGATGAACGCCGAACGCGGCCACGCCAATATCCAGGGCAACACCGACCACGCCCTTTCCTGGGAAAGCCTGCCCGGTTATCTCCGCATTCCCGGCCCCGGCCAGAAGACCATTGACGAATACGTGAAGGCCAATGCCGCCAAAAAGCTGCGGCCCGATTCGTGGAACTTCCTGGGCCTCAACTACAAGAAGTTCTTGATAAACCTCTTGAAAGCCTGGTACGGGGATGCCGCCACCAAAGACAACGACTTCGCTTTCAACTACGTACCTAAACCGGCCAGCAATTCATCCTGGCTGACCCTTTTCGACCAGGCTCTGAACGGCAAGATGCAGGGCTTCTTCGCGTCCGGCATGTCGCCGGTCAGCATCGGGCCGGATTCGGGCCGGGTTATCCAATCCCTTTCCAAACTGAAATGGATGGCCGTACTCGACCCCTTCCCCACTGCTACCTCGGAGTTCTGGCACGCGCCGGGGGTGGACCCCAAGACGGTCAACACCGAGGTCTTTATGCTTCCGGCCACCCACTGGATTGAGAAGGACGGCTCTTTTACCAACAGCGGGCGCTGGGCCCAGTGGAAAGAAGCGGCCATCCCGCCAGACGGCCAGTCCCGGCACGACCATTGGATCTTTGCCGACCTGTTCTTGCGTATCCGCGACCTGTACGCCAAAGAGGGCGGGAAATTCCCCGACCCCATCCGCGCCGTGACCATGAACTACAAGGACCCGCGTAAACCGGAACTGGACGAACTGGCCCAGGAAATCAACGGCTGGGACCTGACCAGCAAGCAGCGCCTGGCGAATTTCGCCGCTGCCATGAAAGACGACGGCACAACTTCGTCGGGCGACTGGCTTTACGCCGGTAGCTACCCCCAGACCGCCCCCACCCCCGGCGGCCTGATGGCCCGGCGCGGCACGGACGACCCGACCGGCCTGGGCTTCTTCCACAACTGGGCCTGGTCCTGGCCCGCCAACCGCCGCATCCTCTATAACCGCGCTTCTGCCGATTACATGGGCAACCCCTGGGACCCCAGCCGGACGGGTATCAAGTGGGACCCTGCCCAGAAGAAGTGGGTCGGGGATGTGCCGGACTACCCGGCGGACATGGAGCCGGGCAAGCCGGAGAGCTGGCTGCCCTTCATCATGACCGGCGAGGGGACCGGGCGCTTCTTCTCGGCGACTTCCATGATAGACGGGCCGTTCCCCGAACACTACGAGCCGATGGAGTCACCTATCGAGAACCCCCTGCACCCCAAAGTTTCGACCTCGCCGGTGGCCTTCCTCTACAGCGGCGTGACCCTGGATAGTTTCGGTAAGGTTAAGGATTATCCCTACGTGGCGACCACTTACCGCCTGACCGAACACGAACACTACGTGACTCAAAACGTGCCGCACCTGGTCAAACTCCAACCCGAAGCGTTTGCCGAAATCCCGGCGGCCATGGCTAAAGAGAAGGGCATCCAGAGCGGCGACATGATACGGGTCTTCAGCAAGCGGGGCAAAATCGAGGTCCGGGCGCTGGTAACGAACCGGCTCGGCGCGGTGGACCTGGACGGCAAGCAGGTCTATCAAATCGGCATCCCCATCCACTGGGGCTTCGTGGGTATCAACAGGGGCGACCACTGGATGGCGAACTCGCTTTCGCCTTACGTGGGGGACATCAACGCCCGCACCCCGGAGTTCAAGAGCTTCCTGGTCAATGTCGAGAAAATCGGCAGTGGAAAGCCGGTGTAGCCATGACAGCCAGCCTGACCAACCCTAACGAGGGGTCTTTGGCCGAAAACCAGGCCAATCCCTGGCCGGAACGAGCCGAAAGAGCCGCTTTCCTGGCCGAAAAGTACCCCTTTGCAGCTCAAATGCTCGGTTTCTACCGGAAATTAGCTCCTATTCAAGCGCACACCTGGGAAAAGACCCGGCAAGACCGGCCCGAACCGCCTGCAATCGCGGCCTGGGCGCTGGAAAACGGCCGGCCGGCCCCGCTAAGCGAGGTAGCCCGGCGCGAGGGGCCGGCCCTGCTGGCTCAATCGCTGGCGGCCCTGGCCGACGCCCCGGAAGTCTATCCCGACCTGCTGCAAGCCTATCTCGCCGATATTCCTATGCCCCAGGTGGCCGGGTGCAGCCCGGACGCGGCCTTTTTCCTGGCGCGGGCGACACTCGGACCCGTCCTGGAAGCGGTCGACCTGGAAAGCGCTGTCAGCAGCCCCTTAACGGGCGAGGAAAGGCGCTGCCCCTGGTGCTGGGGGCTGCCCCAGTGCAAGACCCTGGCTGAAGCGAGCGAGTATAGCTCGGCCTGCCACCTGGTCTGCGCCCGTTGTTCCCGCGCCTGGAAATACCCGCGCCGCCGCTGCGCGAGTTGCGGCGAGGAACGCCTGGCAAAGCTGGCAATATTCGAGGCCACCGATACGCTGCCCCACCTGCGGGTAGACGCCTGCCGGAGTTGCCAGCATTACCTGGTGACGGTGGATTACCGCAAGGACGGGCGGGCCGTGGACCTGGTGGACGAACTGTGCGCCCTGCCCCTGGAATTGTGGACCCAGGAACAGGGTTTTACCAAAATTCACCCCAACCTGCTGGGAGTATGACATGCAAAAGACTAAAACACCTTCAAAAGTAGCCTTCCTGACGGATACCACCGTTTGCATCGGTTGTAAAGCCTGCGAGGTGGCCTGCAAGGAGTGGAACCAGCTTGACAGCCAGATTATTCCCTTCACCGGGGACAGTTACGACAATACGGGTGAATTGAACGCCCAGAACTGGCGGCACGTCAAGTTTATCGAGCAGCCCGGCCCGACCGTCAATGCCCCCGGCAAATGGCTCATGATGAGCGACGTTTGCAAGCACTGCGCGGACGCGCCCTGCCTGGAAGTGTGCCCGACCGGGGCGATTACCCGCACCGAGTTTGATACGGTCTATATCCAGCAAGATGTGTGTAACGGGTGCCGCGACTGTATCGCGGCCTGTCCATATGGGGTAATCGGTTATAACCAAACCAGCGGGCGGGTCAACAAGTGTACTTTCTGCTACGACCGGCTGCAAAACGACCTGCAACCGGCCTGCGCCAAAGCCTGCCCCACTAACAGCATCCGCTTTGGCGCTTACGACGAAATGCTGGCGGCGGGCAAGCAGCGCGTGGCGACCCTGCAAGGCCAGGGCGTGGGGGCGGCCTCGCTTTACGGCGAAAAGGAACTGGGCAGCCTGCGGTCGCTCTACGTCCTGACCGACCAGCCAGGAGTGTACGGCCTGCCGGTCAACCCACAGCCCGCCGCCCGCAACGAACTGACGGGCTACCTGGGCAGCGTGGTGACGGTGGGGGTAGGGCTGTTGGCGGCGCTGTTCGCCCTGCGGCGGCGCGGCGCGAAGCTGGAAGAAGGCGCAGTTGAAACGGTCGAGGAAAAGGAGTTACA
>CADDZM010000381.1 GCA_902812345.1 Chloroflexota bacterium | reverse complement strand
GCCATCAGCTTGCCCGCCCCCAGGTAGTCCCCATAAGCGAACCCACCCGGCACACCCAGGATGCCGTAGTCATCAAGATTGGCGCTGGCATGGGGACCGGCGATTTCGTTGATGTGCCTGAGGTCTACCTCGGCCCCGGCCTTTTCCCAGGCTGCGACCATTTCAGCGTCGCAGTTGATGCCCGCCGCCCGCAAGACCAGCACCTTTACCTTTTTTTGTGGCATTTTCTTCCTTTGTAGGACTTTCGCTTGAAACAATTATTTTGAGTTTGATTTCCTCGTATCGTGATAATTTACATGGTTTAAAGCGAAAGCCGTGTTTTATTCAAACTCGACCAGCGGAGTTTGCCAGGCTTTTTTAAGGGTTGAAGCATGGATTCTTAAAACCGTCGCCGTGGTAAGCCCGGTTACGGTGTACTCGTCCTCAGCCAGTACCTGGCCTATTTGAGCAAAGGTTGAACCCTGCATGGCTTTCTCAAAAGCTGCTTTATGGCCCGGTTCAACCTCAACCAGGAAGCGAGAAGGCGACTCGCTAAAGAGCAGGGCCGCGTTGGTGCGGTCGTTTTTAGGGCCGCTGTAGGGTACATGAGTCAGGTCAAACCGGACGCCAAGACCGCCTGAAAAAGCCATTTCGGCGGCGGCAACGGCCAGACCGCCTTCGGAAAGGTCGTGACAACTCTGGACTAGACCGCCCTGAATAGCTTTGTGGACGGCCTGGAAAGTCCGGAGAGCCGCGCTTGCTTCAACCTGCGGCACTTCGCCTTCGACCTGTCGGTGGAACCTGGCGTAATAACTGCCGCCGAGTTCAGGTTTGGTCTTGCCGACCAGGTAAAGCAAATTACCCGCTTCTTTCAGGTCCATCGAAACGGCCTTTGTTACATCCTCCATAACCGCGAAGGCTGAAATCAAGAGCGTGCCGGGGATGGCGACTCGTCTACCAGAAGACATATCCCTAAACTCATTATTCAGAGAATCCTTACCTGAAATAAAGGGTAAACCAAAGGCCAACGCGTAATCGCGGCAAGCCAGGACCGCGCGAGTTAGTTCGCCTAACCTTTCGGGGACCGCAGGGTTGCCCCAGCAGAAGTTATCGAGCAAAGCCATGAGGTCGAGATTTGCCCCCACGGCAACCGCGTTGCGGATAGCTTCGTCAATAGCGCAAGCAGCCATGTGATAGGGGTCGAGGAGGCCGTAACGCGGGTTGATGCCGTTCGAGATAACCAGGCCGTGATTAGACCCGGCCAGGGGTTTCAGGATAGCCGCGTCCCCCGGCCCGTCATTAGCCACGCCGACCAGCGGTTTCAAGATAGTCGCCCCCTGCACTTCGTGGTCGTAAACCCGGATAACCGCTTCTTTCGAGGCGACATTGGGGTCGGATAGAATACGCATCAGGTCGCTGGCATAACCCAGGTAAGGCTGGTTGTTTTCGAGATGCGGGTGGCGCTGGGACGCTTTCGAGGCGCCTGGCTGCCAGCGAGCGGTCATGCGGCGAGGCGGCAGGCCGTGATGCAAAAAGTCCATTTTTAACTGGCCGACCGTTTCACCGTTGAAAAGCAGGGTTAACAGGCCATCATCCGTAAACTCGCCGAGGTCGGTGGCTTCAACGCCTTCAAGCTCACAAAGGCGGCGGAATTCGAGCAGGTTCGCCGGGGGAACCGCCAGCGCCATCCGTTCCTGGGCTTCGCTGACCCAGATTTCCCAGGGTTCGAGTCCGGCATATTTAAGCGGGACAGCGGCCAGTTCGACCCGCACTCCCAGGTTCGCGCCCATTTCACCGATAGCCGAGGAAAGCCCGCCCGCCCCACAATCGGTCACAGCCGAATATAAGCCCCGGTCGCGGGCTTTGAGCATCAAATCAAGCGTTTTCTTTTCTTCAATCGGGTTGCCAATCTGGACCACGCTGGCAGCCTGGCCGGTGGCGCTCCCGGCAGCCTGGGCATCTCCGCCAAGTTCGATGCTGCTAAAGGTGGCCCCGTGGATACCATCGCGCCCGGTGCGCCCGCCGATAACGACAATCCGGTCCCCGGTCTGCTGGTTGCGCGGGTGCTTGCCTTTGGGGGCCAGGCCGACCGTACCGCAAAAGACCAGCGGGTTTGCCAGAAACCCCCGGTCGAACAGGATGGCTCCATTGACGGTCGGGATACCCATTTTGTTACCGTAGTCGCGCACGCCATCCACCACACCCTGGAAAATGCGGGTGGGCGGCAGCACATCGGTCGGGATATTCTCGGCGGGCGTATCCGGTTCGCCGAAGCAAAAGACATCGGTCGAGGCAATCGGTTTGGCCGATACCGCCATAACGTCGCGGATAACCCCGCCCAGGCCGGTATTGGCCCCGCCGAAGGGTTCGAGGGCGCTGGGGTGGTTGTGGGTCTCGACTTTGAACGAGACATCATAATCCTGGTCGAAGCTGATAATCCCGGCGTTGTCCACAAAGGCCGAAACAATCCAATCTTTTTTAAGCTGGTAGGTTGGGGCGGCAATAAGCGACTTAAAGAGGCCGTCAATGACGCTTTCTTTTACTACCTGGCCGTCCGGGTCGTACTCGGTGTAGTCAATGGCTGCTTTGAAGGTTTTGTGTACACAGTGTTCACTCCAGGTCTGGGCCAGGGTTTCCAGTTCAACATCGGTAGGGTCGCGCTGTTCGCCCCGGTAATATGCCTGGATAGCCTGCATTTCGGCCAGGTTAAGGGCCAGCAGACCTTCGCGGGAAATTTTTTCAAGGTCTTCAGGACCAGCGTCTTTGAGCGGGATAGTTGTGACGGTGGGCGGCTTACTCTGGCTAAAATTAAACTGGCCGCCGGTAAACTTAATAAGTTTAGCAGGGTCAAGCTGGCCGGGCGCGAAGACCTGGCAATCCTGGACAAGGTCGTTAATCAGGTAAAGGCGGGCGAATTCGGCCAATTTCCCGGCGGCGGTGCCGGGCGCGAGTTCAAGGTAGTAGAGTGCGGCGGCCCGAATCATCTGCAACTCCGGCAAGTTAAAGTCGCCCGAAGCGGCCATAACCCGGTAGCCCTGCAACGCGCTTTCACCCTCGGCGTCGGTAACGCCGGGGCGGTTGGCCGCCAGAATCAAGGCCGGGGTCTTTTCGACAGTCAGGTTGTGAAAGAACCGGTCAACCGGACCACCCCGGTAAGTCTGGGCGACCGGGTCGGCCAGGAGGCGTTGAGCGGCCAGTTGAAGGGCTTGTTCAGCCGCCTCGGGAGATGTCCCGGGGCCAAACTGGAGCAAGTAAAAGGGATGGTGCTTCAGGCTGCTAAAGCTTTCGCCGAAATAGGCGGCGGCTTCGCCCGCCAAACGATTGGCCGTATTAATAGTTACGTTGGGTAAAAGCTCTACGCAATAGAGCATAGTATTAAAAACCTTTCCTGGCTACTTTATCTTCGCAACTCCGCTAGAAGGGAAATTTTTAAAGTTGAAGTGAATTCAGCTTATTTTAAGACAAATTAAAAGTGTTGGCGAATCGCTTAAAACCAGGCTCTAAGCCGGACGAATGTATTCGGGTTCAAGCTCTACCGCCAGACCACCGGCTAAACGGTTGAACATGCTGGCGGTTGCAATTACAAAGGTCAGTTCCAGAAATTCTTCGTCGTCAAAAACCTCTTTGAGAGCGGCAGCGGTAGCGTCTTCCACGCCTGCGTTAATGGTCAGTTCCAGGCTGTATTGGATAATTAACTTTTCCCTGGCATCAAAAAGCGGGCTGTCGAGCAAATCCGGTTGCGTTGGATCCAGAATAAGCTCAATTTGTCCGGCGGTCAGGCCAGCTTTAGCCCCGGCGACAGCGTGGCGTTCCAGGCAGTAGAGGCAATAATTGAGGCGGCTGGTAGCCAGGTAGGCCAATTGTTTAAGGTTGGCCGGGACCCGGCTGTCGCTTGACCCGGCGAAATTAGCCAGGGCAATAGCCGGCCCAAGTATTTTTGGGGAATAGCCGAGCAGTTGGAACAGGTTGGGGACATTTCCACGGGCCGCTTTCATTTCTTCGTATAAATCTTTGACCGCGCCTGTTGACTCTTCGACCGGAACGGGATGTATATGGGGCATTTTTCGCTCCTCTGTTAAAATTTTAAGGTTTTACCGGTTAACGGCAGCCTACCAATGGATATTAATTGATAAGGGACGGTCCTTATGGTAGCATATTTTAAGAGGAATTTCTGGTCTGAAAATTGTAGTAGGTAAAGTGAGGCTGTGACAGAGACACAGGTTTTGAAGCCGGGTGCGATTATCCTGGCGGGCGGCCAGAGCCGCCGGATGGGCACCGACAAAGCCTTATTACGGTTAAGTCCGGGAGGACCGCGTATATTAGAAATGGTCCTGGCGGCGGTTAAGCCCCTTGCGGGTGAGGTAATTATCAGTACCAACCGGCCCGCCGATTATGGGTGGACAGGGCTGCCCCTGATAGAGGATAATTACAGGGATTGCGGGCCGCTGGGTGGGTTGGAAGCTGGATTGGCTGCCAGCGCCTCGGTTATTAATTTAGTGGTGGCCTGCGATATGCCTTTATTGGAACCGGCCTTGCTGAATTTTCTGGTAAAGCTCGTTCCGGGATACCAGGCGGTTGTGCCGCTAAATGAACAGGGCCGGGCCGAACCGTTGTGCGCGGTCTACTCAAAGGATTGTCTACCGGCAATCCGGCAGCGGCTGGCCGCAAACTCACTAAAAATGGCGGGCTGGCTGGCCGATGTAAAGACCTTGTTTGTACCGGCTCAAAAGCTCGCGGAAATAGACCCTGAAATGCGTTCATTTCGAAATTTAAACCGGCCTGAAGACTTGCCGGTGATGTATAATGATAAAAAGGGTACTTAACTGTAAATGCCCAGGAGCATAGAAAATGGAAAAGTTAGTCCCGGAAAATAGCAAGGAACTGCTAAGCAGCTTGCAAGAAATTACCAAGGAATTAAATGACGAAATTGAGGGGGTTCTCGAAGAAGACGCCAATTTTTGTCCGTCCCAAACCGAGTGGTCGGTTAAAGAAATCCTATGTTATTTAAATGACGCCGACCGGATAACTACCAAACGCATCAATACCATTTTAAATGACGACGAGCCGTTTTTGCAGGCTTTTAACCCGGATGAACTGGCAACCGAACACGATTACAAAGGCCAGACCTGGGAAGAAGCCCAGCGTAACTTTTTTGAAGCTCGCCAGGCTAATATCCAACTGCTGTCCAGCCTGGAGCCTATCCAGTGGCTAAAGGGGGCCATCCACCAGGAGCGCGGCCACGTCACTATCCAGGATTTAGCCGAAACCCTCAACACCTACACGCGCTCTTACCTTGAACAAATCCGGCACGCACTCTGGCTGGCAAAGTAGAAATAGAAGGTAGAAAGAAATAGAAGGTAGAAAGAAATAGAAGGTAGAAGAAAAAACAAAAAGCCCCTGTTTGCCGGGGCTTTTTGTTTTTTCTGAAACCAGGAAGTTATTTTAAGAGACTTTTG
>CADDZM010000380.1 GCA_902812345.1 Chloroflexota bacterium | reverse complement strand
GTCCGCCGGTGCAGGTCTTCGAGCAATTCAGTCTCAAAATAGACCTGGGCCGTTCCGGCGGGCGGCGTATTTTCACCGGCCTGGCTCAAACCGAAGGCCGGGCCACCCGGTACGCCTTTGAACTGGCGGAAGTTCGGGCTGGATTCTTCGGGGTAAAATTCAAAACCCAGTTTCGTAAAAGTGTCCTGGGCCTGGTCGAGGTCGGCGCAGTAAAAAACCACGAAATCGAGGACAGGGTTGATAGTCGAGGTTGTCATAGGGTGCTTTCCTTTCTTTTGGTTAAGTGAGTCAACTTATTTACACTTTCAGTCTACCAACCCCCTGTGACAACGTTATGTCAGTAGCTAAACCCGGTTTTTATATTGCTTGAAAATTGCTTCTGCTTCGTCCCGGACAACCCCGACCAGCGACTCCGGTTCAAGCACCCGCACCCGCCATCCCCAGCTTAAAATCCAGTTGAGCGGGTCGCGTTCGTGACGGACCTTGAGCGTCACCACGAGTCCTTCGGGTGTATCCTCCTCGCCGGTTATGTAGAAATAGCGGGTTTCCCGCACCCAGCGGGCCGCTTCCGGCACGAAAAGCAGCCGGACAGTGATATTGCGGGCATCGGCGGTATCAACTTTGCCAAGCACGAAACCCTGCTGGCGGGTGAAAGTATTATCGGTGAAAACTAAATTTTCCACCCGGTCCAGCCGGAAGTTACGGACATCCTGGCGGAGATGGTCGAAGCCCGGCAGATACCAGATACCCTCGACGAAAATCAAGCCGTAGGGGTCAACCTCGCGCTCAGTAGCGGTTTCGTGGCCTGGCTCAGCGGCGCGTCCGTGATAGCGAAACTTTATCGTCTTGCGTTCTAGGACGGCCCGGCGCAACTCCTTGAGTAAGTCGGGGTTTTCAATAGGTTGCGTGACCATGCGAAAGCTGCCTTTTAGATAACCCACCTCTTTTGCCAGGTTCTGCGGCAGCACGCCCTCGATTTTCAAAGCGGCGGCCTTCGCGCCGTCCCGGTAGCGGTCGTCAAAGTTCTGGGCCAAATATTCCGCGCCGAGAAGCAGCATAATCGCCTCGTCGCTGCTAAAGCTGAGCGGCGGCAGGAAATAGCCTTCTACCAGGGCGTAACCCTGGCCGGGCGTGGCGACTACCGGCACCCCGGCTTCACTCAACGCCTGGATGTCGCGGTAAATCGTGCGTTTGGAAGTCTCGAAAAAGGCGGCCAGGTCTTCCGCCCGCATGCCGCCGCTGCTTTGCAGTTTGAGGACAATCGCCAGCAACCGGTCAGTCTTGTTCATGGTTCGTCACTTCGCTACTGGTAGCCCCGCTACTGGTAGCCCCGCTATTGGCAGCTTCGCAAATCAGGGCGGTATGAGTTCCCCTGACCTGGGTCAAAACAATGATTTTCTCAACCTCACGCGGTCCTTTGAGCTTCAAGGCTCGTTCCAACTCCTGCGGGTCAAGGGGAGAACCTCGTTTTTTAACCACTACCCGGCCAATTCCCAGTTCGTTCAGGCGCTGATTAAGTTTTTTAAGGTTGAAAGGCAGGCTTTCCAGGACTTTAACCGACCGGGCGAAAGGCGTTGAAACAAGGTTATCCGAGGTCAAAAAGGCAATATCCTCGTCCAGTTTGACGGCCTTGATTTGCAAGGCCAGTTCTTCAACCAGCCCCGCCCGGATAACTGCCCCGTCCGGCTCGTAAAGAAATTGGCCGGGCATTTCGACTGCTACGGGCGGCTTTTCTACAATATTGGTGAGCGTAAATTCGCCGGGAAGTAAAGTCGCTCGCCGGGAGACCGGGCGGCCCGTTGTGTCCAGGGAGCGCAAGCGGCCAAACCACAACACCGCCTCCTTTACGTCGCCGCGCACGGAAATGATTTCCACCTCGCAGCCGTACCCGGCAAGCTCGTCGTATTTCACGCCGGGCGCAATTTTCACGGCTATATCCGGCACGCCAGGCAGCCAGTCTTTGATTATCGAAAGCGGCGGGGTGTAATCCTCTACCGAGAAAAGGCGGCGGCCTTCTTCAGTGCGGCGGGCCGGGTCGAAGAAAAGACCCTGGTAAAACGCCGGGTCGAAATGGTTTATATCGGCTTCGAGGGCGGAAAAATTGTTGGAGCGGTGGTAAGCTTCGAGGTTAGCCGTGGCGAAAAGCAGCCGGGCCGGGTCAAGGTCAACGCCGGTCACGGGAAAATATTCGGCCAGGGCCAGGCTGTCCCCGCCAATCCCACAGCCGAGATCGGCTATCCGGCTGCCGGGCGGCAAATTCCGGGCAAAGCGGGCGGCCCGGTGGGTGGCAATGTGCTCGCCGCTGGACTGTTCCAATCCGGTGCGCGTGAAGAACATGGCGGAAGCCCGGCTGAACTTGCCCTGCTGCACGGCTTTAAGGCGGGCGGTAGCGGCTTCAAGCAAGCCCGCCGCCTGTTCAGGGCTAAAGCGGCGGCGCAGGCGGGTCAGGGTGGCTAAATGCCGGCTTTGGGAGAGGGCGGCGGGCTGGGCTATCAGTTCGGCCAGGGCGGCCTGACCTTTCTCGGAAAGCACAAACGCCGCCACCTCGACTTGCATGGTCTAAGCCTGGTTGGGATTAGTGGCTGTTTGAAGATACTTCTGGAAGCCGCGCGCTACCTCAAACGGATCATTGACGACCGGCGTCGCCCCAAATAGATTGAGCGCGCCGATGTCGCTGGAATGGGCCTGGGGGTCGCCCCGGTCCACCAGCCGCAAAATCACCGGGAAATCGCCCCAATCCTCCCGGCCTGGAGTCGGGCCAATCGGCGGCAAGAGCGCGCCCACGTTGAAGGCGACCGCCCCCACGCTTTTGTAGTAAGCCAGGGCGTGATAGAGGGCCAGGCCCAGTTCCGGCGACCACAAATCGCTGACCAGCCAGATTTCGCGCTCGGAGATGGGCGTCAGGCTGGCGAAGGCAACCACCCGGTCGGCGGGTGTGGCGGTCAGGTCGAGCATACGGTGGGCCTGCACCATATCATTAAAGAAGCTGCGGCGGTACTGGCGGGTATAATCCAGGCTGTCCCGGCGCAACCGCTCGACCTTGCCGTAATGCTGCTGGCGGGCGACCGTCATCTGGGCGTGGCCGTGGACGAGGCTGGCTCCGGCCCGGAAAAGCGAGTTCCATAAAAAGAAAAAGTAGCGAGCTTTGTCGTCCTGCTCCTGGACTTCCTCGGCCCAGGCCCGGGCAGTCATAAGATAATCTACGATTTCGGCGGGACCGAATTTCAGGGGATTGTACTCGTTGAAAATAACCACGCTGTGCCAGGTATCGAACTTGGCGATATTCGAGGCTGTCAGGCTGTATTCGCCATAAATCCGGTCGAAGCTATCAGCGGAAGTGCCTTCCAGCGGATTGACGAAAGGGTCGTACTTCCTCTCAGACTCGATAAGGTCTTCCAGGGCCGCGGTATTGTAGGACTGCGGCCGCTTGCTGCGTAAAGCGTTAAAAATAGAGGTATCGAGGGTAACTTTATTGGTGACTTTCACGGGACGCTGGTGCAGCACGGCTTCGACGGACCCAAAGAATTTCTCGCAGTAAGCATACATGCTCGGCGGAATTTCCATCCTGGCCTGGGCGGCATCAACACTGAAAAGGCGGTCAAACAACTGGCGCTCCTCTTTCGCCAGCCTGGTAATAAATTCGGGTAACTGGTAAACGGTATTAGCCAAATTCGCTCCTTGCTAAAAATAAAATCAGTTCTGCCGGTGGACGGCCTGGGCCCGGTGGTAGAGAGCGACGTACTGCGCCGCCGAGGCTCGCCAACTGTAATCGGCCATCATATCCCGCGCCATCAGATTGTGCCAGACTTCAGGATACTTGTAAGTTTCCAGCGCCCGCACAATCGCCCCATAGAGTAACATTGAATCGTATTCTTGAAAAGTAAAGCCATTCCCGGTATTGTGGGCCGGGTCCAAATCCTTGACCGTATCGGCCAGGCCGCCGGTCTGCCGCACGACCGGGATAGAGCCATAGCGCATAGCAATCATCTGGCCCAGGCCGCAGGGTTCGAAGCGGGACGGCATCAGGAAAAGGTCGCTGCCGCCGTAAATTTTCTGAGCGATAGGGGTGTTAAAGGTCATGAAATAGGCCGCCTTGTCGGGGTAACGCTGCGCCACCTGCCGGAAAAGGTCGTGGTAGAGGTGGTCGCCGGTCCCCATCAGGACAAATTGCACATCGAGTTGCATCAGCGGCTCGATAATCTGGGCCAGCAGGTCGAAACCTTTCTGGTTCGCCAGGCGGCTAATCATGCCGATAACCGGCACGCCGGGATTCCGGGGCAATCCGGCTTCTCTTTGCAAGTCGAGTTTATTCTCGACCCGTTTATCCAGGCTGGTTTCGTTAAAGTTCGCGGCCAGAAAGCGGTCGGTAGCCGGGTCGAAATGGGTTGTGTCAATGCCGTTGAGGATACCGTAGAGGTCGGCCTGTCGCTCTCGTAAAATCTTGTCGAGCCGTTCACCGTACTGTGGGGTTAAAATTTCCTGGGCGTAGGTCGGGCTGACCGTGCTGATAACGTCGGCGCTCTCGATGCCCAGGCTCATCAGGCTGACCACGTTCGGCTGGTCTTCGCGCTGCGGATAGACAAAGCTATATTCGCCAATCCCGGCAATTTCCAGGACGCGGTAGCCGAAAATACCCTGGAAAGCCAGGTTATGAATGGTGTAAACGCTGGCAATATTCTTATAAAAAGGCTGGTCAAGGTAAATAGATTTAAGCCAGTTCGGGATAATCGCGGTATGCCACTCGTGACAATGAATAATATCGGGCTGCCATTCGAGCGCGGGCAGCATTTCCAGGACGGAGCGGCAAAAAAGGATAAAACGCTCGTCGTCGTCAGGGTAGCTGTAGATGCCGTCGCGGTTAAAATATTTGTCATTATTAACAAAGTAGACCGGCACCTGCCCGCCTGCGTCGCCGATAGTGCCTTCGGTGATATAAACCGTTTCGTGGCCCCGGCTGACCTGGACGGAGAGTTGTTGGAGCGGCGCAACCGGCTTGAGGTCAAACCTGGCCGGGTCTATTCGCCCGTAACGCGGCATGACCAGCCTGACATCATGTCCCAGTTCACGCAGGGCCACCGGCAGCGAGCCTGTGACTTCGGCGACATGGCCGACTTTTGCAAAAGGCGCCGCTTCCGCCGCGACTATCAAAATCTTCAAAGGTTTGAGGTCTTGAGGCTGGTCGGAAGCCTGGTTTAGCAATTCTGCCATGACTATACCGCTTTTCTAGGTTTCAGGTGAGATATTTCCATAAACGTTGTGAGGCGGGGACTGTCTCCCTGGGGTGACAGAGGAAGCCTCACTCCTTTCTCGCGTTAGCGAGTTAGACCAACTCGCAAGGTAGAACAATTATACAGCTGACAGATACCTACCAATCTAGTATAATTGTTCTATGAATGAAACTCGATACAGACGTAATGCCGGTGCTGTTTACAGTCTTAAATATCATCTGGTCTGGACACCTAAGTACAGGCGTTCCGTACTCAATGAACCGATTGCTAAACGGCTC
>CADDZM010000379.1 GCA_902812345.1 Chloroflexota bacterium | reverse complement strand
AAGCCTGCTTCATCAGCGATCATCTTGACCCGGTGCGGCGAACCGAATGGCTGGAAAAGGAATGGCCCCAGCTTGTAAAGGAGGCGCGGGAACAAAAAGCCTTGCTTTTGTTCGGTGATGAAGCCAGTTTTGCCCAGTGGGGTTCGCTCTCCTATACCTGGGCCATAAAGGGTCAGCAACCGGTGGTGGCGACTACGGGCATTCGTAAAGCTTACAAAGTCTTTGGTATGCTCGATTATTTCACAGGCCAACTCTTTTACAGTGGTCATAGTGAGCGGTTTAATGCGGCGAGTTACTGTGAATTTCTAAAGAGGGTGTTAGAACAGACCCCCAGCACCCAGAAGATAATGGTGGTGCAGGATGGGGCGCGTTACCACACCGCCCGGGCGACCAAAGAGTTCATTGCCGCCCACGCCGAGCGCTTGAGCGTCTACCAACTGCCCGCCTAATCGCCGGACTACCATCCTATCGAGCATTTATGGCGCAGGATTAAGCGTAAAGCGACCCATAACCGCTATTTCGAGAAGTTTGAAGATTTGATAGCAAGTGTAGAGACTGCCTTAGCCGAGTTAGTCGCCCATCCAGGCGAAGTTCTGATGCAATCCCGTTTGTTGTGTAACGGATTTTGAGTAGGAAAAAGGAGAGAAACAGGCAATAATAAGGGCATAGACCTTTGTCAATTAACAACCCTTCTCAATAGAAAGGAGACGTCTATGCCTGCTTCTAATAAAAAGCATACCACACCTCAGCAATCTCAGCCGCCTGCGTCGCAGCCTCAAGAGCTACCAGGCCAGGCTGAGTTCCAGCAGCGTATCCGTGAACTGGCCCGCATGGGCTTGCGCGCTTTGCTCGAAAGGGTAATGCAAGAGGAACTCTTGGCCTTACTGGGCACCGCGTGGGGCGAACATACCGAAAAGCGAAAAGGCTAGGCTATCGCAACGGTTATTACACCCGCGACCTCGGTACCACCCAGGGCGTTATCGAGGATTTGTTAGTGCCGCGCGACCGCGAAGGAGTGTTCCGCAGCCAACTCTTCGAGCGGTTTGCCCGCTACGAGCCGCAGGTCGAAGAAGGTTTGCGAGAGATGTTCGTGGCCGGGGTCAGCACCGCCAAGGTCGGCGAGGTAGCCGAGCAACTCATTGGCGTGGCCCCTTCCAAAAGTGCGGTCAGTCGTCTCAATGCTGACCTTGAAACTCAGTTCAAGGAGTGGCGAGAGCGCCCCCTCAAGGACCACTGGCGGATTTTCTACCCGGACGGTATTTACTACGATGTTCGTCACGGCGAGCAACGCCCAAAGGGCACCCGCCGGATGGTGGTGCTGGCGGTCTTGGGAGTGGACCAAAACGGCGACAAGGAGGTGCTGGGGTTGCGGCTCTCGGCCGAAGAAAGTAAGGAAGGCTGGGCGGCCTTACTGGGTGATTTACGAAAGCGTGGGGTCACTGGTCTCGATTTAGCGGTGAGGGACGGCAATGACGGCTTGATTGCGGCCCTAAAAGAGGTTTTCCCACAGACCCCACGCCAGCGGTGCGTCGTGCATACCATCCGAACACAATGGGCGAAGGCCCGGCCCTGGTGGCCCAAGCTCCCCCTTTTCCCCAACTCTCAAAATCAAGGAGCCTTCTGCTGACTGGTGTAACGGAATAATGTGTCGAATTTCCAGCACCTCTTCTCCTACTATAATTCGCTCGATCACCAATTGCAAGATCTTTTGTTTTTCTTCAAAACTGGCCTCGGCTAGACGAGTACGAATCTGCTCGCTGAATTGCCGCAGGTCCGTTAGCACCTGCTGATGTTGACTTATTTGCGCCAGGTGTCGCTCCTGAGCCTGTTGTTGACTCTCCAGAACTTGCCGACGACCGCTTAAGTGCTGGCGGCGATCCCTCAACTCCTCCAGACTTATGACCTCGGCTTGATAGGCATCCAGCAAGCGTTTCTCCTCCTTCTCTATCCGCTGGCGCTGGATTTGGAGCCGCTCAACTTCAGCTTGCTCCCGTAACCAATCTGGCACCACCGTTGCCAGGTCATTGAGGGCCGCTCGCAATGTTTCGCCAACACTTTCCAGACGGTGCAGCAAGCGAATAGCGGCCAACACATGCGTCGAGTCGGTACGTGCGCGGCCGCCGGGTTTGAGTAATCCCTTGGATTTGAACCGTTCCAGCATAACACTCAGCAACTGCTCTTCGGCTTTTCCTTGCAAAAGCCGAGAGCGGAATTTAGATAGAACTGAGAAATCAAATCCGCTATCGGTTAATTCCAGACCCAGGGCGTATTTCCAATCAAGGCGACCTTGCACGGCCTCGGCAGCCTGGCGGTCTGTTAAACCTTCGGCGAACTGCATTACGGTAACAAGGGCCAACCGCCAGGGTGCTTCAGCGGGTTGGCCTCGTTGGGGGAATAAGGCGGCAAAAAGGTGATCCTCATAAATAGTTCCGAGTTCATCACGCATCCGCATAAGCGGATTGCCTTTAGGAAAGGCGGCCCGTGCAATAAGAATCGTTTGTTCTGGAATAGGGTCGATAGGGTGAGGTTGGAGTGACATATTGACCTCCACAATTATTTTTCAAAGCTATAATTTACGACTCTTTTATTTTATCAGCTCCTTCAACCACTTCAGCTTCAATTTTGAATTCGGCAACAGTGTCCTATGCACTCAACCCCGTATTTCCGGCGAATTAATCCTGCCGCCAGAACAGTTCGGAGCCTTCCTCCGCGAACAGAATGTCGAGATTGTCACCGAAACCGAGGAAGACCTTATCCTCAAAATGAAGCTGGACAACCTTTAGCAACAAGCCCGGCCGGTACGCCTGGTCCGGCTTATCTATTAAAGCGCCCGGCCCCACTTTTGCCGACCTCACAATTCGGCCTAAAAATGAGTGAAGGTATAATACCAAATACCTCTGAATACTATACAAAAGATAGCTCAACTAGCCTCAAAAGTTTCAATTCTTTGTATAGTGTTTAATCGTACCTGGTATAACCGGGGGCAAAGTAGTAATAAAATGTTCTAATCCTCTCAACCCAGCCTTTTATAGAACATTTTTGCTGTATTCCTCCTCTGAAATGTATCTACATAGCAGTTTTAGCTGAAGAAGAATTTTACCAAACCAAATCCTGCTAGTCCCCGTAGGGGCTAACCTTCAGCCTGGATTTGCTTGTTTAGCCTCGACCGGCTTACTTAGCCGGCCTTTTTCAAGCTTACCTGATAACCTAATTTCTCCAACTGTTTAACAAAGCGTTTTTCTTGGCCTTTTTTGGCTTGCTCAGTTTCGCTGTAGTAGCTCACTCCTAGCTCTTTGTAGGCTTCCCCTCGTTTCAACACATAGTAAACTATCACCAAGATGTTATGGGCTAGGGCTAATACAGCTACCTTTGCGCCTCGACGCGAAGCTATACGGCGGTACTTTGTCCCCAGGTAAGTATTTTTGGTTTTACCAGCCGCATGACCTGCTTCAGTTAAGGCCCTTCGCAAGGCCGCATTCCCCTTGCGGGTCTTGCCACTCAAACGTTTACCGGCACTTTGTTTGTTCCCAGGACATAATCCGGCCCAGCTTGCTAAATGAGCGGCATCCTTAAATTGATCCATATCGCCACCTACCTCAGCCAGTATAATCTCAGCAATTCGCTGGTTTACTCCTGGAATGCTATCCAAGTTAACCAGTGCTTCTTCAAAAGGGCGCAGTTGCTCTTCAATTTCCTGGCCTAGTCGCTCGATGGCTTCGTCTAAGTAGTCAATGTGGCCCAACTGTTCGGTTAGCATAAAGCGGTGATGTGGTTTTAATTCACCTTGCAAAGCTAAGACTAATTCAGCCCGTTTCTCCCGCAACCGGCCTTTAGCCAGATCTGCTAGTAATTCCGGGTCACTTTCCCCTTCCAGTAGTTTGGCCAGGATTGCTCGGGCCGATTGACCCATTATGTTTGAAACTACGCTGGCTAACTTTAGATTGGTGTCTTCCAAAACCTTTTGTAGCCGGTTGACGATGCGGCTGCGTTCTTCGACCAGACTGGTGCGGTAGCGGGTTAATTCCCTCAACTCCCGTTGAGGAGCACTTGGAATGAAACTGGCTCTAAGCAGCCCGTGCCGCAACAATTCGGCCAACCACTCGGCGTCCCTGACATCTGTTTTACGGCCTGGTACTGCTTTGATATGTTGGGCATTGACTACCACTAGCTCGAATTGGCCTTCTAACAAGTTGTAGACCGGCTTCCAGTAACTTGCCGTGCTTTCCATTACCAGGTGAGTACAACCCTCAGCCTTTAACCAGTCGCCCATAGCCAGTAAATCTTTGACTAGAGTTGAAAAGGTGCGCGTCTCTTTGCGAAGCTGGCTTTTACCCGCTTCATTTTCCTCTACTACCATCAGACAGACGACCACCAGCTTTTTATGGACGTCAATGCCCGCACAACGTGAATATAACACCTCCATGCGACTTCACCTCCTGACTTTAGCTTGCTTAAAGTGCAACAGCCAAGGGGGTTGCTAGACGAATAAAGAAACTCCTCTACGTGCTACTCAAACCAATGGTTTAAGCGCGACAGACGGTGATGCCTAAGAAGCAACCGGGTCAGTCTCTTGAACAGGCTCAAAGCACTAAGGTGAGTCAGACCGCTCGATTGACTGTTGTAGTTAAAGTATACCTTCATTTCATTGGCGGTGATGCGAAGCTTCGCATTTGGTCTCTTGACATAGAATGCCAATTTTGTAAATAGCAACGGTCGTCCTGGCTATCACAATCATCCGGCCTGGTTTTAGCCATTTTCCAACTGCCTCATGCTGCTCTTTCATAAGAATAGGCCATTCGCCGGGGCGCACAACCTGAGAGGAAAATAATCAGGTGGGCGTGCATCCAACACTATAACCCGGCTTATTTTCAGAAGAATCGGCCATGCCCCCTGGGGGCACAACCTGAGATGAAAAAAAGGGCTGGGTTGGTTATACTAGAGCGGGGTTCAACCAGCGCCAGAGGGCGGTTTATTTCTAGTGCATAAAGCCTGAAGAGGAATCTGCTCCCGGTTGCTTGTAGGCACCGCCTGCTGTTGCAGTCCCATCCTGGGGACAAGCACGTAGAGGAAACTCTTTATCAGAGGCAACCCTGGTTGAACCCTGTGGAGTTACGCGGTTCAGCTGCTCGCCAGCGAGCGCAAGAGTAAGCGCAAGAGTAAGCGCAAGAGTAAGCGCAAGCGTAAGCGCAAGAGTAAGCGCAAGAGTAAGCGCAAGCGCAAGCCTAAGAGGGAGGTTGCTAATGCAGGTCGTGTATCAACGGTGCTGCGGCATCGACATCCATAAGAAATTAGTGGTGGCGTGTTTGTTAGTAGTAGACCCCACCGGTCAACTGCACAAACAGGTCCGTAGTTTCAGCACTATGACTACGGCTTTACTCGAATTGGTAGATTGGCTCAAAGCGGAGGAGTGTCAAATTGTAGCTATGGAAAGTACCGGGGTTTATTGGAAGCCCTTGTACAACCTGTTAGAAGGCGCGCTGGAAGTATGGGTGGTTAATGCCGCTCAT
>CADDZM010000378.1 GCA_902812345.1 Chloroflexota bacterium | reverse complement strand
ACCTGTTTCCTGTTCGTTTTCGTTATCCTCAACCTGGTTTCACGCCTGGCCGGGTTTAGTCTGTGGAAGTTCTTGCGCTATATAAAGGAAGAAATCTTTGTAGTGCTTGGCACATCTTCCTCTGAAACAGCCCTGCCTCTGATGATGTCGAAGCTGGAGAAAGCTGGAGCGGCTCGCTCGGTAGTCGGGCTAACCATTCCTACCGGCTACTCTTTTAACCTGGATGGCACTTCCATCTACCTGACAATGGCCGCCCTCTTCATCGCCCAGGCCACCAATGTTCACCTGGATTTAGGGCAGCAACTTGGGATTATGGCACTCCTCCTGTTGACCTCAAAAGGGGCAGCCGCAGTTACCGGTGGGGGCTTCATCACCCTCGCTGCTACTCTCTCCGCCATTGGGACGGTTCCGGTGGCCGGACTGGCGTTACTGCTAGGTATTGACCGCTTTATGTCAGAAGCGCGAGCCATTACCAACCTGATAGGCAACGGAGTAGCAACTATTGTGGTTGCAAAATGGGAGGACGCGCTTGATATGGACCAACTTCAGCAAGCCTTGAATGGTGAAATAACCCCAGAGCCTGAAAGATTGGAAGCCGAACCCGAAGGGCTGACGCTTGAAGCCTCTCCGGCAGCGTAGCTAAATTCTAAAAGGTTGGGACCGTGGTTATTGAAATGTTTGCCTGAACCTGCCTTGAGTAAGAGAGCCGTTTCTGCTAAATAACACCAGCAGACGGCTCTCTTATTATATTTAACAACAACGGCTGATGGACTAATGCAAAACAACATTTGAAGTGGTAAACTTAAAGTTAAAGAATAACGCCAGCAGATCATAATTCCTTAAAGGCCCTCTATTCACGCATCTGGCTATCAACAACGGTTTAGGTTTTATGTTTAAATTATTACGTCGAAAAATTAGCTTGCAATTATTAAGCTTTTATATCCTCTTTGTAATCCCAGTGCTGGTAGGGGTCATTACTTTCTACTTGTTTGAGCGAAACCAGTTACAGGAAGAAGCTGAAAGGGCCGATTTAGGGCTGGCGCAATCTATTGCGTTGGAAACTGAAACGAACCTGGGCCGGGTATCGGAAATCGCCAATTCCCTCGCTACCAGTGATGAGGCCCGTCACCTGGATTTTGGGCAGCTCCAGCGCACTTTTGCTAACCGGGCTGCCGCCCACCCAGATATCAGTCTCTTCTTTATTCACGACCCCAACGGCAATATGCTAACAAATTATCCTTATAATCCTCAAACAATCGGCCAGAACTATGCCTATCGCGAATACTTTCAAGAGGCTCTAAAAAGGGATAAACCCTATATTTCAGACGTGCGAGATAGCGCGACGTTAGAAATTACCGTAGTAACAGTCTCCCGCAGGATAACCAATGAAGCGGGCCAGGTAGTTGGAATTCTTGGGATAAACCTTTCCCTGGAAAAACTGACCGCTAATTTGAATGTAGTACGCCAGAAGATAGCTAAACCAGGGGTGGTGCGTATCTGGATTGTGGATGGCGCCGGCAAATCCCTGGCTAACACCGAAGGCGTTCCACCCCAGACCGACTTGCAGGCTAGAATACCCAGCCTGAAAAAGGTCTTGCACGGGGAGTCCGGTAATCAGCTCACCCGCGAGCAGGACCGGGAGTGGCTGAACAGCTATCTGCCGGTGCAGGGTTCACATTGGGCAGTGGTAGTCCAGCGTCCCAGTGCTGTAGCTTTTGCCAGCATTAACAATTTTCAGGCCGGGTTAATCCTTGCCTTGCTTTTACTTGTTTTAGGGGCCAGTTTCTTCTGGTTTATGCTCAACCGGCGGGTAATTGCCCCGCTTTCTCGCCTGGCCCAGGCCACTTCTGTGGTAGACCCCGATAAGCCGGAAGGTTTGGTTATGAATAGCACTATTCTCGCCCATGAGAGGCAGCGTACCGATGAAATTGGTGGGCTGGTGGCGGCTTTTATAACTATGGAAGCCAAAATCTATGAGCGTTTCAAACTTATTTATGAGAAGCTTCAGGAACAGTTTCAAACCCTTGAAGCAATTATGCGAAGTATGGAAGAGGGTATGCTGCTTGAAGACCCTGCTGGAAAGGTAGTCTATGCAAATCAACGCTTTTGCCAGAGCGTGGGCCTTTCCGCAGACGAGATTATTGCAGAAGATTCCCCTGAACCCCTCCTGCGACAAAGATTGACGCACCTTATTGAAGACCCGGAAGGCTATAACCAGGGGGTTAACCAGGCTCTTTCAGGCGGACCCCGCCTCTTTGAGTTTAAGGTTAAGGGCATTTATAACCAGAGCGGAGAATTTGTACAATTACGCCGGGACATTCGGTTTAAAATGTTTAACGTTCGAGACTCGAACGGGCAGCTAATCGGGAGAGGTAAAATATTCCAGGATGTCACTCATCAGAACGAGGTGGAACGGGTTAAAACTAATCTTCTAGCTGTTGTATCCCACGAACTTCGTACCCCTTTGACCGCTATTAAGGGCTATGCCAGTGGACTTTTAGAACCGGATGTAGCATGGGATGATAGCTCTCAAGCTTACTGTTTGCAGCAAATTGTAGGGGAATGTGACCGGTTGGCGGAACTGGTTAATAGTTTACTTGAAATGTCCCAGGTGGAAGCGGGAACCCTTAAGCTTAACCAGGCTTTATACCGGTTGGACTGGCTGGTACAGGAAGCCCTTAAACATAGCCGTATCCTCCGCGACCACCAGAGTGTAAACCTATCGCTTCCTCCCGGCATTTTGTTAAAGGTAGATGGTAGGCGTTTTGGGGTGGTGTTAAGAAATCTGGTAGAAAATGCCGGTAAATATGCCGGTAAAGAAGCATTAATCGAAGTATCTGCTCATTTTGAGCCACCTCACGCCACTCGCGAACCAGGATTTATCGTCACGGTTCAAGACAACGGTCCGGGTATCCCTACCCACCTGACCGAACGGATTTTTGAGCGGTTTTATCAGGTAGATGGCGGCCTTGAACGGAGCAGTAGCGGGGTAGGGTTAGGGCTGGCGATATGCCGGGGGTTGGTCGCAGCCCACGGCGGCTGGATCCGAGCGGAAAATCGCACGGACGGGTCAAGCGGGGCACTATTTCATATCTGGCTCCCGGCCCGGCTGGTACAAAAAGCCGAAACGGTGGAACAAGAAGGATCCTATCTGATTCCCTCCAGTTAAAACTGTTATGCCGGAAAACTAAACCGTGGTGTTGTAACTTTAAATCTTGAAAATGTTGAGGTGCCAGGATGCCACCCGAACAACATATTCTGGTAGTAGATGATGAGCCAAGTATCCGGGATTTTATCAGGCGTAATTTGGAACTGCGTTCTTACAAAATTACCCTGGCAAGTAACGGTTTAGAAGCGTTGTCTCTTTTCGATGAGGCTACCTTTAGTTTGATTATCCTGGATATTATGATGCCGAGGATGGATGGTCTGGAAGTATGCTCTCGAATCCGGCGAACCAGCACTGTACCGATTCTACTGCTAACGGCATTAGGGGATGAAACGGACAAAATCCGAGGTCTGGATGAGGGAGCGGACGATTACCTTACCAAACCTTTTGGGGTCGGGGAACTGGTGGCACGAGTAAAAGCAATGTTACGCCGCTCCCACTGGACGGATAATACCCCCTCGGATAACACCCAGCGCATAGGCGATCTTGAATTGGATTTTGAGCAGCGCCGGGTGTGGCGGAGTGGTGAAGAAATTAAATTAACCCCTACTGAATTTGATTTGCTCCAGGAACTGGCGCTCCACCCTGGCAAAGTTTTTACCCATCAAACCCTGCTCAGGCGGGTGTGGGGCGCCGAATATGGTCAGGAAGCGGAGTATTTGCGAGTTTATATCGGCAGATTGCGCCGTAAAATTGAAATAGACCCATCAAAACCAGCTCATATTATTACCGAGTCAGGTGTCGGTTATTACATGCTCAAATGATTCTGACATTCCTTCTCCAACCTTATATTTGTCACCTGTGATGCGTTAAGCTTATTTGTAAATAAGAGCGGCCCCCTTATCAATTGAAAAGTCCATCTGCTACCAGGCAAGCTTCCGTCTGGATAGTTAAATCAAGCTCAATTGAACTCAAGGTGGCGCACCCGTTTCCGAGTTGAAGGGCCGCTTGTTTCTCAGTGGCGGTTTCAAATTCTCCTTTGAAAATTATTAACAGATCAAGGTCGCTGCTTCCAACCTGAGAGTTATCGGCATAACTACCTTCCACGTAATAACTTTGAACTCTTCCTTTAAAAGTTAACTCAAAAAGTTAACTCAAAGCGATTTACCACATTTTGCAAAACCTGGCCGGTTCTTTGGCGGGCAGTCGGATGTAACTTCAAAATCCTAATTTCTACTTTTACTTTTGTTTACTATACTTAGCTGGTTATAGTATATTAACCCGGATTATAGTTGTCAACATTTGTAAACTAGCCAAACTTTGTTAATTGGAGAAAACCGGCAATGAATTACTCAGTTGAGTTCCAGGTTGTGGAGGTGCCTCAGATACAGAGGTTAATTTTTAGGTAGTTTCGGGGCGGTAGTGATATTGAACAGATGTGGTTGGTACGCCAGCAGGTGGCAAAATGGGATAAGGTTGACCCGCAATCAAGCCATGGTTTTATCCGACCTGGGGGTCCTGGCCCAGGTCAACTTACCAGTAGGGATAGAAGTTCGGCCTGTAATCTCTGAACATTTCAGGGCAATTTACGATGTTTACGCAGATGCTTACAGCACTTTCCAGATGGCTCATAAGGCAGACGAGCATGCCTTTCAGGATTTTGTAACTTACGAACTGGCCGGTGATACCTAGTTTTAACGGGTAGCCTGGTGTGGCGGACAGGCGGTAGGAATTGTATTATGTCACCTTAGAAATGGGGTCGGCACCGTGGACGAAGGATTGCGTAAACCAGCCGGTTTAGTCCTTATAGTGGTCACGTTGCTCGCCTGGGGCTGCCCTATTCAGGCCATCTTAGCCGCTTTTGGGCTGGACGAACGCACCATCGCGGACTGGCGCGACCGGGCCTGCCAGCATTGTCAAAGGGTCCATGAGCAGTTGGTGGTGCAACAAAACCTCGATTTACAGCACGTCCAGCTTGCTGAAATCCGGGCCAAAGGGGTCGGTAAAGTTATCTGGCTGGCCATGGGTATCATGGTGCCGACCCGTTTATGGCTGGGTGGGGTGGTCAGTGTTACCCGTGACCGCAAGCTGGCCGACCGTTTGTTTACTAAAGCTGGTGCGAGGCTGTGCTAAAGCCACCGGTAAAGTGCTGGTGTGTGTGGACGGGTGGGCCGCTTATCCTAAAGCCATAAAGAGAGCTTTCCGCGACAAAATACTACCAGCAGGGCCAGGGCCATCTCAAAGGGGCAGCCTCGTCTAGCGCTCTGGCCGCAACTGGCCATCGGCGTAGTCATAAAGTACAAGTACAAGCGGGCCTATAAGCTGGTGGAAGTACGCCGGGAAATCGTGGCAGGCACCCGAGAGTTAGTAGCCGAACTCATCAGCGCTTCTCAGAGCCAGGGGGGATTGTACT
>CADDZM010000377.1 GCA_902812345.1 Chloroflexota bacterium | reverse complement strand
GTGGAGATTTCCTGAGATGGAGTGGGCTTTTCCTGCTAAATCTGAAGCCGCTGCTCAACTCCACTGTTTAACCTTACAGAATTTACTGTATCACGTTATCTGTTGTGGCGCGACCAGGGCCGGTAAATCTTTAAACCTTGCCAGACCAATCATCGAGTTTGCGGCTGCCAACCGGTTTGGTATGGTCATTATTGATCCCAAAGGCGATTTGCTTACGCCTGAGGATAGCAGTTTCAATTTCTCGGTGATTGAAAGTGAGAAAAATAAAAGCTGCCGGTTCTGTGTCATTGATGACAGAGTTACCTTAACAACGGCGGCACGAAACTTTGCGGAAGCCGTAATTGATAGTGATGATAGCAGCCCGGACAGCCTCTTTTTCATAGCCTGGGCCAGACGCGCCTTCGCGGCTGTTATGCTGGCCCACCGGATTGTTTTTGGCCGGTGGCCTGAACTCATCCAGGTACTGGAATATGCGGCTGACCCGCTAACAATAAATAGACTGGTTACAAAATTAAAAAGCATTCAATATAACCCTCAAGCTGAAGTAAATTTACGTCAAACTTCAATGGAGGTACTCCTTGAGTTAAAAAGCCTGATTAATCTGGTGCCTGGTCGGAGTAAGACTAATCCATTTGAAACAGTAGCAAACTCGATCCAGGCCATGGCTACAGATAAATATGCCAACAACCTGACAACTAATAGCGCCTGTGGAGTTACCATTCGTCAGGTACTGGAAGAAAAATTAACGGCGCGGTTCTCTTACAATCTGAGTGAAGGGGAGGTGTCCCGGCAACTTAACCGGGTAGTTGTTCGACAGTTCACCACCATTGCTCTTGAAGTTGCGGAGAAAAACGAAAAGCCCCGGTTTCTTCTGGTAGATGAAGCTTCAGAAGTAATCTGCGAAGCCCTCGGAACGCTGGTTACAAAAGGGGCCGGTCGCCAGGCAGGAGCGATTCTTCTGTTTCAAAATTTAAGCCAGATCAGGAAGTCAAAGTTAGTGCATGATATTTTTGCCAACTGCCGGACCAAGCTGGTTTTAACCGGCACTTCCGGGGAAACGGCTGAAATCTTTTCGGAGCTTACCGGCTACTGCTCCTTACCGATGCTTACTTCAAATGAGAATTCTTCCGAGGGCCACACAACCGGCAGCGCAAGAAGTAGTGGCAGCAGTCGAGGTCAAAACCAAACTTCCAACAGGTCAGGTTCAGGCACAGCCAGGAGTCACAGCTATCAAACCAGTTTTACGGATAATTCCAGCCAGACGACCGGACAAAGCCGGGGGAAGGGCAAGGTTTTTGTCGAACGCATCAGGTGGAATGCCAGCGAGATTATGAATCTACCCCGCTTCCACGCATTAAGCTGGCTTTATGATGGAACGGGAGATGTTGAAATGCATTTGTTAAAGTTTGTATCACCCGATGAACGTGCCAGACTTGTCTGTAAGACTTCGGTTCCTCAACCCACAGTTAGCCTTTTGCAAACCTGTACTTCACCCAGGCAAATTATTACAGATATGGGAGGTACAGCGGACGAAACGGAGCAAGATGAAGAATTAGCAAATATTGTAGACGGCCAGGTTATCAAACCAGAGCCGGAAGAGCCGGAAAATAAACCGGAAAAGCTATATAAGCGGAAAAGGAACAGGAATTCCAGGCGTAAATCCAATCAAAATCAGCAGCCCAACAAATTACCCGGTCCCGATAACGGAAAAGTAATGGAACCTCCTAAAACATGCAGCAGTAGCGGTGCCATTGAAAACGGTCCGGTTTAGAGGGACTGAAATTCAAACTGCCAAATACAGAAAATGGATTCTTAAATCAGAAAAGGACAGTACAGTTTTGACCAGATACAATCTTTGAAACGGCGAAGTTGCGGCTATGAGTATCAAACCTGTTATTTGTACAAAACGTGATCTGGAAATTTTGAGCTTTACGGGTAAAGCCGGAATTGCTAGCCTGGCACAACTGCATCAAAGGTTTTGGCCCCATGCTTTAGAAAGCGCCGCTTCCAGCAGATTAAGACGCCTTGAAAAGGCTGGTTGGATTGCCAGTCATTGGATAGATGCCCGAACATTTGGGGAACACGCCTACACAATTACAAAGATTGGGGCAAGAGAAAATTTCACTAAACCTGAGAGGGATCAATTTATGGTAGGTCTGCCACTTAGATGTGAGTTGAAGCATTTATTGTACGCGCAGGACCTTCGCCTTTTTTTGGAAAATTACCTGGCTTCTTATAACTTCGATTTAGTGAAATGGCAAAACGAACGAGAAATCAGGGGGGAGCAGATAAAACGAAACCGTAGCAGGGATGGAATACCTGATGCAAGAGCTATTTTTACAAACCAGCCCGGTGGGATGAGGGTTGCATTCGACATTGAAATTGATACCGGACAGTATTTCGGAAAAATGTTAACCCGCAAGTTAGATGCCTATGCAAAGCAGGTTGACCGATTAATCCTCTGGGCAACCCTGCCAGGTAGAGTTAAGCGCCTTCAATCAGAAATCCAGGTCCGGCAAATATCTCATATGCGAGTAATTGGCCTGCCGGTGGTAAGAAAAACAGGTGGGAGTTATGGCAAAACAACAACCACGTTTGACACCATCCCGATTGGAGATACTGCATCTTCTGGGGGAATACCGCTGTTTGAGCAGCCGGCAAATCTGGGAAGAGCTTCAGTCTGAAAAATATTATACCCATACTCTCGGTGAACTGGCAGCTTTGCGAAAAATGGGAATGGTTCAAAGCCGGCCTATCCAGCCAGAACGAGGCAAAGTCAGTGAATTAGGATGGTATCTGCTCAAGCGTGGGGCTAATACGGCCGGAATACCTGAATACTGGAATACAGGTCGCCTCTATTCTTCAAGAGAGGCAATTGCTCAACGCGGTTTGGAACTCGAATTAGCCCGGCAGGTCAGCGAGGCTGGTGGCTGGAATCTTGTCAAACCAATCTTTTATAATTCCAGCCGGCAACTTCCACCTGTAACACCGCAAGGTAAAATAATCCAAAATTACCTTAAAAAAGCAGAATTAGCCGCTCTCCGGCAGGCGGCAACGACCGATCCATTCAGACCCGGACTATCCCAAAAAATATTAAATTATAGGGCTGGTTTCTTTGAGGAAAGAATTCCCTATCAGGTTAATGATTATGTAGCGTACCGGACTTGCGGCGAGGGAAGTGCCGAAATAAATATGGTTGTGATTTTAATTTTATGCCCCGCTCAAGCCACCAAAAAATACTGGCAATCGCGCATCTCTATTTATTCAAAAATAGTTAAATCAGAAGAACCTGAGATCGAAACGAAAGTAGAAGTTTTAGCCGTATTTAAGAATATAGAACAGGCAAACGTGTTTGGTCCAAGAATTCAGGCTGCGGGACTCACAATTGTTATGGTCAACCAGGTTAAGAGATACCTTCAGGACCTCTTAACCGGAATGCCAGGCTGAGAAATTGTCTGCGCTGCATTTATTCCATTTTTATTTCTGGTCCATTTAATATTATGATCCGGTTAAGAGGTTCTTTCCACTTTTAACGTTTTACCTGCACGAATCAGGCTCAAAATAGAACAAATAGTAGAGTCAAAGCATATACAGACTAGCTGAAACGATCCTTTACACATTGCTTCACCTGCTTTGGCCGAATAATGGTGTAAATTAGGGACCGTACAATAATAAGACTACTCTACCCAATTTAAGTTTTTCCCGGTGTTAATAGCTCTGAATTTTTAGCCTGAGCAGGAACGGGATTGGTTCGGAAATTTAGCCAGCTAAACTAAAGGAAAAGAAGTGATTATAACTTTTATAGACCGTAACTCTAAAAAATAAACCCTAAACCCTAAAGAAGAAAGATTTGAGTTCAGACTGTTCAACCTGGTTTATTTCTTTACACTACGATCTATATGGGCTAGTAAGAAATTTCCGGAGGTAGGATGACAAATATCATAACAAAACCAGGATGGATTTCACTTCTCCTCTATTCAAGGCTGATTTACTCTTTAATTAGGGATTGGTTCTACCGGCCAGGGCGGGCCTGGTTGTACCAGGGTCGGTGCGGCCCGGTCAGCTTAAGCCTTTCGCCCGGTAGTTCAAGGAAGAGAGGAGAAATGAGTATGGATATAGAAAAAGGCCGCATTGGGATACAAAACCCTCATTTAAACAGGGATAGTGACCTGGCCTTACCTCTGGCCGGGCTTGACCGCTCGCTGCTTACCCTGGTGGGTGGCAAGGCCGCGAACCTGGGAGAGCTAATCCGGGCCGGCTTCACCGTACCTCCCGGTTTCTGCCTGACCACCAGGGCTTATGAGCTTCAGACCGAGGTGGCCGGTATCGTGCCTCTCCTGGCCGAAATTGCCACGGTTTCGGAAAGTAACGATCCTTACTTGCAGGAGATGGCCCCTAAAATCTACCACAAAATCCTTCAAACCCCTATCTCTCCCCAACTGGCCGGAGTTATCGCCGGAGCTTACCAGAACCTTTTAGATAGGGAGCCTGGTCCGGTGGCGGTACGTTCCTCGGCTACGGCCGAGGATTTACCGGGAGCCAGCTTTGCCGGCCAGCAAGAAACTATCCTCAATGTTTCGGGCATGGAAGCTCTGCTTGAAGCTGTCCGGCGCTGCTGGGCCTCACTCTGGCTTGAACGGGTCGTTACCTACCGTCACAGCCTGGGGCTTGACTACCTGCTTAATCACCCTACCGCCATGGCGGTGATAGTTCAGCGGATGGTCAAGGCCGAGGTCGCGGGGGTCCTATTCACGGCTAACCCCCTTTCCGGCAAGCGCCAACAGGTAGTTATTGACACCAGCCTGGGCCTGGGAGAAGCAGTGGTCTCCGGGTCTATTAACCCCGACCACTTTGTGGTGAATTCTGGCAGTGGTGAAATTGTAGAATACCGTCCTGGAAGTCGTCAGGCCGCAGACCAGCCTGGGGAGGGTGAGAGCAAAACCGGTCGGGACAGCCTTGAAAAAAAGGTTGACGAGCGAGCTTTAACCGATAGCCAGGTAAATAAGCTGGCCGTAGTAGGAAAAGAGGTCGAGGCTTACTTTGGTTCTCCCCAGGACCTCGAATGGGCTTTCGACCGGTCAGGCTCTCTCTGGCTGCTCCAGGCCCGCCCCATTACGACCCTTTACCCCCTGCCCCACAACGCTCCATTGAGTGAAGAGGAGTTAAGGGTCTATTTATCTTTCAACACGGCCCAGGGGACTTACCGGCCTTTCACCCCTCTTGGTACCTCCGCCCTCCGCCTGGTAACTTCCTCGGTTGTCACTTTCGCCGGTTTTCCACCGGCCGACCGCTACCAGGGGCCGGGCTTCCTGGCCGAAGCCGGGTTGCGGCTCTTCATAGACCTGACCCCGGCCCTGCGAAGTTCCCTCGGACGCAAATTGCTACCCCGCATTCTCGACCGGGCTGAAACCAGGACCGGGAAGGTCCTGGCTAAGCGCTTGTAAAGAATTAACTTGTGAGATTTAGCCAAATAAGTTATACAATGGGGCTGTTGTCATATAAGCTATGAAACCGGAAGGAAACAACCCCGTTGGCTAAACCAATTCATGAGTGTA
>CADDZM010000376.1 GCA_902812345.1 Chloroflexota bacterium | reverse complement strand
ATTTTACCACCGGACCCCTTTTTTAGGAAGTTACAACTCTTCTGTTCTATTAAAAGCCCGGCAATAATTCGTAAACGAACTATATTAACAATAGTAGTTCGTTATGTTCCTATCACAGGGTGAACAAATAAGTTTGGCGGCAATTCCGAGGCGGGACTGGGTGCGGCCACGCTTGCCCTGAGCCTTTACGCGGTGGGCGGACTGGCCCTGGCCTGGGCAGCCGGTTTGCTGCGGGATAAACTGCCCGGCCAGCCAAAACCGGTCGAGCAACTGGCCCCGGCTGGCAGCCCGGCCCTGTAATTTCGGCCCGAGCAATAAAAACTAAAAAAGGCAGGCATCCTTAAAAAGGAGCGCCAGCCTTTTTGGTTCGATCTTGCCTCGAAAACGCCGTTATGCTATACTGAACCCGACTTGCAACGGGGGATTGTCGGAATTGGCAGACGAGCATGACTTAGGATCATGTGCCGCAAGGCGTGTGGGTTCGACTCCCACATTCCCCATCATTTTTATCCCGCCTTTTAAAATTCCCCGGCTGCCCTGCGAAAATGAACACTTCAACCAAAATCGCGGTAATTATTCCTACCTTTAACCGGGTCCAGACCCTTTTGGAATGTTTGAAATCGGTCTACGCCCAGGAAAACCTGGCTATTCAGGCCGTGGTGGTCAATGACGGCTCGAAAGACGGTACTTCCGAGCGGGTGAGGGCCGCTTTTCCCCAGGCTCTAATTGTAGAGGCCGACGGTAATCTGTGGTGGGCCGGGGCGATTAACGCCGGGTTACGCTACGCCCTCGGGTCAGACTTCGACTATTTTCTCCTCCTCAATGATGATAATTTGCTTGCGCCCGGTGCGCTCCGACAACTGCTCGATTACGCCGCGGCTCATCCCGATAATATTGTCGGGTCGCTGGTCCGGCTAAAAGACACCAACCGGATAAGTGATGCCGGGGTCGAAATAAACTGGTGGCGGGCCGGACCCTACCTCAAGGATTTCCAGAAAGAGTTTTCCCCCGGCAAGTATCCCCCTATCATCGAGGCTGCCGCGCTGGCCGGACAGGGCGTTTTGCTTTCCCGGCAAAACCTGCTAAAAACCGGGCTGCTGCAAAACCAGGATTACCCGCAATATTTCGGGGACACCGATTTTTACCTGCGGGCCAGGGCTAAAGGTCTGAAAGTGGTGGTCAATACCGCGAGTGAGGTCTGGAACAACCCGCCTAACCGTCCTAAATCGGCCCGTCCGGCAAATTTCAAGGAAGCCGTTTCCCGGTTTATCCGGCTGTATACCTGGCCCGGTTCGCCTTATAATTTAAGGGTAAACGTGCGGTTCTGGCGAAAATATTGCCCCTGGTATATGCTGCCCGTGACGGCCGCCTACCGCCTTTTAAGCAGCCTGCGCTATTTTGTCAAAAAGAATTTTTAAGAATTTTACTCAGGTACAAAATCTGGCCTGAATTCCTGGTTTTAAACTCGAATGTCAAAACCGATTTTTCTAAATGATAACCTGCCCTCACCCCATACCCAGCGCGGCATTTCCCGCTACTTCGACAACTTAAAAGAAGCTGTGGCCGGGGAATTTCCCGGCCAGGTTGCCCTTTGCTCGGCTACGCCCAACGACCGGCCCGGCCTTAAATTCTACCCCTCGCTCCGCTTCAAAGGCAGCTATCGCTTTCACCTCCACGACCGTATCGCGACCCTGGCCGCTCGCCTGGAAAAACCGCGCGTTTTCTACAGCCCTTATTTCGGGGTTGCCGGGACGGATGCCGCCGAGATTTTTACCGTCTACGACCTGATACCTGAAAAAATCTGGCTGCCCGAAAATAACAGCCGGGTCAATCGCCGTTTCGTCCTCGAAAGGCAAGCCTGTTTCGTAAGAGCGGCGGCCCTCCTGGCTAGCAGCGAGAATACCGCCCGCGATTTTAAGGCGGTTTATCCAACCCTCGGCCATAAGGTCGTGGTGACGCCGCTAGGGGTAGACGCTTTCTTCTTCGAGCGGCCCCCTGTCCTCTGCCGCGCCTGCCGAAAAACCTTATCTCTCTAAAACTTAAACGTCGAGGTTCTTGACGTTGCGGGAGTGGGTGATGATGAACTGCTTGCGAGGCGGCACCTCGTCGCCCATGAGCATCCCGAAAGTCTCGTCGGCGCTGGCGGCGTCTTCCACGTTCACCTGCAACAACACCCGGCCCTGCGGGTTCATGGTCGTCTCCCAGAGCTGGTCGGAGTTCATTTCGCCCAGACCTTTGTAGCGCTGCACTTCCGGCTGCTTGGTCAGGTTCATCCGCTTGATGATTTCGTCGCGCTGGCCTTCGGTAAAGGCGTAGTGGCGTTCCTTGCCGTGCTTGACCAGGTAGAGCGGCGGCTGCGCGATGTAGAGGTAGCCGTTCGCCACCAGGTCTTTCATGTTGCGGAAGAAGAAGGTCAGCAGCAAGGTCCGAATATGCGCGCCGTCCACGTCGGCGTCGGTCATAATCACGATGCGGTGATAGCGCAACTTGCTAACGTCAAAACTGTCGCCGATGCCGCCGCCCAGGGCTGTTACCAGCGCCCGGATTTCAGCGTTTGCCAGCATCTTGTCCATACCCGCCCGCTCAACGTTCAAAATCTTACCGCGCAAGGGCAGGATAGCCTGGAAGCGCCGGTCGCGGCCCTGCTTGGCCGAACCACCCGCCGAGTCACCCTCGACGATAAAGAGTTCGCTGCGCGCCGCGTCTTTCTCGGTGCAGTCGGCCAGCTTGCCCGGCAGCGACAAGCCGTCGAAAGCGCCTTTGCGGATAATCGTGTCCTTGATTTTAGCCTGCTGCTCGCGGATACGGGCCGCGATAGAACATTTCTCAACAATGCGGCGGGCTTCGTTCGGGTTTTCTTCCAGCCAGGTTGCCAGCGAGTCGCCGACCACGCTTTCAGTCGCGCTCTTGACGTTCGCGTTACCGAGTTTAGCTTTGGTCTGGCCTTCAAACTGGGGGTCGGCCAGCTTCACGCTGATAATCGCCGTCAGACCCTGGCGCACATCGTCACCCGTAAAGTTCTCGTCCTTCTCTTTGAGCAGGTTGTTCTTGCGGGCGTAGTTGTTGATGGTGCGGGTCAGAGCGGTGCGGAAACCGGTCAGGTGAGTGCCGCCGTCTACGGTGTTGATGTTGTTGGCAAAGGTGTGAATCGAGTCGTTATAGCCTTCGGTGTACTGGAAAGCTACTTCCACCTCGACATCATCATTCCGCTTCTGCACGTAAAACGGCTTTTGCTGGACTACGCCGCGATTCTTGTTCATGTGGCGGACGAAAGAGAGCACGCCGCCTTCAAAGTAGAAAGTTACTTCGCGGTCGATCCGGTCGTCAACAAGCTGGATTCTAAGGGCTTTGGTCAAAAAGCAGGTCTCGCGGAACCGCTGGGCCATCGTTTCGTAGGTGTACTGGCGAGTATCAAAAATGGCGTCATCGGCCAGCCAGCTTGTGCGGGTGCCGCGCGGGTACTCGGCGATTTCTTCCTCGGTCATATCGCGGACGGTCATATCGGCCACCGGGATACCCCGCCGGTATTCCTGCTCGTAAAGCTTGCCGTCGCGCCGAACCTGGACTTTTAGCCAGGTCGAAAGGGCATTCACTACCGAAGCGCCCACGCCGTGCAGACCGCCGGAAACCTTGTAACCGCCGCCGCCAAACTTACCGCCGGCGTGCAGCACGGTCATAACGATTTCCAGGGCCGGGCGCAGTTTCTGGGGATGCAAGTCGGTCGGGATACCCCGGGCGTCGTCCGAAACGGTTACGACATCGTCCTTGCCAACGTGAACTTTGATTGTAGTGCAGTAACCAGCCAGCGCTTCGTCCACGCTGTTGTCCACGATTTCCCAGACCAGGTGGTGCAGACCCCGGTAATCGGTGCTACCGATGTACATGCCGGGCCGCTTGCGGACCGGGTCGAGACCCTCCAGCACCTGAATATTGCTGGCGTTATAATTCGATTGTATGGTTTCTTCACTGGTCACTTGTTGTGTCACGCTCATTGCCTCCGATGGAACTATCCAGTTTAATTAATCAATTTATTATACCACAAATTAGCCTCAATTAACAGTCTAATTAGAACAGATATGCAAATAATCAAGCTAACAATCCTCTTATATAAAACAAACTTTTCTCTAACATTTTGCATATCCGGTTCTAACAAATCCTGGCTATAATGAACCTCGGAAGTTAATTCAGGAAGCAAATCCAATCAGAAATCTGAACGCAATTAAAGGATTTATTTCACTTAATTTTAAGTAAATTTTAGAAGAAAAGTAACTCGGAGGAAAATAAAATGAGCACTTGGGTAACGGTTCGTCCGAACAATTTCTGCCAGACTCGCCCGGTCTGGACCGCCGGCACTCTCAACGACCAGTTTATCAACGACGCTTTTAACCGCTTCTTTGGCGCACCTCGCCAGGCCGCCCCGAACGGCGATGTTACCTACAAATTGCCGGTAAACGTGGCCCAGGACGAGCACAACTTCTACATCTTCGCCCAACTGCCGGGCGTGCAGGCCGACCAGCTTGAAATCAACGCGGTCGAGAACAAGCTGACTATTTCCGGCGAAGTGCAGAAGACCCTGCTGGCCCCGCAACTGCCTGCTTCCCCGGACCAGTCCGGCGCGGACCAGTCCGGCAAAGGCCCGGAAAAACCGTCCTTCAAATGGCTGCGCCAGGAACTTGGCACCGAGAATGTCCGCTTCTCCCGCGAACTTGAGTTCCCGGCCCCGTTTGACGCCGACAAAATCGAGGCTTCCTACGACAACGGGATGTTGCAGATAGTGGTCCCGCTGGCCCCCGCCGCGCAGGCTCGCCGGGTGCTGGTCAACGGCGTTCAGCCGTCCCACAGCTAGGACTAATCCAATTCAACAACCTCAATTAAAAAGCCGCTCCAAATCAGGAGCGGCTTTTATTTTTTATATTTAGCTGTGGGCGGCCAGCCATTCGAGCGTTTGGGGCAAAACGGCCTCCGGTTGTTCACGGTGCGGGTAGTGGCCCAGCCCTTCGAGGACTTTAATGGTGGCGGAAGGTAGTTTCGACTGCACCAGGTCGGCTTCGGCCCGGGCGTTTTTAAAGTCGGGGTCTTTGCTGCCGAAGAAAATCAGGGCCGGGACTTTGCTATTTTGAATATCGTTGTCAATGCGGGGCGCCAGGCACATTCCGATTAGGCTTTTCATCACGCCCGGTTTGTTAACCGCCTCTTTTAGCCCGGCCAGGTACTCCGCCTCGACCGGGCGGCTCGGATAAAGCGATTTGAAGTAGGAAAGCCCCAATTTCTTCCCCAGCCCCGGCAAACTTAAAGCCCCTACCAGCAGGTAAGCTAACGCCCGGTTCCCGGTATGATCAGGGGGTTGAACATTACCAGGCTCTTTACTCTTTCGGGATGCTGCGCCGCGTAAAGTCCCGCCGATGCACCCGAAACCGAGCAGCTCACCAGGGTCCGCCCGGTCCACCTTTTCCGCGTTCAGGATACCGGTTATATCCTGGCACAGGTCGGGCAGGTTGAAAGACTTGAAGTTCCCAGTCGAGCCGCCTAATTAAAAATTCCCCGAAACTAATTTTTGTAGTTAACTAATGC
>CADDZM010000375.1 GCA_902812345.1 Chloroflexota bacterium | reverse complement strand
GTCTCTTGCCGCTGGCAATGCGCATGGGCGGGCCGCGCGAGGCTCTCTGGCACGCTATTATCCGGCGTAATTACGGCGTGACTCACTTTATTGTCGGGCGCGACCACGCCGGACCGGGTAAAGATAGCACTGGCAAGCCTTTTTACGGCCCTTACGACGCCCAGGAACTGGTCGCCAAATATTCGTCAGAAATCGGTGTGACGATGGTGCCGTTTAAAGAACTGGTCTACCTTTCCGACCGTAACGAATACGCCGAGGAAGATAACGTGCCGGAAGGCGCGAAGGTGCTGACCATCTCCGGGACCCAGGTGCGCGAGAAGTACCTGGCTAAAGGCCAGCAGTTGCCAGTTTGGTTTACCCGGCCCGAAACCTCGGACATTCTTTCGGAGGTTTATCCGCCGCGCCACCGTCAGGGCTTTGCTGTCTGGTTCACGGGCCTGAGCGGGGCCGGTAAGACTACTATTTCCGAAATTCTAACCGTTCTATTGCTCGAACGAGGTCGCCAGGCTACTGTCCTGGATGGAGATGTGGTGCGGACCCACCTTTCCAAAGGGCTCGGCTTTAGCCGGGAAGACCGCGACGCCAACATTATGCGGATTGGCTTTGTGGCCGGTGAAATCGCCCGGCATGGTGGGGCCGTCATTTGCGCCGCGATCAGCCCTTTCCGGGCCGCCCGCAATGAGGCTCGTAATATGGTTGGCGAGAATTTTGTTGAAGTCTTCGTGGATACGCCGCTGGAAGTGTGCGAACAGCGCGATATTAAAGGGATGTACGCTAAGGCCCGGCGCGGTGAAATTACCGGCTTTACCGGCATTGACGACCCTTACGAGGAACCGGTCCAGCCTGAATTGCACCTGAGTACGGTCGGTGTAACGCCGGAAGAAAATGCCTATCGCATTATCGCTTTCCTGGAAGAGCAAGGATTACTTTTGCCCAATTGATGTTTAGCCCTTTGATGTGAGTTAGTTTCCGGCTTGATCTTGGTTGTATTATTTGGGAGAGGTTAATTGGCGGGCCTGGTTCTAGAATTACCGAAAAGAGCTATAACTCTTTCCAGAAAGACCGAGCTAATATTCGAGCGGCTAACCGGCCAACTTTTTGGGAGCGACCAGACCAAGCCGCTGGTTACCCGGCGTACTTTCATAACCTATTTTGCCTTAGCTTTTGGTCTGGGTTTGCTGCTGATATTGCGGCGGATAGACGCCGTGACTAACCCACAGTTCTGGGCCGAAGATGGGGCGGTAGTCTTCCGTAATACCGTCCTGTTTAGTTTCAGGGAGCGCATCTTTAGCAATATCTACGGGTTCCCCTACCTACTGCCCAAGTTAATCGGCCAGTTTGCCAAGCCTTTTGGATACGAAGCCGCCCCACTGGTCTACAGCCTGTCGGCCGATTTTGTTGTCGGTCTGTTGGTTGCCACCTTCAGCCTGCCTCACTTCAAACATGTTATCAACAGCGACCGGCTGCGGATAGTTTTTGCCTGCTGGTAGTTTCCCTGCCAAATTCACAAGAGCTGGTCAGCGTGGTCATAAACCTGGGCTGGTATATCGGCCTGTGGGCTATTGTAGTGGCTTTCATAGCTCGTCCTGCTTCCTGGTGGGGCACTGCACTACTGGTTGTGGTACATAGCGTCTGCCTGTACAGTTCGCCTGCTTCCATACTAGTAGCGCCTATCTGGCTGATCCGATTGGTGCGGGGCGGTTTGCGCCGCGATAAAAAGGAAATCGGGCTGTCCCTGACTATTCTGGGGACAATAGCCAGCCTGGTACTGCTTACCGGGGATTTAGGCTCGGCCAAAATTCCTACTACCGCCCATTTTAGTTCTGAGGCTATGTTTAATTACCTCACTACCAGGGTTTTCTCTGAAGCGATAGTTGGCACCCACGGCACCGAATACCTGCGGAACCTGGCTGGCTCTCAGGTAGTAGTCTGGATAACCGGCCTGGCCCTGGTCGGCCTTATCACCGTAAGCTGGTTTACAAAGTTCAAAAATGCTTTACTGGCCTTAACTTTCCTGGGAATACTGTTGGTCTACATTGTTTTTACCCTAGTGGGCCGCCTCAACCTCAACCCGATGGGGGAAAATCTCCAGAATCTTTTTTTAATCAACGGCGGGCGTTACTTCTTTATAGGCAACGCGCTTATTTACTTAATTTGTTTGCTCACCCTGGACCGGCTACGTCCGACCCGCTTTAAGACCGAACTAATCATGGCCGTGTTGGCCGGGATGGTCTGGGTGGTATCGCAAACCTTTGGCCTCACTCCTTTCCAGGACCTGAACTGGCCTAAATATGCTAAACAGATACCTGGAATTTTAGGTAAAAATGATAAACCCTCTTTAATTATTCCGATAAACCCGCCCGGCTTCGGCATTCTCTTTAATTTTGATCAGGTTAATGCTGAAAATATCCCGCCTGAAAACTATTTACCGGAATTACAGGAAGGTAACACCTATGCTCAGACCTTTATCGGCAGTTGTAACGGCCTCAGCAGCGTTTCGTTGTACATGTCTACCTATAAGCGCGCCATGCACGGTCCGGTCGTCCTTGAACTCTACGATAATACCAGCCACGCCGTTATAACCCGGCAAAGTTTACCGGCCAATAGTATAAAGGATGATACCTGGCAGCAGATTTACTTTCCGCCGGTCCCCGACTCGCAAAACCATATTTACCGCCTGTCGGTAAGTTCGCCCGGCACCCCGGTCGGTAACGGCGTTACCGTCTACGTGAGCAAGTCCGATAAATACCCGGCAGGAGATGCTTTCTTAAATGATGTCAAGACCCAGGGCGACTTAGTGTTTCATTACACTTGCCGGGTGCCGATTCCCCTACCATGATTTTGGAGAACCGGGCATTAGGATATGGAGCGGGACTTTGTAAAACAGCTTACGGCCGGGGCTAACGAAGAACCGGCCTACGCTAATTACCTGCTAGCGCGGAGGTCTTTGTCCTAACTACAGCCCGACCGGTGGCTTCAAGTAACTTTCAAAGTTACTTTGTTCAGCCGGGTTTAAGGTTGGTGACGATAAAGGACTAGAAGCTCATCCGGGCCTGTTAGCGGGTGCGGGACAAGCGGGCGTTATCCGGCAACTCGCTGAGCGGCATATGTGGATTGGTGCGGCGGTGGTAATCGCCCCGCGATAGTAATTTCTCCAGGAAAACGTACAGCACTATAAAGAGGTAACGGCTACCCATTTCCTTGATTTTGAGCTTGGAGACGCCGGTCGTGCGGTTGTACCAGTTGGTCGGCACGATTGTGTAGGAGTAGCCCCGCACGATAGCCTTGAGGGGCAGTTCGACGGTCAGGTTGAAGTGGCAGGCTAGCACCGGCATGGCCCCTTCAATCACTTCCCGCCGGTAGCACTTAAAGGCGTTGGTAATATCGTTGTATCTGAGGCCGAATAAAGTCTTGATAAACCAGTTAGCCATCCGGTTCAGCACCAGTTTGTGTTGCGGGTAATCCACCACCTTGCTGCCCCTGATAAAGCGCGAGCCGAAGACACATTCGTAACCCTCTTGCAGTTTACGGTAATATTTAACTACATCTCGCGGGTCGTCGGAGGCATCTGCCATCACGATGCAGACCGCATCACCCTTAAACTCTTCCAGGCCGGTTTGCAGGGCGTAACCAAAGCCGCCCGGCTTCTGGTTGTTCAGCCAGCGCACCTCCTCAAACTCCTGGGTCAAATCTCTTAACACCTGTTCGGTGTTGTCCGAACTGTGATCGTTAACTACCAGTATCTCAAAGGACATATGCTCGGCGTAGAAGGTGCCGCAGAGGGCTGCGACCGTATTATAAATACCGTCTTCTTCATTGTGAGCCGGGATAAGTACCGATAACTTCATAAGTTCAACCTCAGTAGGTGGTTTTCTGGGCCACCAGGAAAGACTGCTGCCCCAAAAAGCGCCAGGCCAGGGGCACCTTTAAATACAACTTTACCAGTAAAAGCGAATTAGGCAGGCGGCTCTTGGTAGTATAGGGTAAAAACCGCACGATATTTTCAATTATCTTGAACCCGCTGGTTTCGAGGGCTTCGGTCAGGGCTCGGTCGTCCAGAGGTGTGATGTGGTCAAAGAACATCCAGTAGTCGCGGCTGCAAAAGCGGATATTCGGTTGTAGAATCAGGAAGCAACCTTACGGTTTAAGCACCCGGTAGGTTTCCTGCAAAGTCTGTAAAATATCTTCCCTGGTTAGGTGTTCCAGGAAATTGCTGGTAAAGACAATGTCCTGGCTGTTGTTGGCAACACTGGACAGGTCGGTGGAAGAACCGGTCTGGACCAGTACGTCACTGTTGGCATAATTGTGGGTAGAGGGGTTCAGGTCTACCGCCGTTTTGCTGCCGGCCCGGATATTATTGATAAACTCGCAGTACCCGGCCGCGATTTCCAGTACCCTGCTGTCCGTGGGAATATATTTCTGAAAAAAATCCCGGCATAAAATCTTCCACATCTCCATGCGGAAGAGCAGGTCGGGGCTGAACCGCCGCTCGTAAATTGTCTCTAAATCCATCTGTTGATTAGACATGCTGACCAACTTCCTGACTCAACCAGCGTTCGATATTCTTATTGTAAATGTCCGCTAACAACTGCTCCAGGTTGTACTCCTGGCGCCAGTCTGGATAATGCGATTGAAACTTGCGAGTATCGCTGATATACCAGATGTGGTCCCCGATCCGGTTGGTTTCAGTATAGGTCCAGTTTAGCTGTTTGCCGCTGATTTGCTGGCAGCTTTCGATAGCTTCCAGCATCGAGCAGTTGCTATAGCGCGAACCGCCCATGTTGTAAACCTCGGCGATCTTGGGCGCTTTGTAGAAGTGGTAGAAGGCTGAGACCAGGTCGTGGCTGTGAATATTATCGCGGACCTGCTTGCCCTTGTAGCCGTAAATGGTATAGGGTTTACCGGTGCAGACGCACCTCATCAGGTAGGAGAGGAAGCCGTGCAAGGCCGTGCCGGAGTGGTTCGGGCCGGTCAGGCAACCGCCCCGGAAGCAGGCCGTCGGTATCTCGAAATAGCGGCCATATTCCTGGACCAGCACGTCAGCGGCGACTTTAGAGACGCCAAAGAGCGAGTGCTTGGACTGGTCAATGCTCATGCTTTCGTCAATGCCGCTGTAGAAAGGGTGCTTTTCGTCTACTTCCCAGCGCCTTTCCAATTCGACCAGGGGCAAGGTGTTGGGAGTATCGCCATAAACCTTGTTGGTGGAGGTAAAGATAAAGACGGCTTTGGGGCAGAACTGGCGGGTCGCTTCCAAAAGATTGAGGGTGCCATTGGCGTTGACCGTAAAGTCGGTGATAGGCTCACGGGCGGCCCAGTCATGGGAGGGCTGGGCGGCAGTATGCACGACCAGTTCGATGGCGGTGCCGTACTGCCGGAATAGCTTGTTCAGGCTCTCCTGGTCGCGAATATCAATATTGTAGTGATGATACTGCCGGCCAAGTTGTTCCTCTAAATGTTGGCGGTTCCAGTCGGTAGAAGCCTCGGTTCCGAAGAAGACCTGGCGCATATTGTTATCTATGCCTGCAACCTCAAAGCCTAATTCACAAAAAAAAACGGACGGTTTCCGAACCGATTAACCCGGCCGAACCAGTGACA
>CADDZM010000374.1 GCA_902812345.1 Chloroflexota bacterium | reverse complement strand
GGTGCCATTGAACCGCTCGATGTAACTGGTGTTGAGGTACAATCCGCCCTGGCCCTGGGAAGCGCTGATTAGTTCGGCTACTAACTTTTGAGTGCCAGCCACGATTTCCCGGCGCACTTCGACCAGTTTATGAGCCCGCTTGTATTTTATGACTACGCCGATGGCGAGTTGAGGCCAGAGCGCTAGACGAGGCCGCCCCCTTTGAGGTTGCTCTGGCCCTGCTGGTAGTATTTTGTCGCGGAAGGCTCTCTTTATGGCTTTAGGATAAGCCGCCCACCCGTCCACCCGTCCACACAAACCAGCACTTTACCGGTGGTTTTAGCGCAGCCTCGCACTAGGTTTAGTAAACGGTCGGCCAGAGCACGGTCACGCGTGGGGCTGACCACCCCACCCAGCCATAAACGGGTCGGGACCATGATACCCATGGCCAGCCAGATAACCTTACCGACCCCCTTGGCCCGGATTTCATCAAGCTGGACGTGTTGTAAGTCCACTCTTTGTTGGACCACCAGGCTGTTATGGACCTTTTCACAGTGCTGACCAGCCCGATCACGCCAATTGGCGATGGTACGTTCGTCCAGCGCGAAAGCCGCGACTATGGCCTGGATAGGGCAGCCCCAGGGGAGCAGGGTGACTACTATAAGGACTAAACCGGCTGGTTTACGCAATCCTTCGAACACGGTGCCGGTGCGTTCGCTAAAGGTTTTACCACAGACTTTACAGCGGTAACGCTGGCGCACTCGGTCATGAATGGTGATGTTGCCTTGCTTTTTGAGGCTTCTTTTGGGACAATGCTGGTTAGAGCAGAATTGCTCTCCAGCGTTCATCGGTATTGGTTGTTCTTTTTTGTTCATAATAACCAAATCTTGCCAGATGAACGCTTTTTTTTCAACTTTCTGTGTTTTTCACCGTTTAATGGGGTGCTACCGCTTTTTCGGTTCCTGCGGTTAACTTAAAAGTTTATGTAGTGGTAGCGGCAGGGAATACCACGGTCGCTTAGACCTGACTTATTTCTTTCTCTCCTGCTTTATTTTATACTTATGGTAAAATAAAGTGATGGCGCATCATACAGGTCTCGCCTATCCACATTTACCGACTAAGCCCGGAGCAGGACGGCTAAAGAGCATACGAACTGCATATAGGCTGGCTGGCTATACCTGCAGACTACTACATTTATTTATTCATACAGATATGTTGACTACGCACCCACGCGAAGGGACTTTAAACCCAGACACAAATCTAAATAAAGGCGGCCTGGCCGGACTACTTGCACGGCCTTTTAGCAAAGCAGTCCTGCTTTATGCGGTCGGGTCAGTAGTGGCGCTGCTCCCTGTTTGGGGTGAAGGGGGTGACTGGAACGCAGCCTTGAAACGCTTTGGCCTGGTGAGCGCTTCAGTCGCCGTATTTTTCGTTATCACTCTTTTCTTTAACCGGCCGAGCAGTTTGAAGTGGCTGGCAGTCGGCCTGGTAGGAGTGATGGCTCTGGTAGCCATTTTTGGTACTGCTCAGGTAAAAACCGATGCCTATACGTTGCGTCTAAACGGCTTTAATTATCAAGTTTATACTCTTTTACGCAAGCTTATCGTCTTTAAGGGGTTGCCAGAGGTTAATCAGAATGTTTTAGGCAACTTTCTGATAGCTTTTTTACCGCTGGCCCTTGCCTTTGTGGTCTGGGGTCGCGGCTGGCTGTGGCGGGGCTACTTTGGGGTCTGTTCTTTATTAACCGCTACTGCGGTTTTAGTTACGGCTTCCCGCAGCTCTTTAATAGGACTGTTGGCCTTATTTTTTGTCTTTGCCTTGTTTTTAACCGCCCGGCGGCCTCGCCTGAGCCTTTTAGTTGTAGCCAGCCTGGTAGTGGCCGGGGTAGGCGGAACCGTTTTCATATTAATGACCGGGTTTACCAATATTGAGAGTGGGGCCAGTAGATGGGAGCTGTGGCGAAGTGTGACTGGCCTGGTTGGCGATTATCCGCTAACCGGTGGCGGTCTGGGCCAGTTCGAGAACCACTTTCTGAAATATGCTACTCCGGGCATTTATGCTTACCCGCAGCCTCATGCTCACAATATCTTCTTACAAAGCTGGGCTGAATTTGGCCTGGCCGGGTTTATAGCAATTATGTTAACCCTGGCGAGTGCGGTTGGCCTGCTCGTCCAGCACCACAATCTTCAAAAACTAGCGCCTGACCTTAGACCGGTGGTCGCCGGCTCTATATGCGGGGTAGTGGTGCTTTTTATTAGCGGCCTGCTAGAGTATGGAGCCTGGGGCGGTAAGTTTGCGCCGGCTTTTTGGATTTTACCGGCAATGCTGGCCGCCAGCGGCCTGAGGCTAGCTCCTATAAAACTCCCGGCGCGGCTCGGTCAATCGGCTGGCTTTTCTCGCCTCTCTACCCTGGCGTGCCAGGGTAAAGGTCGCTGGCTGGCCGGCGGAGTGATTGGGCTGCTGGCTTTAGGGTTGGTAGGGCCGCTGGTTTTAATCAATACGGCTAAACTTTTAGATTCACCAACCACCAGTTCCTCGCTTTATCAGGCAGCCAGCCAATTTGCTTTCTGGAACCCGGTGCCGCTACGCAACCTGGGACGGCTGGCGGACCAACAGGGCAATCCGGGTGAGGCACTCTATTACTACAAAGAAGCTCTAGAGCGAGACCCGGCCGACTGGCTAACTCTCATACCGCTGGGAGATCTGTTAGAGAGAGAAAGACGCCATGACAAGGCCGTGGCTTACTGGCGGCAGGCCCAGGCGGCTCCCTACTATATCCAGCTCTCCCGCAACTATATTCAAAAAACTCCACCCCAGTACGGTCCGGCGGAAGTATACATGAAACTGGCGATTGATATAGATCCGCATTATGACGAAGCCATTCAGTTTCTAGTCGGTATTTATATGGCGACCGACCGCCAACCCGAGGCGATGGCCTTTCTGGCCCGCATGGTAGCCGAGAATCAGGATCCTTTTCTTTATCACGAAGCGGCCGTCTGGGCCGCAACCGACGAGCAGCGGATAGATTTTCTCCAGAAAGCACTTCGGCTTGATCCCAAGAATGCCAGTTACTACTGGGAACTTGGGAAAGCTTACCAATCCAGCCAGCAACCCGAAGCGGCTAAAAAAGCTTATACAGAGTCTCTGGCCCTTAATCCGGCTTTCCAGCCGTCGGTCCGCTCTCTTGGGGCCCTTTATTTAAGCCAGGGACAGCCTGCAGAAGCCATTAAGTTACTTGAAAAATTTATCGGAAATACTCTGTTCGCAGAGAAACCTGACCCTGAGTATGTCTTGCTGGCCCAGGCCTATTTTGCGCTAAAAAATAACTCGGCCGCCCTGACCGCCACTCAGAAAGCTCTCAGCTATAACCCGGGCGCGTCCCAGGCTTACTTGGTCCAGGGTAACATCTTTGCGGCTAACGGTGACAAGGAAAAAGCCGAGGAAGCCTACCAGAAAGTCTTACAGTTAGACCCTAATAATGACCAGGCCAGGAAGGCTCTTGCCCGGTTATAAGGTACCAGAGATAAGAGAATAAGGTGCCAGCCGGATTGCCCGCCATTAATTAAACTTGAACTATTGTTTTTATGTTACGAGGGTTAGCGTACATTTTGATGGACCGCGCCAGTTGATTCAGGCTGCTCTTTTTAGATCTATTAAGATCGAACAGAACTATTAGCCCAACGCTGCGGCTGCTTAAATAGCGCAGAATATGGGGAGCGGTGGGCCAGGCCAGGCCAACCAGCCCGCATTCAAGTATTCTCCCGGTTTCGCCAGTATATAAATCTTCATCTCCTTCCAACTCGTTATTGCTGAACAAAGACGAAGCATTGCCAAAACTTTTCAGACTGTTAATGGTGGTTTTAACTCCAAGACGGGAGAGTGCGTCCGCCAGTGCTGCTACCTGGACCGGGTGCCTTGCACTAATGCCTCCTTTATTCCTATTACTACTACTACTACTACTAATATTATCCGGTTGATCGTAAAGCACTGTCAGTAGAATTGAGCTTTTAGTGTTGAAGTAAGTGGCCACTATTTCGCTGGCTAACAGATCCCAGGCTTGGGCGAGCTGGGAAGGCGAACCTTTGTAAGCTTTGCGATCAAGCACCAAGGCGGCCTGCTGTCCGGTAATATTCTCTATTTCCTGGACGGAGTATATAAAGTTACCCAATTTCTCAAACAAGTAAATCAGGAGAACGGTCAGGGCCAATCCCACCACCCACAGAGCTACCGCAGCATCGAGCGGTTTGGGGCCCAGGGTTAAATTTATTAGGGTCGGCATCAAATCGGCATGCAGTTGGTAGGATTCCACCCGGGTCAGATAAAAATCCAGACCCTGGGACTCCGCATTGTTGCGATCCATCTGGTTTCTGAGATCATTGAGGGTTGCCGTGATTACGTTGGCATTGGCATCATTAGCAGGCGCATCAAGTTGTCTTGTTAAGGAGTCTATTTGCTGCTGAAGGGCATTATTTTGGTTTTGTAGCTCGGTCTGGCGTTGGCTAATAAAATTGAGCCGGAGTTGAGTTAATTCAGGTGTCTGGGTGAAGAGTAATGAATTTACAGTGTTAAGAATGGCCAGGGTCTGAGTAGGGCTAGAAGTGGTAGCCTGGATTTCTATCGTAGTGGTCCAATAGGTATGATATGCAATTATGGCCTCTTGTAACTCTGGCACTGTCTGGTTGATACCTGGTTGGGCGGCTACCACTTTTAAAAATTGCTCACTCATTACCAATTCTTTGTAGGTCGGGCCGAGTAGGGGTAATGGTGGTAGCGGCAGCTGATTATTAGCCTGGCTCAGCGGTAAGCCGAATTGCAGAACGGTTTGGGCTTGGTAATAGCGTGGGCTGGATTGCATCAGGTAGTAGGCGGTAGCACTACACAATAAAGGCACAAAAAGCAGGGTCCACCACCATTTTAATAATGGGTGTAAAACCTGGCGTAATTCTAGGCCTGCTTCCAGGTCCGCAAGTCGATTAAATTGTGAAAAACTATCTTTTTGCATTGGTGCCCGTTTTAAGATTTTCTACTCTAAGTTAAAGCCAAAGTTTAGTTAGTTTGCGTTCCGCTTATAATTTGTGGTGGCCCCTGCGTAGGATGGTTATTAAAGCCATTATTACTCCGACTATTACGACAGGAACTATTGAGATTAAGACTACTTTAGTGGTGGTGTCCAACCAGGAGCGGGGTGGATCCGTTTGTTCCACTACCTGCACCTGAGTCACCGGAGGAGTACCGGTTTGCGTCTGCGTTTGAAGGCTGTGGTTAGCGCGGCTGACCGCTTGAAAATTACTAGCTTGCGCACTTTGACCGAGATTCACAGCCGGTTGGAGGCCTTGTCCCCTGGCCTCGCTTTGAGCCAGAGCCTGCTTGCCAGGTTGAGCCATGGCCAGCACCAAAAAGAGGACCACGACTACCAGGGTTAAACCGCTCGCCGGTGAGAGTTTGCTATCCCTATCCAGGCGGTTTGTTCTAGCCGACCTAAGATTAAAAATTACCAACTTTCCACTCCTGCTCCAGGTGGGAGAAGAAACCTCCCTGCCCTGGAGCCTGCCTCAACCGTAGTCTCCTCCTAAGTTAATTAAAGGCTTACAACTACCATCACCTTTGGTTTGCTGCCAACAAACCTTTACTTCTTACGCTCTATACC
>CADDZM010000373.1 GCA_902812345.1 Chloroflexota bacterium | reverse complement strand
GGCTTAAAGCTAAAAGTGGATTAGTTCAAGACAATGGCCTTTGGTCCACTCGGCTATTTCTTCAAAAGTATTTTGACCGGCGAATTTAGCCAGTAAAGCTAAAATAGCTAGGAGTGGCAAAGAATAACGCACTCCTTTGGGTTTACGGTAATCGGTTAAAGTGCTTAATTTATGGTAAAGGACTTGAATATGTGCGATAAAAGGGACCTCAGGCAAAGTACCCTTAAAGTCAGGTGTGGTATTATTCATTTCAAAGACCTTTCTACTTTAGATTTTGGGTGAGAACTTTATCTAAGCAGATCAGGTCTTTTTGTTCAACTGTTTTCTTTCCTACTTTGCATTTGCCCTGGTAAAACGGTTGGAAATAATAAAGAGTGGTTAGCGGTTGTTATAAAAGAATAATATTCCGGCCCGCTTCTTTGGCCTGGTAAAGCAGCCTGTCGGCGCGCTCCAGGGTTTCATAAGGCTTGTCGCCCCGGTTCCAGGCTGTTACGCCGCCGCTAACCGTTACATTTAAAAAGGCGGAAACAGGGTCTTTTTCAATCATCTGGCGCAAGCGCTCCATCACATTCCAGGCGTCTTCAAGGGTGGTATGCGGAAACAAAATCACAAATTCTTCCCCCCCAAACCGCCCCACCGTATCAGCGCTGCGGACCCCACACAGAAGCACCCGCGCGACCTCAATAATAACCTCGTCGCCCCGTGCGTGACCGAAATTGTCGTTAACCTGTTTGAAAAGGTCAATATCGAGGATACCAATAGCCAATGGCGCGCCTGAATATTCGGCCAGCGCGACCTCGCGGGCGAAAGCCTTATCAAAATAGCGCCGGTTAAACAGTCCTGATAAGCTATCAATATTCGCCAGCCGCTCCATTTCGTTTGATTTATTTTCGAGATTTCTCTGGATATTCTTTAGCTCGGAAATATCATGGACAAAGCCGCCCACCAGGCCCGGTTTGCCCTGTTGTTGCAGCGGAAAACTGGTGCTTTGCATTATTCGAGTAATCCCGTGAGCGTCGGTAATCTCCTGCTCGGAAAGTTGCGGCCCTTCGGCGGGGGGCAGATTTGCGCCGTTAAGAGCGCCACCGGCAACCGGCCTGCGCCTGTCCCGGAAAATCAGCCGGGCAATATCCTGTTTCATAAGACGCGGGGCCGGTCGCCCGTTCCAGCCTTCCCCAAACATTTGCTCAAAAGCGGCGTTGACATACAGGTGGCTGTTTTTTTCGTCCTGGATAAAGGCCGGGACCGGCAGGTTATCCATAAAGGTAGAAAAAAGCTCCTCGCTCTCTCGCAAGGCCCGTTGAGCTTGCTCGCGGTCGTCTTCGAGTTGCTTGCGCCGGGTAATATCCTGGAGCATCAGCAGCTTGCCTGTTAAATTCTCCCGCCGGTTCATTAAAGGGTAAAGCCGGACCTCGTAGGTGTGGTGCAGGCCGTCTTTATCCAGGTTTAATTCGGTCGGGGAATAGCTCGTGCCGACCTCTTTCAGATACCGGATGAGGGCCGGGAATTCCGCCAGTACCTGCTCGTACTGTTTACCCAACCCCTCAATTGAATTGGCCTTCACTAGCCTCTCGGCGACCGGGTTCATATCCACCAACCGCCCTGACAAATCCAGGACAAACCAGGGGTCGCGCAACGTCTCAATCAACTTGCCCCTGGCGACCGGCATCACATCCAGGAAGCGGTAATGATGCAGGCTCCAGAAAAACAGCATCCCTGACCCGCAGAAAGCCACCGAAGTCATGTTGAAATTCGGAATAAGTGAAAATCCGCCAGTGTAACCTAAATCCACCAGTAACGGCAAAACTGTCCCAATAATCAGGACCAGAATCTGCTGGTGGTAGGCGCCCCTGGCTTTGCGTAGCGTTTTGACCATTAAGACCAGGCCAAATAACACCGAAAGGTAGGTGAAAGGCAACTGTAACAGGTAGAATAGCGGGCCATAGTTGTTGACCAGGATTGGGAAGGAAGCCGAGGTCGTATCCAGCTGGGGGTTCACCCGGAAAAGGTGGTGCCAGGGGTTGCTCCAAATTATGAGCTGATTGACCAGGGGAAAAGCCAATGAAGCCAGCAGCCAGTACTTAAAGCGGTTTACCTGGCCGGTGTACGCCAGCAGCAGTCCCAGCAGCCCGATTGGAATAACGTCAATACCGATAAATTGCAGGTTCGCCAGGTCCAGTTTGGTGTCAAGGCCGGTCGCGGCGATTTCGAAGATAAAGAAGCTATTCCAGATTATCGGCCCAACCAGGAAAAGAGCGAAGTAACGGGCCGGGGTACGGCCCCTCCGCTGCCAGGCCGACCATGCCAGGGCTACCATCAAAAGTGAAGAAATGGTAAAGAGTATTAGAATTGGGTCAAACCGGAACATTTTCGCCGAACTACCTTAATTCGCCTTTAACTCCGAATAACCTCATCCAGGGCAGCCGCTAAATCCTTAACCCGGTAAGGTTTGCTAATCAGCCCGTTAAAGCCGATGCTTCTAAATTCGTCCAGGGAGTCCGATAGGGCATATCCGCTGGATACTATCGTCCTGGCTTGCGGGTAAATTTCTTTGAGCCGCCGGACGGTTTCCCGGCCGCCCATCCCGCCTGGTATGGTCAGGTCCATAATTACCACGGCGAAAGGCTGCCGGGCCGCCTCCGCTTCGTCATAAAGCCTCAAGGCTTCTTCGCCGTCCACGCAGGTTTCGACCTCGTAGCCCAGCAGCCCAAGAATATCTGACAGCAGGTTCCGCACCTCATTGTCGTCTTCCATCACCAGCACCCGTTCCATCTTACGTTCCTTATCAAGGACCGGTTTGGCGGGTTTGAATTCGGGCAGCTCCGCCGGGGTGTTAGCCAGGGCGTTTTCCAGGGCGGGCAGGAAAATATGGAAGACTGTTCCCTGGTTGGGCGCGGACTGCACCTGGATGTGGCCCTGGTGGTTGCGAATGACCGAGTAACAAATAGCAAGGCCCAGGCCGTTCCCGGTTTCTTTGGTCGTAAAATATGGGTCGAAAATGCGGGCCTGATTTTCGGGAGTAATTCCCATCCCGGTATCCCGGACCGTAAACCGGACGTAGGAGCCTTCGGACAGCGGCAAACCTTTCAGGCCGGGGTGATTGGCCGCTAAATTCTCCGCCGCGATGGTCAGCTTGCCGCCGCCGGGCATCGCCTGGAGTGCGTTCAGGACCAGGTTTTGCACGACCTGGCTTAGCTGGCCGGGGTCCACTTCCACCAGCCAGATATCCTCCGGCAGCCTGTAATGCCGCTCGATGTTGGATCCCTGTAAGACAAAATTGGCCGAGTCCCGGATGAGTTCGGGTAGGCTGGCTTTTTGCTTGATAGGCGCGCCGCCTTTAGCGAAAGTGAGCAGTTGTTGAGTTAATTCTTTGGATTGCAGGCAGGCTTTTTCAGCTCTTTCCAGGCTCCGCGCCAGTTTATGCTGCATTTCAGGCTTGCCGCTGTAAACCCTCGCCACTGAAATGCTGCCGATAATCGCTGTGAGCAGGTTGTTAAAGTCGTGCGCAATGCCGCCCGCCAGCAGTCCCAGCGATTCGAGCCGGGCTACTTTCTGGTATTCCTCGATAGTTTTAAGTTTTTCGCTGATGTCGCGGAAGACCAGCACACTCCCCGAAATATTGCCCCGGTCATCGAAAATCGGGGCGGCGCTCAGTTCGATAGGTCGTTCGGCGCCGTCCTCCGCCACCAGCAAGAATGACGGCGGGGTAATTTCAGGGGTCCGCCCGGTGGACAAAAGTTCGCCTACCGGGTGCGGTACGGGCTGGCGGTTTTGGGGGTGGAGCAACCTGAAAATCTCATCCAGGTATTTATTCTGAGCTTCTTCCTGGCTCCAGCCAGTAATTTCCTGGGCCACCCGGTTCACCAGCAGCACCTGGCCGGACGTATTGGTCGTAATAACGCCGTCGGCAATCGAACTCAGCGTTACCGCGAGTTGTTCTTTTTCGGCGGCCAGTTCTTTTTCGGCCATCTTGCGCTCGGTTATATCAATCGAAATCCCGCCTACAGCGTAGGTCTCCCCGTTCGCGTCGAACATAGGGAATTTAGTGGTAATATCGAAATAATATTGGCCGTTTTCCAGCCTGCCTTCATCCTCCACCACCAGCGGTTCGCCGGTCCTTAAAACTTTCAGGTCGTGCCCAACCAGTTCAGAGGCTTTGGAAGGGTCGCCTCCGTAAACCTCATAGGTCGTTTTGCCAATAACGTTTTTAGCTTCCTGCCCGCTGAATTCCTCGCAATAGCGGTTAAACATCAGGTACCGGCCTTCTTTATCCTTGGCGAAGATAAAGACCGGCGAATTATATAAAATAGCTTCGAGGCGTTCTTCCGTTTCGCATTTAGCGGCCTCAATCCGTTTTTGTTCGGTAAAGTCCAGGCAGGTTGCGATAAAGCATTTTTCACCGTCAATATCTACCGGCTCGCTGGAAACCAGCAAATGAAGCTTTTCGCCGCGCTTGTTCGTGGTAACTACTTCCCGGTTGCGGACCGTGAACAACTCTTCGGGCAGTGTAGGACTTCCGGTAGCTTCAGCGCAGCCCGACCCATTTTGAAATAGCTCATAAATATCCCGGTCAGCCAGTTCTTCTTCGGTGTAGCCGGTTAGCTCGGTAAAAGCCTTATTTACGTTGACGATGCTCCCGTCACATGTGCGGACAATTGCGATAGGCAGGGGCGCGGAGTTAAAGACCTTTATAAATCGCTGTTCGCTCTGGCGCAACTTTTCCCACATCTGGGTTTGCCGGGTAATATCGAGGGCGGTGCCCTGGACGTTTTTAACCTGCCCCGTTTCGTCGTATACCGGTGCAATTCGCAACTCGTAAATCAGGTCGGGCGAAAGGCGGATAATGGTATGAATAGTTTCTCCACCCACGGCTCGCCGGTAATATTCAGAAACTTCCGGCTTATCCTGGAACATCTTGTCCACCGGTTTACCCAGCATCGCGTGCGCCGGGCCGGCCTTGCCGTTAAAACCCCGTCCGTCCATCATCGTAATGATGCCGTTAGTGTCAGCTTCAAAAAGGTAGACCGGAAGCTGATTTAAAAGATCATTCAGGCGTTCTTCGGTCAGGCTGGAAGCTTTTTGTAGCCGGGTTTCGAGGCCGGTATCTATGAGGGGGCTAAAAGCCGGGGGAATTACCGGGGCGGTTGCCGGTGGAATTATGTTTTTGAAAATAGCCTTAGCCGCCTGGTTAAGCTGGCCCAGGCTGCCGCTAGCCCGGCCTGTTAACAGTTCTTTAAGGCGCAGATTTTCAATTTTGAGCCGGTCAAGTTGCTCTTGAGTTCCGAGCAGGCGCTGCCGGGTTGTTTTATACCGGGAGCGGGGTCTTTCTTTTTTATAAGAATTCATTTTTAGTGGTCTTTTCCACGGCTGCCTGTAACAACCAAACCTTAGTGGTACCAATTAAAACATCCCGGAACTTAAAATAGGCCGGAATCGGGCAAATAAAAGTGAATTAATTTACCCCAACTTAATTTATAGTTCTATTTTATTTGATGAATATTACAAAAAGAGTTACAGGATTGTTACGGACTCACTAAGTACAGCTACCCATTAGTGGGGTAAGGAAATAGTAGCGCAAAGAGGTGAAGTCTGGTAAAGTCCTTGCACTTACATTAAAAGGAAAGAAAGGCGAAAGATTAGTGCGAGGACGTATTTCAAA
>CADDZM010000372.1 GCA_902812345.1 Chloroflexota bacterium | reverse complement strand
CTACCGGCTATTAGGTTATTTTAAATAACCTTTTTTTCACGTAACTGCTCTATTTCTTCCCCGGAAAGCCCCAATATTTCCCGTAATAACTCGTCCGTATGCTGGCCCAATAGCGGCGGGGCATGACGAATTCTGGTGGGCGTTTCGCTTAAATGCATGGGCGAACGGACCATTTTGACCTTCCCGGCGGTCGGGTGCTGGATTTCCTGGACGATTTCAAGGGCTTTCGTTTGCTTGTCGTCAAAAACCTTGTCGAGCGTCTTGATGGTCCCCGCCGGGATATCCAGCTTTGTCAGCAATTCTTCCCATTCCGCCGCCGGGCGATTTAGCATGATTTCTTGCAGAATTGGTATAAGCGTTCCCCGGTTTTCGACGCGGCCGGGATTGGCGGCAAAATGCGGGTCAGTTGCCAGGTCGGGACGCTCGACAAGCTGGCAGAATTTGCGGTACTGGGCGTCGGTGCCGATTGCCACCACAATTGGAATGTCGGCGGTTTCGAAGGGCTGGTAAGGCACCAGATTGGGGTGAGCGTTACCCATCAGGTGAGGCGTCTTGCCGCTGACCAGAAAATTGCTGCCAACGTTCGCCAGCCAGGCCAGGGCGCATTCATAGAGCGAAACTTCCAGTTTCTGGCCGCGTTTTTGGGGGTCGCGTTCGCGGGCGAACAGGGCCGCCTGGATAATATTCGCGGCGTAAAGGCCGGTCGTAACATCTACCACAGCCACCCCTACCCTGGTCGGCCCACTTTCCGGGCTGCCCGTAATGCTCATAATGCCGCCCTGGGCCTGAATCATCAGGTCGAAGCCGGGCCGTTCTTTGTAAGGTCCGGTGGGGCCGTAACTGCTGATTGTGCAGTAAATCAGGCCGGGATTTTCCTTCGCCAGGGTTTCGTAATCCAGGCCGAGCCGTTTCAATTCGCCAAACTTGTAATTTTCAATCAGGATGTCACTTCTGGCGGCCAGTTGCCGGGCAATCGCCTGACCTTCGGCGGTTTTGAGGTTTAAAGTCATGCTGCGTTTATTGCGGTTGATACTGAGGTAATAAGCCGCCTCGCCCCCGGCCCAGGGCGGACCCCAGGCCCGACTGCCGTCGCCCAGGCCCGGCTGCTCGACTTTTACCACGTCCGCGCCCAGGTCGCCCAGAATTTGGGTGCAATAGGGTCCGGCCAGGATACGGCCCAGGTCCAGCACCCGGATTCCCGCCAGCGCCGCCGGACGATTTTTTTGATTTTCGCTCATAATTTTTTAGCCTCTTTGCCTGTATTTTCTTCAACCATCTTTAAATGCTTTGACAACTCCTTGCAGTCGCCAAAAATGAGCGCCCGGCCCGGTTGTGATGTAAAATTGCAAAACCGTATCAGCCGAACAACAGGAGAGCTTTTTGAATCCAACTGTGCCAGCGCCCCGGGTTATCGTAATGGGCGACGTTATAACCGATATTATAGCCTACCAGGCCGGGTCGCTGGTGGAAGCCAGCGATACCCGTACCCGCATCGCTATCCGGGCGGGCGGTTCGGCGGCGAACCTGGCAACCTGGCTGGCCGCTTCCGGCCTGGCGGTCCATTTCGTGGGCCACGTCGGGAGCGACCCCTTCGGTTTTTATCACAAGCAGGAGCTTGAAAAGTTCGGGGTAATTCCGCACCTGAGTTTTGACCGGCAGCTTTCGACCGGGACGATTGTTGCCCTGGTTGACCCTAACACCGCCGAACGCCACATGCTGACCGACCGGGGCGCAAATCCAAACCTGGGTGTTGACGATGTACCCTGGCAACTGTTCAGGGCGGGAAATTGTTTCCACCTGTCCGGTTATTGCCTGCTGGAAGCCGCGACCCGGCAGACCGCCCTGACCGCGCTGGCAAAAGCTCGCCGGGAGAATATGCGGCTGAGCGTGGACCCCTCGTCCACCTCGCTTTTAGAGGAAGTTGGCCCGGCTCAGTTCCTGGACTGGACCCGGGGCGCGGACATCTGTTTCCCCAACCTGGCCGAAGGCCGCTTGCTCAGTGGCGAAGACAGCCCGGAAGCGGTAGCCGGTTTCCTGGCCGAACACTACCGCGAGGTGGTCTTAAAGCTGGGAGAAAAGGGCGCGTTGTGGGCCAAACGAGGCGAGCCGGTCGCCCGGGTGATGGCCTTGCCGGTAAAAATCGTGGACAGCACCGGGGCGGGTGACGCTTTTTGCGCCGGATTCCTGGCCGAATGGCTTAAAGGCGCAACACCACAGGAGGCGTTAGCGGGTGGCGCTCGGTTTGGAGCAGTGGTGGTGAGCCAGGTCGGGGCCAGACCGGCTGCCGCTTCTCAGGTTTAGCCCGGGTTGTTGGAAGAATTTTGGGAAACGAATAGAAAGAACGTATAGAAAGAAGGTGCAAAATGGCGGATTTAACCCGGGAAAAGTGTGCGGCATGTAACCGGCTATCCCCCAGAGTAACCGGGGACGAACTGGCAAGCCTGAAACCGCAAATACCCGGTTGGGATATTGTCGAAGTGGCGGGCGTTTCCCGGCTGGTGCGCGTCTTCAAGTTTTCGGATTTCGCTCAGGCTCTAAGCTTTACCAACCGAGTAGGCGCGCTTGCCGAGGAAGAAGGCCACCACCCGGCCTTGCTGACCGAATGGGGTAAAGTTACGGTAAGCTGGTGGACCCACGCTATCAAGGGTCTGCACCGCAACGACCTTATAATGGCATCGCGCACCGGCCAGCTTTACCAACAGGGCAGCCAGCCGCAATAAAAAGCAACACCGGCCGCAATTGCTTGCAGCCGGTTTAAAAGTTTTAGCCGGAAGAAAATTACCCGGCGTTCGGGGTAATTACCCCGTCCTCGGTCACAATCGGCTCGATGGCCGCAGCGGTGCCGACCGGTTCAAGGGCTGCCTGGATCCGCGCATCCTGCACAGCCAGCCTGTCGCCGTCCGGGTTTTCAGAAGAGGACATATCAAAAACCTCGGCTCTTTGGGCGTTGGAAAGGACCGCCATATCTTCCGGCCCATTAGAAATTGCAGTGTTCATGTTTTCGGGAGTGGTGGCCGCGTCCGATTTATGCGAATCGCTTTTGGCGTGGCTGTTAGTGGTTTTATGGCTGCTATGGTCGGATTTGCCCGCGTTTTTAGCTTTACTGCCTCTTTTTTTGTGCTCCATTGCTCAAATCTCCTTTTCTTACAGGTTTCTACAAGTTTTCGCAAAAAGTACCCGGAAAACTACAATAAGCATAATAGAGTCCCTGGGTTGGAGCCTGAATCGGGTTGCTTAAAATGGCTTAACGAGCTTAAGAAAGGCTTATTAGAACCTGTAAACTGGCGAGTATTTTTGCAATCGTGCTAAACCTGGTAAGCTTCTTTCGGTAGCTGCGGGGCATACTCTCTTAAAGCGGTCAGTTTAGGACAAGCGGTGGTAGCGATCAAACGATTGGCTTTAAGGCCGCCAATCAAAGTGAAACCACGCTCTTTACAAATGGCAAAGAGTTCATCACACACATACCAACTGTCGGCCAATACAAATGGTTAAGTACCTTGTGGCGGTTGCCAGCCTTTAATCAGGCGCACCGCCAACTCAGTTTTCGCTACATATTCGACCTGACTTTGACTTTGACTTTGCCCTTAGCTTTGGCACATTCGTCTTTTTTACGGTTAAGCTGAAAGCTTAGCGGGATGGCATAGGGTCCAACCACCAGCACCGCCGTGACCAGGCAGTAGCAACGGATCAAGCCACCGGCCAGGTGACTATATTGGTAAGAAGCCCAGGGAGTTTTAGTGCCAGTCTTTGGATTGTTGGTATCATCAATACATAGAAAAGCGGCTACATTTTGCCCTTTAGCTCGATGGGTTTCAAGGTAACGGCGGCCCCGTCGGTTTAACTCGTTAAGGCGAGTTTGCTCAAAGTCTTGTTCATCCCACTCGCTTTCGCCAATGAAGCGCCACAGCGAGGAAGGGTGAGTGGGGCTAAACAAAGCTCGATTGAGACTGGCAATATTTTTGCGGCCATCGTAAATGATGAAAGCGATGATTAAGGCTAAAAAGTGCCGCTGAGCAGGTTTACCCAGTTTAGAGGTAAAAAGGGCTACAAAATTGTCAAAGCGGGGCCAACGTTTTAGAATATAAGGTGTCACAGGCTTTCCTTTCGGTTAAGTTGGTAAGGTGGTTATAATGGTCCCAGGAAATCGGACACGGGATAGAGGCAGTTTAAGGTGATACAATTGGTAAATGATAACAAAAACTACCAGAAAAACTTACCAACCGGCCTTTAAGGCCAGGGTGGTCGAAGAATATTTACAGGGCGAACATCTTCTCAGCGAAATCGCTTCGGCCCACCAGGTCCATCCCAACCTGATCCTTAAATGGAAAAAGGCCGCCCTAGCCGCCCTGCCCGAAGCTCTCGACGAGACAGCCCGGAAGACCGTGACGGCCCTTAAGGAGCAGCACGAAAAAGAAGTCGAACAACTTCACGCTCAAATCGGTCGCCTCACCATGAAGATGGTCTGGCTAGAAAAAAAAATGCGCAAGTGTGGTATCTCGCTCGACCAGAATGAATTTGATCGATTGGGCTGATCCAGCCTTGACACTTAAAGAGCAGGCCGAACTTTTAAGTCTCAACCGCACTGGCCTCTACTATAAACCGAGGCCAATCAGTCAAGACGAACTGAATGTGCGCCGAAGAATTGATGAGATTTTCACCGAGTCGCCTTTCTTTGGTTCAAGACGCATCACGGCAGTATTGCGCCGGGAAGGCACACTCATAAATCGAAAGGCGGTTCAACGATTTATGGGCGAGATGGGACTGGAGGCGATTTGTCCGAAACCGAACTTATCCCGACCAGGCGAAGGAGCCGCCCATAAAGTTTATCCCTACCTATTGCGGGGATTAAAACTGCAAGGACCAAATCATGTTCATGGGACCGACATTACTTATATCCGGCTCAGACGAGGCTGGCTGTACCTGGTCGCAGTGCTGGATTGGTATAGCCGCTACATCGTGAGTTGGGAATTATCCGATACCCTTCAGCTTGATTTCGTTTTGGCAGCGGTGGGCCGAGGTTTCGAGCAGTCCCGACCCCAAATTCTAAACAGTGATCAAGGCAGTCATTTCACTAGCCTGCGCTACATCGAATTGCTAGAGGCGGCCCAGGTACGCGTCAGCATGGACGGACGGGGCCGGGCCTTCGATAACATTTTTACCGAGCGGCTCTGGCGAAGTATAAAATATGAATGTGTGTATTTAAATGAATTTGAAAGCCCCAAAGAGGCCCGGCAAATCATAGGTGAATATATCAAGTTCTACAATGAAAAGCGACCGCATCAGTCTTTAGATTACCGAACCCCTGCAGAGGTTCATTTTGAAAAAGTAGCAACTTCTACGATTGAATAGGACTGGAAAGCAATTATTTTGATTATGTTAAGGAAAGTTTAGACAAATGAATTCCTATATGTAGAAGGTTTTCCTTAGGTTAATACAATATATTGTACATGCGACAAATATTTACTGTGTTAAACCTCTGAAAATTGGCAATTTTCAGACCTGAAGGTTGCAATAAATATGCTATATACAGTATATTGTATAATCTCACTGACCAAGGTCTATATACAGAATGGCTACTTAAAAATTAAATCTAAACGTAAATGTTAAAGTACTTTTGAGAAAGGAGTAACTCACCTTATTTTCCCTAAAACTGAGTCTTGACAATAGGGTCCACCATAGG
>CADDZM010000371.1 GCA_902812345.1 Chloroflexota bacterium | reverse complement strand
CCGTAAAAGCTGGCCGTTATCGCTCTTGCCCAGACCCGCGTCCCAGCCATCGCCCAACCTGATTCTAAACTGCCCGGCTGCCACGTTTCCCGGCAAATTTGTTCCCAGGGGCAGCAACTTCCAGCCCAGTAACGCCTGGCCGTACAGCGTTTCGGTAAAATTGGGCGGGCCTAACTGCCGGGTCAAATAGTCCTGCATCCAGGCGAACGCGGCCCGCCCGGTATGCAGCGTCACAAAACCAACCCCGTTTTCATCCAGCATTTGACGAAACGAAATATCGAGCGGGAAAATGTCCGGCCCGCCCGGCGCTTTAAGGGCGGCCCCATTGTTTATGACCGCCGAGCTTTCCGCCGGGTTGAACATGCCCAGGTAGGTGGCCTGGTCCCACGAAAGCGCCATGCGGTTGGAAATACGGGTTGCCAGGCCGCCGACCAGCCGTTTCTGGTGCATAATCTGGTAATAAAGCGGCTGGCTGCTGGTGTCGAGCGGCAGTTCCAGCACCTTGAAGTCGCCCGGCGTGGCCGCGATTTCCCGGTAAATCTGGGGAGTTTCGACCGGGGTCGTACTAAAAGGCAAGCCGTAGGGCAACGTTTCGGCCAGGGATAAGGCTAACAGCGCCGCCACCAGCAGGGGCGCGATTAGCGGCCTGCCCGAAACCAGCCTGCCGGGTAACGAACGGGGGGAACCGGTCCGGGCAGGCCGGCTTAAAGAAATTTTTTCCAGGAGCAGGGCCAGGCCGAAAGCCGCCAGGACGGCCAGGGCCAGGATAACCACCACGCTCAACCGGGAAGGAGCGCGAAAATTACCCAGCAGCGGAAAGACCCCGTAGATAAAGCGGTAGGGCAGCGGCGGAAATTCAAACTCGTGCCCGGCTACGTGCAGGCGCGGCCCCAGCGAAAACACAAACCCCAGCCCGGCTAGCGCCAGCCAGAAATATATCCCGGAAGAACGCATCCGTAACTTTTTAAAGAAAAGTCCGCCCAGCGCCAGGGCGTAGACAATATAGCCGGGGAAAATTGTTTCTTCGATAGCAAAAGGGCTTAGAAAATTCTTGTAGACCGGGGCGGTCAGGCCGCCAAACAAAGGATTCTGGCCGGTGGGTAGGAAATAGGCCAGCAAATCCGCCGATAAACCGCGCACATCGGTCGCGGCAGTCCCTACCGATGTGCGTATATCAGGGTCAAGGTTCAGGAAGAAGCGGTAAAAGAACAGGCTGACCGCTCCGCCCACCACGAAGGCTACCACGAAATATTGCAGCTTTTCTTTCCAGCGCCAGAACATTCGTCGTTCCGTAAAGCCAAACCAGCCCACGAAGACAACCGTCACGGGCAGCACGAAATAGCCCAGGTAATACAAATCCGAAAGAGCGGCCAGGACAAAACCCAGGGCGGCCAGACCGGCGTTGAGATAGCCGGGCCGGTGGCGCAGCCGGAAGAGCCGCCACAGGTAAAAAGGCAGCCACTGGACCGTCAGTAAACCCAGGTGGCCTTCAATCCGGGCAAAATGGAAGGTCGAGAAGGCAAAGAAAAACCCGGCGGCGAAAGCAGCTAACCGGTTTCCGGCCAGCCAGGTTTTCCCTGGCATGACTTCCAGGGCCAGCTTGTAGGTAAAGAACCCGGCCAGAGGAAAGGAAATTAGCAGGGCGAAATTATAGGCCGCCAGCGCCCCGAAAATCTTTATAACCGGCCACATTAAAAGCCCGTTCAGGATGCTGCTTATCAGCACCTGGACATCAGGCAGCAGGCCGTACATCAGGTTCGAGCGCGAGGGATCGGCGCCAAGTTCAAGGGCGCGCCCGTACCACCACATATACCAGATATTTTGATATGAGTCGCCGGTACCGGACGCGCCGCGCAGATTTGTCCCCATCTGGAACACCAGCGGCCAGCTAAAAGCAATCGCCAGCAGCGCGTAAACGGCCAGGGCCAGCCAGTCTGACCAGCGGTCCAGCCAGGCCCGGGAAGTTGGGACGGTAGCGGGCGTCAGTTCATTTGCGGTGGTTGTTGATTCAAACATGCGGTATAGGGGCCGTCGTTCAAGCCTTGAAAGAATTAAATAAGCAGGGTCTATTATAACACGCCCGGTTTAGGGGCGAAAATAAAAAACAGGACACCCAAAAATGGATGCCCTGCCTCAAATATATAATCCTGATTTAACCGGGATTAGTGGGTATGCGTGGTGCCATCATCGTGGGTATGAGAACCCGCTTTATCAAAGGCCCCTTTAGCAGTGTCAACTACGTCCTCGGCAGCATCTTTTACCTTACCCAGGAAACCTTTACCTTTGCCTTTAACTTCGTCAGCATGACCTTCGGCGCGCAATTGATCGTCACCGGTTGCGCCACCAACGGCCTGTTTGGCTTTGCCGCCCACTTCTTCAACTTTACCGTGGACTTTATCGCCTAATCCATCGCCCATTTTGAGCTCCTTTCCTCTATCCTACTAAATAGGTCCGTTTCAACCTTTCAGACTACTTCGTTGGAGCCTTATTCGGCTCTTGTACTAAATTATTAGCAGAACTTGTGCCACAGCAAATCTCTCTCTTTGACCTCACCCGGCCCCTGGAATTGGTGTTTACAAAAAGGGTCCGGCGCATTATTATAGGTAGCACGGACCCCCACTGCATACCTACCATTTGTAAATTTTCAAGGAGAACCTCAAGGTGAGCCAATCCATCCTTCCCACTATCGTTGACCTTAGCGGTCAAACTTCTGCGGGCGTGTACGAGTCGAACCGGGGCAATTTCACGGTCAAACTGCTGGTCTTACACGATACTGTCGGTTCGACCCAGTACCCCGACCGCAACAACCTGGGCGTGGACATAGCCGGGTATCAAAGCCGGTTTAACACCACCCTGCGCTGGTTACAGGGCGATGGCGGCGTCTCGGCTCACTACTTGATTGGCCCGGAAGCGCTGGGAGGAAATATTTACCGGATTTGCCAGGAAGGTTGGGTGGCTTACCACGCCGGGGGGAGCGCAAACTGGCCCTCGTCCTGGCACGCCCCGGACGGCACCTTTTACCAGGGAAACGTCAACGGGGTGGGCATCATTAACTGGATTAGCATCGGTATCGAGCGCTGGGGCAGCGTTGATGAAACGCCCGGCCCGAAACAGACCGCCGCCTTGCTGGCTCTCGCGACCGATATTGCCCGCCGCCACAACCTGACCCCGGGCCAGATTGTTTCGCATAAAGAATTGGAAGGCGACCGCCAGGACGGCGTGACCCTCCTGGCAGCGGTCCGAGCTGCTATCAGCCAGGCGCAGGCTCCAGCGAACCAGCCGACCGCGCCCGCCGCCCCGGTCGCCCAGAATCCAGCCCCTGCTCCGGCCGCCGGACAGCCCTCGAATTCACCATCCGACCTGATTGGCGCAGGTCTGAATAAGTTGATTGATTTCCTGACGCCCAAAGGCACCACTAACGCACCCACCAACGCTGCCGGAACCCAAAACCCCGTCTATATTGGCGGTACCCTCTCGCAAGGAGTGGCCGGGGTCGTGCCTTACCTGGGCGCGGGGGTCGTAAAGAATAACGGCACCATCATCCGGGATAAACCGGCCAATGACGCCCAGGCTTTACGCAACCTCAACCAGGGGACCACTTTACGGCTGAGCGCCTATACCGACAAAGGCAGCAACAGCGGCACCGGCACCCGCTGGTATCTTATTGACGCGGCTGACGGCGGAGGGTGGATTTACGGTGGCGCGTTAAATTAAAAAGCGTCCCGAAAATGGGACGCCCTGTAACTTTTTATTTCCTTTTTTGAATTTTTACGAAATTTTTGTATTTTACGGCAGGAGACTTGCCCTGACATTAGGGCGGCGCTTCCCCGCCAGGCCGGGCCTGCGCCAGGCAGCCTTGTGAACCAACCCAAACTTAACTCAACAGGCTTGTTCTACCTTGCCGTTAAATAAATAACCCTCGTTGCGTTCGGTCAGGATAAAACGCGGGTGGCGGCTGTTGTCCTCAATCTTACTGCGCAGCCGCTTGATAGTGCTGTCAATCGCCCGGATTTCGCCATCCTGCGACCAGCCCCAGGCCCGGGACGCCAACTCCTCGCGGGCGAAAATCCGGTTCGGATTGCTCATCAGGAATTGCAGCAGGGAAAACTCGCGGGCGCTCAGGTTAATTTTTTTGTTGTTTACGTTCGCTTCCAGCCGGCCCAGGCTTAATTCCAGGCCGCCGGTCCGAATTATATTCGGCTGAATGGTTTCCGCAGGTGCCGCTACCGGTTCAGGGTTGCAGACCTCGTTACGGCGCAGGGCAGCGGTAACGGCGGCTTTCAGGCGGTGCGGCGTGAAGGGTTTTGGCAGGTCATAATCCGCCCCTTCTTCAAGCATGGCAAGTGCCGCCGTCTCATCCTCATTTTCGTCTACAAGTGTAATAACCGGCGAAATTGAACGGGCCCGGATCTGGGAGAGTAAAGTCTGCCCATCCGGCAGCATATTCAGGTTCGCGTTTAAAATTATCAGGTTGTAGTCGCGTTCTTCAAGCTTCTCAAGGGCTTCCTGGGGCTTAACGGTAACGTCGAAACAAAAATTTTCCCCGCTCAACAACGCTTTTAGAATACTGATATAGTCCTCGTCCTGCTCCACTACCAGCACATCCACCTTTTGAACATCTTCCAGAGTAAACGAATTAAAAACATCTGTTACTACCATTCAAGAACTCCTTCTAAAACAATGCGAAACCTGTAACTATGTTAATACTACGGTAATAGCGTTTATTTAACCGGCAAAACCTTAAATTCAGAGAATTTCAAATATTCTGGGACAGTACAGAATACTTGTATCTGAATCCAGCCCGGACTGCGAAAATAAAAGCATACTTTGTGCCATATTCTAAAAGGCACAAATAAAGCTATTACATAAGAGTAATATGTCAATATTGACACACTTTTTACAGATACCTGGCTTGTATATTTGAACAAGAAAAGTTATTATTAATTCACAGTTGCTTGGCTTTAGCACGCCTGTAAGAATAAAATATTATGGTTATAGGAGCGGGTTTATTGAAGACCGTCGCCGTGCTTGATGACGATCAGGCTTTAATTGAGTTGTACCAGACTGTGCTGGAGGAGGAGGGGTACGCAGTACATGCTGTACCCATCGCCAAACACCTTTCCCAGGTACTGGCCAAAATTAACGCGGTCCACCCGGACATTTTAATCCTGGATATTCACATTCCCGGCTTGAATAGTTTTGAGGTAGTTAAAGGTATCCTGACCAATCCTGAAATGGCAAAAGTAAAATTGCTGGTTTGCAGCGCCAGCCGCCCCTCCCTCAGTACGCTCCAGGAAATGCTGGCCAAAGACGGTCTGACCTCGCCCCTGGTGCTGGAAAAACCCTTCGACCTGGACGAACTTTCCCAAACAATTGACGCAATGTTCAGCAAAGAATAGCTTTAAGACTAATTCTTTTTGAACAGGAAAATATATTCGTGCTTGAAGATGTAAAACCCTCCGAGTAAAGCGCGGTATTTCCAGAGTTCTTGCTGGTTGCGTTTTCCGGCGGTATGCTCGAAATTTTTAACAATGATACTCTTGAGTTGAAAACCCCGTTTCTGGACCTCATTCATTGTCATAAAACCGAGCGGTATCCACTCCCCTTTAGCAAATTTATCCCCGATTACCAGGGCCAGATAGCGGCCCCGGTCCAGCACCGCCCCCGCCCCGTCCACGACCTGACCCATCATTTC
>CADDZM010000370.1 GCA_902812345.1 Chloroflexota bacterium | reverse complement strand
TAAAGGTAGTCTTCTAAAGGTAGTCTTCTAAAGGTAGCCTTCGCCGAAAAGGGCCGTGTACAAAATCAAATACATGGCGTGGGACCAGAGTAGCGGGCTGGCCGCAAGACCCCATTTTTCTTCCCAGGGCTTTTGATGCTCGGAGGCCAGCAGGTGGTGGGCGACCTGTTCCGGCATTTCACCGTTGGGCCGGGCCTGCCGGGCCACCCAGTGCAGGCAGTCCAGGGCTTTCTTGCGCTGTCCGGCCTGGGTGTAATACCAGCCGAGCCAGGCGGTCAGCAGCAGCCACTCGCCGCCGCCAAAATAAACATCCTGGCGGTAGCGGTAGACCCCGCCATCCGGCGCGACCAGTTCATTTGCAATCCGGTCGAGGGTCGTCAGCATAGTTTTGCCGCGGGGCGGGAAAAGGCCGTAAGGCACGCCCGCGCCGAGCAGGCTGGCGTCCACGTCCAGCCGTCCCAGCGATTTTACCAGGCTTCCGCTCTCCAGGCCATGCGCCTTAACAAAACGACGCAGAGTGCTGGCCTGTTTTTTACCCTGCTGGCAGACTTCGCTTGCCGGGTAAAGCCGGGCGGCGGCGGTTAGACCGCCATAAATCGCGGCAAGCGTGGCAGGGTGAATATCCTCCAGGTTTTCTTCCCAGCAGTCGTAGTTGGGCAACCGCCAGAAAGCCGCCAGGTAGCGCCCGGTCAGTTCAACCGCCGGGAGGAGTTCCTCGCGCAGCTTTTCATCAGGGAAACGGCGCAGGTGTTCGGCAAAGGCCCAGAGCCAGGTGCCGTAGCCGTCCAGTTGGAAGTTCCACCAGTCGTCGTTGCCGCTTTCTTCGGACCCTTCCAGGGTGTAGCGCGTGTTGAGGAAATCGGTGGCGGCAAGAGTTTCCCCGGCGGCGTGGCGGTCCAGGGCTGACCGGACTTTGCCTTCCTGCCCGGCCAGCGTCCGGCCAATCCAGCGAAAGAAAGCTGCCGCCTGCCCCGGTTGGCCGGTACGGTCGAGGGCGTGGGCGCAGAACGAGCCGTCCCGCAGCCAGCAGTAACGGTAAACCGGGAAATTCGGGCAGGCAATCAAAGCGCCGTTCTCGGCTTGTCCCAGCTTTAACACTTCCCGGCTGTGGTAGGCTAACTCGCGCAGAGCGGCCCGGTCCAACCGGTCCCCCGCGCGGTTTGCAGCCAGGGACGGGCCGTCCGGCCGCCCCGGCTGCTGTTGAGGAGAGATTAAAAGGTCAGTCATCGTGTAAGTACCCGTCTAATGGCTGGTTTATTTAGGCTGGAGCAGCTTGGTCACCTGGGCCTGCAAGTTGTCGAGAGCCTGCTGGGGCGTTTCCTGGCCGAGTTTGGCTTTCGCTAACTCTTTGGTGGTAGCGTCCTGTAACTCGCTCTCGCGCTCGATAACCGGCGGAGTGACGGCGGTTTCGAGCGCCTTGAAGACAATCGAGCGGCTGGGCGGCGGCGTCTGCTTCAGGTAGTCGTCAAACAGCGATTGGTTGCTCAGGGCCGGTAGCTCCCAGCTTGCCGCGACCCGGATTTTAGCCGCATCGTTGCTGGAGGTGAAGAAACGGGTCCATTTCCAGGCAGCGTCGGACTGGGCGGTCTTGCTGGAAACCACGATGCCATTGGCGAAGAACTGGTGAGCCTTGGTGGTGTTGCCCGGTTCGAGGGCAATATCCCATTTGAAAGTGGCGTCTTTGATAGCGCCAAAGTTCCAGATACCACTGCGCCACATCGCCAGTTTGCCGTCCTTAAAAAGAGCCGTGTCGGAGTCGGGCTGGCTGCTGAGGTCGGCTTCACCGGGGCTGACCTTGTAGGTGTTGAACTTGTCGAGCATAAATTTGAGGGCTTCGACGTTCTGGGCGCTATTGACGGTCGGCTTGCCGCTGGCGTCGAACATCGCGCCGCCGTTCTGGGCGATCATTTTGTAGAACTCGAAGAACTGGACCGGCTGGTAAGTACCCCAGACGCCCGCCTTCGCATCGGTCAGTTTCTGGGCGGCGGCAACTTCGTCCTTCCAGGTCCAGCTATCGGTCGGGTAAGCAACCCCGGCTTTGTCAAAGAGGTCTTTGTTGTAGTAAAGCACTACATCGGAGAAACTTTCCGGCAGGCCGTACTGCTTGCCGTTCTGGGCGAAAGCTTTGTAAGCGCGAGGGTAGAAGGCGCTGGCTTCAAAGGTTTTGTCGGCGGCGGCGAGGGGCGTCAGGTCTTGCAGCACGCCTTTGGAGGCGTAGCTTACAAAGTTCTCGTAGTTCAACTCGTAGACATCCGGGGCGGTGTTGCTGGCGACCAGGGTCTGGAGCTTGGTGAAATAGGTGTCGTAGGGCGCAGTTTCGACTTTAACCGTGATATTGGGGTAGACCGCGTTGAAAGCTTTAATCATCGCGTCCAGGTCTTTGAGGTGGTCCGGGGCGGCCGAGAAAGTGAAATAAGTAATCGTGACCGGCGCGCCGCTGGCACTTGTAGCAACGGCAGCCGTGGCGGCGGCTGTTGTAGAAGCGGCGCTCGTAGCGGCGGCCGTTGTCGCGCCAGCAGCGGTGGTGGCCGCACTTGTCGTGGCGGCGGCGCTGGTGCCCGTGCCGGGTGTCGCGGTATTATCGCCACAGGCGACCATTACCAGGGCCAGCATCAGCCCGGCGACCAACCCCATAAAAGGCCGAATAAAGTTCATTCGGGTTTTCATTTTTTAATCCTCCTCGATTCAAGGCAAACGATTTGCCTGTCTAAAAAAACTCAGCACTAAAGTAAGGTCTGACCTTCGTGGTTATAGCGCCCGGAAAGAAATTCCGGCTTTAGCCTTTAAGGCCGCCAGAGGTCAGACCCTGTACGAAATAACGTTGCGCGCTCAGGTAAAGCGTGATAATTGGTAACACGGCCAGGACCGCCCCGGCCATTACCAGGTTCCATTGAGTTGTCCAGCGGCCTTGCAAAGTTGCCAGGGCCACCGGGAGTGTCATTATGTCGGCGTCTCGTGTGACAAAGAGCGGCCAGAGAAAACTGTTCCAGGCGCTCATAAAGCTGAGTACGGTCAGGGTCGCCAGGGCCGGACCCGATACGGGCAGCACCAACCGCAGGAAAACCGTCCAGTAAGTCGCGCCGTCCAGGTTGGCCGCTTCCTCGTACTCTTTGGGGAAGCTTAGAAAGGACTGGCGCAAGAGGAAAACTCCAAAGGCGCTAAAGGCGCCTGGTAAAATCAAACCCTGGTAGGTATTGACCCAGCCCAGGCCGGTCATCAGGATGAAAAGCGGCGTAATGGTGACCTGGGATGGTATCATCAGGGTCGCCAGGTAGATTACAAAGAGCAGGCCGCTCCCCCGGAACGGTATCCGGGCAAAGGCGAAGGCGGCCATAGCCGAGAAAAGCAGTTGGGCCAGGGTAATCGCGACCGCGACAAGCAAGCTGTTGAACAGGATGCGCCAGACCGGGAAAGCGTCGGCGATGGTGGCGTAGTTCGCCAGGGTCGGGTTAGCCGGTAGCAGCACCGGGCTGGTAGTGGTTACCTCTCCGGCGGCCTTGAGCGAAGTCGAAAGCATCCAGAGAAACGGGAAGACCGCAAACAGGGCCGCCGCAATCAGGGCCAGGTAAACCAGGACCGTCCGCCCGATTTTTAGGCTGCTTGCCAGACTGCTTGCCTGGTTCCGGGGTGTTGTAAAAGCCATCCTTCTTCCGTGGTTTTCAGCTTGCATCGTTCCCTGTCCTGTCCTGTCCTGCCTGGCGCCGGTGCTGCGCGGTTCTGCCGCTGCGCGGTTTTGTTTTCTCTAAAAACTAGAAACTTTTCGAGCTTGCGACTACTGGTAATGCACGGTCCGCCTTTGCAGCCACAACTGGACGAGCGTGACGATAAATATGAGGGCGAATAAGACCCACGACATCGCCGAGGCGTACCCAAAACGGCTGTAGCGGAAAGCGTTGTTGACAATCTCACCCACCAGCACCTGGGACGAACCGGCCGGGCCGCCCGCCGTCATTACATACACCTGGTCAAAGACCTGAAAAGAATTTACCAGCGAGATTACCACTACAAAGAAGATGGTCGGCGAGAGCAGCGGAATAGTGATATTCCTGAGCATTCTCCACCCGGCCGCGCCGTCCAGGCTAGCCGCTTCATAGTATTCGGGCGAGATAGCCTGTAACCCGGCCAGGAGAATCATCATTACAAAGCCCAGGTCTTTCCAGACGCTTGCCAGGATAATCGAGGGCATAGCCCAGTTCGGGTCGAAAATCCAGCCCGGCCCTTCAATCCCGACCAGGCTCAGCAGCCAGTTCACCAGGCCGTAACGGGGATTGAGCAGCCATTTCCAGAGTAAAGCGACGGCGACCCAGGCCGAGACGACCGGTAAAAAGAAGGCGACCCGGAAAATAAGGCGGCCGCGCAGTTTCTGGTTCATCAGGAGGGCCAGCCCCAGGCCGAGGACGAGGACCAGCGGCAGATAACCGGCAATAAAATAAAAGGTGTGTTTAAGGGCATCCCAGAAATTCGGGTCGGACAGCAGGGCCGTGTAGTTGTCGAGGCCGAGCCAGCGCGCCGGGGTGAGCAAGTCCCATTCGGCGAAAGAAAGCACCAGGGAGGCCAGTATCGGTATAACCAGGAAGGCCAGCATGCCGATAAGGTGCGGCCCCAGGAAGAAGGCTACCCACAGCCGCCTGACCCAGTTCTTTTCACCAACTTTGTTGCTTACTACTGCCATATACCTTTCCACCCCTGGAAATTCTAGAGAAAACCTTAAACGCTGCCGTTAACCGGCGAAAGAAAGAACCGGCGCAACACCAGGCTGGCCGCGCCCCTGGCCCAGCTTTCGTCCCCGGCCGGTTCGATGGCAATCCGCATTTCCTGGCCCAACCGGGCAAAGGTGTGCGTTTCCAGCGCCTGGTGCATCGGGTCGAACAGGATAGGCCCGGCCACCGCGCCCGAACCGGAAAGCAGCACCAGTTGGGGATTGAGCAGGTTTACCAGGTTCGCCAGGCTGACCCCCAGCAGTTTCCCGGCCAGCCGGAAGGCTTCCAGGGCGACGCTGTCGCCGGCTTTAGCCTGGTCGAGCAGTTGCAAAACTTCCGGTCCGGGCGCTTGCAGAATGTTGGCCGGGACTACCTTGCCGTTCATCTCATAGGCGGTCTGAACGATACCCCAGTCAGAGGCGTAAGCTTCCAGGCAGCCCAGGTTGCCGCACTCACACTGGCGGTCCTCGATAATGACGGTAGTATGACCGAATTCCCCGGCCCCGCCCAGGCCGCCCCGGTAGACATCGCCGTTTATCACCAGGCCCAGGCCCACCCCGCGCCCGATGGTTATGGTCAGGAAGTGGTCAAACGGCTGGCCCTGACCGAAAAGTTTTTCGTAAATCGCCAGGCTGTTCACGTCGTTATCCACGTAGACCGGCATCCCCAGCATCCCGCCGAGCGGTTCGCTGATAGCCACGTCATACCAGCCGAGGATGGGCGAATCAACGCAAACGCCTACCTCGCTATTGATAAGGCCGGGCATGCCGAGGCCGAGACCAATCATTTTGAAGCGGTCCAGGCCGCTCCGCCCGATGAGAGAATGCACCTGGTCGGCCAGGAGCGAGATAGCTTCCTTGCCGTGGTCGCGCAACTCGAAAGGGTAGCGTTCGGAATAGACGATTTCGCCGTTAAGGTTAAGAATGACCGCGATGATTTCGTATTCGGTCAGTTTCAGGCCGATAGCAAACCCGCCCTCGGGTCGGATTTCCAGCAGGACCGGCT
>CADDZM010000369.1 GCA_902812345.1 Chloroflexota bacterium | reverse complement strand
ATTCTACCTGTTGCCTATTCATGTTCAACGTTTAACGTTCAACGATAATAAAAGGAGTTTGATGTACGAGCAATATCTTGAGGTAGCCCGCAGCGCCGCCCGGGCCGCCGGTCAAATCCAACTGGACGGCCTGACCCGCCGCTTGCATATTGAAACCAAGCGCAGCCCGATTGACCTTGTTACCGAAGTTGATAAAGGTTGCGAGGCTGAAATCGCTCGCCGGATTCGGGAAAGTTTCCCCACTCATCAGCTTCTTGCCGAAGAAGGTACCGCAGGCGGCGATGACCCTGATTTTCGCTGGATTGTTGACCCTCTTGACGGCACCACCAATTACACCCACCATTACCCTTTTTTCTCGACCAGTATCGCCCTCGAACACCAGGGCCGGTTGGTGGTGGGCGTTGTTTTCGACGCGGTCCACAACGAACTGTTTGAGGCGACCGCCGGGGGCGGCGCGTTCCTCAACGGCCAGCCGATTTCGGTCTCTTCTTCTCCGACCTTGCTTCAATCGCTGACCTGTACCGGTTTCCCCGGCGACCAGGCCGGGAACCATGAAGTGGTGGTCGCCTGGGAGAAAGTCAGCTTGCATTGTCAGGGCGTGCGGCGGGACGGCTCGGCGGCCCTTGATTTATGCTATGTGGCCTGCGGACGGCTGGACGGTTTCTGGGAGAAACTAAATCCCTGGGACATGGCAGCGGGCTGGGTGCTTATTACCGAGGCGGGCGGCCAAATTACCAACTTTCACGGCCAGCCTTTTGACCTTTACAAACGCGAAATTGTCGCCACCAATGCTCTTATCGGCCCTGAACTGGTCTCTGTCCTGAAGGAAACTTTGTAGCCCTGATAACCGGCCCCGACCGGGAACATTTTCGATAAGTTTTGCTATTTTAGAGAGTATAGATGCAGTCTAAATCCCCTCACTTTTTACTTGTTATCGTGGCGGTCTGCCTGTTACTGCTGACCGCCTGCGGCGAAAGCGCGACGCCAGCAGCGAAGCCGGCAACCTCACCAACGGTTGGCTCTGAGGAAGCCAGGAGGCTTCCGGGTACGGCCATCACCACACCTCAATCCACGCCCGCCCTGCCGCCTACCGGTACGCCCCTGCCCCCCGCACACGTGGTAATTCTCGACCCTGGTCACGGCGCGGACGACTGGGGCACTTTTCACTCGGACAGCCAGGGCCAGCCGGATATTTTAGAGAAAAACATTGTCCTTAAAATTGCTCAGAAGATTCAAGCTCAGCTGGACCCCACCGCCTTCAAAGTTATCCTGACCCGTACCGCCGACGCTTCGCCCAACTTCCCGCCCCAGGACTTTAACGGCGACGGCAAGATTGACCAGGTTGACGATTTACAGGCTCGCATAAATATTGCCAATGAGAACAAGGGCGAACTCTTTTTATCGCTGCATATCAACAGCAGCGAACTGGGCAACGATGTAGGCGGCCTTGAAACATGGTACGCCGGGGACCGCCCCTTCGCGGCGGACAACAAACGCTTTGCCGAACTCATCCAGCAAAATAACCTTGACAGCCTGGCTGCCGCCGGTTACAAAGCTCAAAACCGCCGGGTTGACGACGACGCAAACCTTGATTCGAGCGGCGAGGATATTTTTGTGCTGGGGCCGGATGTGGGCGAACACCGGGGCGCGACCAATATGCCCGGCGTCCTGACCGAATTGCTCTTTCTCACCAACGACCACGAAGCCGAGCTTCTCAACGATGAAAAAGTGCAGGATAAACTGGCCGGGGGAATGGCTGAAGCCATCAAAGAATACTTTGCCGGTTCCTGAGTGGAGTGGTATAATCATTAAAACATTCGTTTCACTCAGTAAGAATTTCAGGCTCAAAAGTTAGCAGTATGCTCGAAAACCCAATCGAAAACCCGGCTTCTGAGGCCGGTTACGAACACCTGGCCCGGCGCGCGCATCTTTATCTTGAACAACACGGCGGGCGGGCGCGGGAAGAAGTGCTGGTCCAGCAGGTTTTTGGGGTGCGCGGCAAAATTGAAATCTGGGGCGGCATCCTGGCTCATGTGCTGGCCGATGCCGGGCGGTTCCGGCGGTTGCCGAGCGGTGAATGGTGCCTGGCCCGTTACAACGAAGCGGTCCAGGCTCTGACCGAGCTTGAATATGTGGTGATTGACACCGAAACCACCGGCCTTAATCCCCAGCGCAACCGGGTTATCGAGCTAGCCGCTATCCGGGTGAAAAACGGCCAGCCGGTCGAGACTTTCGAAACCCTTATCAACCCGCACCGCCGAATTCCCGACTTTATCAGTAAATTCACCGGGATTAACAACGAAATGACCGCCAGTTCTCCCGGCTTCGGTCAGGTCGCCGATAAGTTGCTCGACTTTCTGGGCCAGGCCATTGTGGTCGGCCACAATATTCCTTTTGATATCCGCTTCCTCGATTACGAATTGCACCGGTTGGCCCGCCCGGCTCTCCTGAACGAAACGGTGGACACTATTAGCCTGGCCGTCCGGCTCAATCCCGGCCTGCGCCGTCCCAACCTGGACCGCCTGGCCGCTCACCTTAATTTGCCCGTGAAGACCCGCCACCGGGCTATGGCCGACGCCGCCCTTACCTGCGAAGCATTTCTGGCGCTGCTGGATATGGCCCACGCCCAGGGTTATAAGACGCTTGGCGACTTACGGGCAGGCCGTCCTCGCCTGAGCCAGCCGCCCGTGCTAGCAAGGCTTGAAGCCCCGGAAGAAAAACCTGTTCCGCCTGAAACGCCCAAAAACCTTTTTGAGATGAATATCGAATTGCCCCCCGAACCTGAACCAGAATTAGCGGCTGCCTTCGAAGAAGAAATAGAATTAGCGGCTGACCCGGAAGCGGATATAGCCGACCCGCCCTGGGAAGACCCCACCAACGAACTGCCCGAAATCGAAAGGCCGGAGCGGATTAAAATCAGGCGCGGCTGGTATCGCGACCCTGCTACTACTTTAACCAACCGCGCCACCGCCCACGCCCGGGACGTGCTTTCCAGGGATTTGCTTAACGGTCTGCCGCACCGGCCGGGCTGCTACCTCATGAAGGACAACACCGGCAAGGTGATTTATGTCGGCAAGGCCAAGAATTTGCGCGACCGGGTTTCCTCCTACTACAGCGAACCGCTCGGCTATACCCGCAAGATGGACGGCCTGACCGAAAGCATCGCCCGGATTGACCACATTGTGACCGGGAGCGAGTTGGAAGCCTTGCTCCTGGAATCGCGCCTAATTAAAGAGTACCAGCCCCGTTATAATACCCAGCTTCGCAATTACGAGGCGTACCCGTTTATCAAAATTGACCTTAAACAGCGATTCCCGCGAGTTACCAGCGTGCGCGAGGTGGTTGACGATGGCGCTCGTTACTTTGGCCCTTTTAAAAATCGCCGGGCTGTCGAAACGACTGTCGAAATCATTGAGCTGTTGTTCCCGGTGCGCAACTGCACCCGCTCGTTCGAGTTACCGCCGCCCGGCCAGAAGAAGCGCAAACAGGCCCCTCCCTGTCTTCGGCTGGGCATGGGGCGCTGTCCGGGTCCCTGCGCGGGTAACGATAGCGAGGCCGATAACGAAGCTTACCTGGAAAAGACTATCGAAGAAGTTATCAGCTTTTTGAGCGGCGAAAAAGAAACCATGCTTGATACCATCTGGGCCAGGCTCAACCGGGCCGTCCAGACCCGTAATTTCGAGAAAGCCGCCGAACTGCGCGACATCGTTTCGCAAGTCGAGAAGATTGTTTCGAGCCAGCAGTTTCTGGCCGCCGCTGTGGAAGGAAACCACGCCCTGATTTGCCTGCCCTCGAGCCAGCCCGGGGCCGTAGAACTGCTCTGTATTTACCGGGGCCGCCTGGGCCGCCAGATTCGGCTGCCGCTCAACCAGCCGCGCAAGGATGGCGCCGAAATGCTCGAAACGGCCTGGCAAGCCCTGGCCGAGGAAGAAGCTCGTCTGGCGGCCAGTCAGCCGGGTTGGGGCAAGAAAGGCGGCCGGGTTATCGGCCAGGAAGCCGTTGACGAGATAAATATCATCTCCAAGTGGCTTTTTGCCCACAACGGCAACCAGGCTATCATACCCATCCCCAACAAGCCGCCTAAACTGACCTTCTGGAAATCGGTCGTGCGTGAAATCCCAACCCGCCTGGCTAATTCAAACGTAGATTAGTTCCATATAGTTCTTTCATATCGGTCTTAAAAAAGGTCTTAAAAAAGCGCTGACTTTACAAGGTTGGTTTCTTTTTGCCTTTAAACTCGGTCATAGGCTGGCCCCTGAAGATGATTTGACAGCCCCGCCCGGCCAGGTTAAAATCACCTGTATATACATATAATTTGATTTTGGAGTCGGATGGACCAGCAGGACTTTGAGAAACTAAAACGCTGCGCCATTGGTAATTTGCGCAAGACCTCGCGGACGGCTACCCTTTTCGGGGATACGGTTTTGCAACCTACCGGCCTGAAAGTGACCCAGTTTACGATGCTGAGCGCTATCGCCGAGCAAGGTTCACTCTCGGTCGGGCAGCTTGCCGAAAAAATGTTGATGGACCAGACCAGCGTCACCCGCAGCTTGAAATTGCTCAAAAAGATGGGGCTGGTAAAAAGTGTCCGTGGTCGGGATGGGCGCACCCGCCTTATCAGCGTCACTCCCGAAGGCTACCGCAAGCTTGACGAGATTATGCCCTTGTGGGAGCAGACCTATGCCCGGATTGCGGAAAAGCTCGGCCAGAAACATCTAGACCGCCTGCTGGCAGAACTCGACCTTGTAAATAACACCCTCCACTAATTTTTTCGCTGCTTGTATGTGTATACATATTTTAAAAAAGGGTTAAAGAGGAAAAATAAAGAAAGGTTTGAAAAGAATGTCCGAAACACTTCCCCGGGAAAATCCGCGCTACCCAGGCCCGGCCTGGCGAAACCGGGTTGTCGTTACCGGCATGGGGACCATCAACCCGCTGGCCCACACTCTCGAAGATTTCTGGGCAGGGTTGGAACGGGGCGAAAGCGGTATCCGGCGCACCGCAGCCTTTGATCCGTCGGAATACCCTTCGCAGATAGCCGGGGAAGTTAAGAACTTCGAGCCTACCCGGTTTATCGGGCAAAAGGAAGTCCGGCGCATGTCGCGGGTCAGCCAGCTTGCTATCTCCGCCGCCAAACTTGCCGTAGCGGATGCCGGTCTGACCATCCCGGAGGACGATGCGGGCGAATACGGAATAATTCTCGGCACCGGCAACTCGGCCTTCCCTGAAATCGAGGCTGAAGCGCAAACCTTCTTTGAAAAAGGCGGGCGGCGCATCAGCCCCTTTTTTCTGCCGACTATTTTGCCCAACATGTGTACGGCCCAGGTTGCCATGCATCTGGGCTTGCAAGGTTACAATAGCACCGTCATAACAGCCTGCGCTTCCGGCACTCAGAGCATCGGGGACGCTGCGGAGGTTATCCGGCGGGGAGCGGCCGAAGTCATGCTAGCGGGTGGCGCCGACGCTTCAATCTCGGAACTGGGCCTGGCCGGGTTCTGCGCCTTAAGAGCCATGAGCAGCCATTATAATGACACTCCCGAAAAAGCCAGCCGTCCCTTTGACGCGGGGCGAGACGGTTTCGTGCCTGCGGAGGGCGCGGCCCTGCTGGTCCTCGAAAGCCTCGACCACGCCCTGGCCCGGCACGCCCGTATTTATGCCGAGGTGGTCGGGTCCGGCTCGTCCTGCGACGCCTACCACCTGACCGACCCTGAAC
>CADDZM010000368.1 GCA_902812345.1 Chloroflexota bacterium | reverse complement strand
GATACCCGGTAAGGAGGGCGGAATAGTTATTGAATTTATTGAGCAGGTTTCGCCGGGCTACCCGGCTCCCGCCGATAGCGCCGGGCCTCCACCAAAAGAGAATTCAGGAGACTACCCAGGCCCTGATCCTGTGCCCCGTGGCAGCGAGAATTACCCTCAAGAGGCTGCCGGTGGGTCAACCCTTGAACAATTAGGCGATACCGGGGGAGATATTGATGCTCTTGCCGTTGCGGTGACCGGGTATACCAGCGCCGGTGCCTCCAGTAACGGGCAGGTGAGTAGTGGTATTAACGACCAGGCGAATTTTGATAGAGGGCTTGACCTTTTATAACCATGAAATTTTAGCGTATAAAAGACGAAACCTGGCTACAGCAACCCAAGTTATAGCAATAGCAGAAAGTGAGTTTGAAAGGTGACTTACAGCGCAACCGGTAACGGCAAAGTTAATCATCTGGATTTGCCGGATCAATTAGTTTTTGGCGAAGAACGTGACCAGGAAATTGACCTGCCGGCGATCTGGCCAACCCTTGTTATCGGGCTTGGCGGCACGGGAGTAAAGACTCTCCGGGGTATCAAGCGCCGGATTCGTGAGCGGCTGAAGCCGGAAGCGGCCAGCTTGCTTGAGCTGCTGGCCGTTGATACAGAACCTTTTAGCGTGGGGGTGGGCGAAGAACCGCTTGAAGACTCCGAATATGCCTTCATCGCTAACTATAACGCCGCCGATATTCTGCTTAACTTGGAGAAACACCCTGAAATCCAGGCCTGGTGGCCTGCCAGGAAAACCGGCGAAATCGCCGGTATGGTTGATGATGGAGCGCGCCAGAAACGCTACCTGGGCCGCTTGAGCCTGTTCCATAAATTTGAAGATTTTAAACAAAAGTTAAATCCAAAACTGCGCAACTTGCGCCTCTTTACCCTCAAAGAGGCGGTTCAGCGGGCAGGTTACCAAACCAGGGAAACCAATAAATTAAATATTGTGTTAGTCGCGGGGAGCGGCGGCGGTACGGGTTCGGCCGCTGTCCTGGATACAGCCCTTTATCTAAAAACCCGCTACCGAGAGGAAGTTAGCATTAGTTTATTCCTGTGCTTACCGACCGTTATTACCCACCTTATAACCGACCCAGACCAGGTCAAACAAGTTCAGGCCAATAGCTATGCCCTTCTAAAGGAAATTGATTTTATGATGTCGGCCAAACGCTTGTTGGAAATAAAATATCCTGGCGAAAACTCCAAAATATGCGAACCTCCCTTTGACCGCATCTTCTTAGTTGAAGGTTACGCCCAGAAAACTCAGACTCCGCCCAATGATACGCACATTTACGATATGCTTGCCCAGCAAATCTTTCTTGAGATCGGCTCTCCAATGAACAACACAATTTGGGCCCGAAACAGTAACAATAACCCCGGCTTGAACCCGCTTACCAACCGCCTGAAAGGTTATTTTAGTTGTGTCACGGCCGGTATCGTGCTCGACTCCAGGTTGCTGGAGAATTATGCGACTCTGTGGCTATTTAAGAAGGTGGTTTTGCAGCATTTTTCAACCGCCCCGGCAGAAACGTCTGCCGATTTCGCCGCCGGGCAGGGTCTATCTTACGGCTTTGACATGTTAAGTCCTGCCCAAAAAAGCTCCGCCAAGACCGCTATCACAAAATTTATAACTGAGGCCCGCCTGGCTTTCGCTAACGCTACCAGCGATGCCGAGCCAGTTCAGAAGGCTTTACTGGGGCAGCAGGCCCAACAAGCCGCCAACCTTTTTGAGGAGTGGATGATTGAGTTCGGCTATAGCTTGGCCGCGCAGTTAATGCGCACCACCGCCGGGGAGCTTAAAAAGTCTGCCGGTGAGTCTCAGAGTGAGATTGATAACTTGCTCCAGCAAAAGACCCTGTACGAGAGTCAAATTAAATCGCTCACTGAGAAAGAGCTGGCCGGTAAAATCGGCCAGACCTTGACCAAAGGCGGTCGGGATATAAACTTAAAAACTTACCAGAAGCGGCAAGCTGCTACTAACGAGAAAAAGAGGGTTCAGCAGCAGCTTGACAACCTGGAAGGTCTGAGTTTACCCAAAGCCCGGCGCATTCAGAAAGGATTTAACGAGTTAGTCCCGCTAATGACTAACCTTGCTACCCAGCTTGAAGCGGAAGCGGCCCGCCTTTGTGAGTTGCTCAATAACTCCAGCGAGTTTCGTAACGTTACCGATGACTTAAAGCGGCTGCTGGCTAAGGTACGCTCTCAAAACCGCACCTCTCTAAACCCCTTTAATAAAGAGGTTTGCGACGAATCATTGTTGCTGCGCTATGCCGCTGATGTCGCTGCCAGGCTGGTTCCGACCCTTTATAAAATCTTTTTGGAAAAGAGTTTTGAAGGCTCTTACAACCCCTTTCAGAAACAGTTAGACGTGGTTAAGCGGGTTAACCAGAAAAAGCTTTTGGGGCGGATTGAAATGCAAGGGTTGGCCCCTATCTTTGCCGGTGGCTGCCAAAAACGGTTGCTGCGCAGCCTGTACAACGTTATCTTACAAGAAGTCCGTGCCGACGTTAAGCGCCAGGATTTATTAGATATTCTCTTTAATGAGACGAAAGAGCTTCAATCAGGCATAATTGATACTCGCAGCCAGGCCGACCAGATGACAGAAGACCGCATCAGATACAAAAATGCTTATCAGCAGTTTGACCAGCTTTTCCAGCGAGCCTCGGTATACCTGCCGGTCAGAAGGGAACTGGGCGCCGGTAGTGAAGGATTTTCCGAAATGCGGTTAATCGGGTTAAACAACCCCAAAGACGAGCGGTTCGAGCGAATCCGCAGCAGCAAGTACCCAGGCTTTACTCCCCTTTACAACGGCGACCCTACCCGTATTGAGGTGATTTACTACCAGCAGAAGCTGGACCTGAGTATCGTTTCCAGGATTGAGGATTATCGCAAATACTACCTGGAACTCAGCCAACCTCTGAATACCGGGATTAGCTCGCAGGCAGACTCTGGCGCACCTGCTAGGTTTTCACCACCCCGTGAATTCCTGCACCTGGCGCATGACTGGGATGAAATCCCCGACCACGAGGTCAGGCTTAATTCTGAGAATATCTGGGCAAAGCTTACCCACTATAGTGAGGAGAGGGTTAAAACCGAACCCATTAATTCGGATATGCCCAGGCCGGTCGAAAACCCCCACAGTCAAAATTAGGCGCTAACCGGTTTAACTTAAGGGCTGGGATAAAGAAACTACAAACAGTTAAGGTAAAATATTAGTTTATGCCGTTGGAACAGATCCTTTTAGACGCAAAAAGCCTAAATCCGCCGGAGACCCAGCCGGTTTCGCTACCTTTACAACCGTTTACAATGCGGCGAGCGCTGGTCATTGCGGTCGGGAACTATGCCCGCGAACTGATCCAGGGCCAGGGTGAGCTTGTTGCCGAGCCGAATAACCCCGGTGGCACCGAAAGCTTTGGGGAACATCTTACCCTTTTGCGGGAGGTGTATCAGGATAAACCGGCCCTGAACTCTTTTGCTTCTACCTTGAAATTTGCTTTTCTTGTCCTGCAAGAGCGAAATCTGGTATGGGAAACGGACGGATATAAAGCGCAAATCGAAGTTGAGACCCGAACAGGTCTACCGGACCGAACCGAACTTTACCATGCCCTCAAATCGCCCACAGATGACGCTGGCGTTTTACGATTAGCAACTCACATAAGCGATTTAATTTATGAACTGGCCGGGTCGGCCCTGCAAGATGGCAGCGACCTGGGGCATGTTTCGATTGTGGTGGTGGCTAACCTTTCTAATAACCAGACCAGCGCTTTGCTATGGGGGTTGGGCCGCTTACTTCGCCAGGAGGTGCTGGTTGACCCGGAGAATTTAAGGCGCTGTAAACTGGTGGGCATTATGGCGCTCGGTTCAAGGTTGAATCCCGATCCAACCGCGTCCGAAAGCCTGGGCCGGGAAGAGCAGTTAGCCCTGGCGGCTTTGGGTCTGGAAGAATTAAGGGCTTTACAGGAAGCCCAAGACTGGCCGACCCGTCAGGCCCTTTTGCCACCAAAGCTCCAGCAGAGTCTTGAAAAATTGCGCGGCGAGGTGTTGGAAAAAGCAGCTAAATGCTTTAAGTGCGGCCAGAAAGCTCAACCTCACGCAGCCAACTAAGCTTTTTGCCAGCGCTGTTCTACCCGGTTTTACCTGCCCGACACCCTTTTTGACCGCTGCTATTTGCTAACTCCCGAAAAGCTCAAAGGCACTACGGCAGCCCGACCTCAAGATTTCTCGGAAGCCTTACAAAATTATCTTGAGATTATGCTTTACTCCGATTACCGGCTCCTCCAATCGGAGCAAATCGTGGAAGAAAATATCTCAGGTCACCCTCGCTTCCACCTTAGTTCGTTCGGTTCTGCCGCCAAGGAATTGCCGCTCAGAGGCATCCATAACTGGTATCTTAATAATGTGGTCTACCAGTTAATCAATGGCGCATTTTTTACGCGAAACCAATCAAGAGAATTAAACGCCATTCAGGATGGGTTAAGCCAGGAGTTTTCGGAAAAGCAAACCTGGCAAAAATTAGCCGAGCGCCTCACTATCCCGGATAAACCTGCCGGGATTACGATCAATCTGACCCATTTCGACCGCTGGACCGATGACAATTCGGGCCAATTGTTGGGGATCCCCGACGATGTTGCGCTCTTGCGCCGCTTACAACTGACCTTATTAATTGTTGCAAAATTGCTTGTAAATATGCTGTTGTGGTGGCGCAAAAAGTCAAACCATTTCAAGTTCCCCTCGCGCCGGTTGCATCTTGAACGGTTGCGCCGCCCGGTGGGTGTCTGGAACAGCGACCTTTGGGAAGAACAGACCGAGGAATATATCGCAACTTTACGCCGCGAATTGTTAAACCGGGACCGGGATATTAGTAAGCAGGCTTCCCACGACCTTACGGGGCAAATTGAGCATACGCACAAAAAATTACGCGATTATTTAACCTCGCCCAACCATACCGGCCTGGCCGAAGCCGGTCTCTTTCTTAATACGCTGGCCGGGGCCGCCCAGACGACCGGCCGCCGGGCCAGTATGCTGACGGAAGGCTTGATACCCCAGCCTGTTGAATTTGAGTTGGACCGCTATCGCCAGGCTTTCCTGGAAGAAATTTCCAAGAAACCCAGGGTGGCCGCTATTATCTTCCGCCTGGTGGTATTTTATATTTTGCTGGCCTTCTTTTTTCAACAACCGGGTCTAATTACTTACTGGACCAACCAATTTAAGCAACCTTCGCCTGATTTAAGGTTAATAACCCAATTTTACTGGGTGGGCTGCCTGGGTTTGCTTATTGTATGGCTATTGATATTTGCTTTCCGCCAGTATTTTGCCCGCAAGCATTATGTTGATTTCGCTACTGAAGTTTATGCCTATCATTATCTCAATGAGATAAGCCGGGAAAGCCGGTCTCTCTATACCAAATTAGAAGAACACCTGAAACAAATTAAAAACAAATTGACGGATAAGCCGCTGGCCGACCTTAAAGCCCATGCCGCCAGCCTGAAAGATAAACTCGATTTTAAAGGCGCCCAGGTCAGGCTGGAAGGGCTACGAAGCGCCCTGGCAGTTGTGCAACCGGAAACGACCTGGCTGCCAGAGGAAGCGCGCTTAAAACTACTATACGCCCGCAATTATTTGCCAATGACATTGGTGGAAGAGGCTTTAGAGCAAACTTCCCCACCAGCCCAGGATTTCTCAAAGCAGCTTGCCGAAG
>CADDZM010000367.1 GCA_902812345.1 Chloroflexota bacterium | reverse complement strand
CCTGTTTTTCACCGTTTAATGGGGTGCTACCCATTTTATTACGGCTAGAATTTGTTATAATTAGCCAACAAACAAGGACAGGCCTCGCCCAAAACTCCCGGGCCGGTTTGAGCAGATTCAGGAAAGGGAAATAGTTACCTATGGCGAAAAAAAAGTACTTCCCCCCGAGTGGGCCGCGTAAACCGGGAGTTAGCGTAAACCCCCGGCAGCAGGGAATACGCGCTTTTGAAGCCGGACGCTTCGATGCCGCCATTACTGCCTGGTCAGGCCTGGACCGGGGCGACACCAGGGTGGCTGTCGCTCTGGCCGAAGCTTACTTCCGGAAAGGCCTGGAGACCAAACTACCGGCAGGACAAATAGCAGCCTTTGAGCAGGCCCATAAACTGGTGCCGGGTGAAGGGCGTTACCTCTATCACCTGGGGCTGGCCCACCACCGCGGGGGAGACCCGGCCGGGGCCGACAAAGTGTACCGGGAACTTTTGCGGCAGCGCCCCAACTGGCCGGGGGCAGGGGCGGCCCTGGCCCTGGCGTCCCTGGAACTCGACCCCCGGGCTGACCTGCCTAACCTGCCGGGAAGCACGCCGGCCCTTCAGGCGGCTTTTGCCCCGGTACAGGCCCTTTTATTGCAAAAGCCCCTGCCGGAACCGCCTGTGCCTGACCAACCTTTGCCGGCTGCCGCCCGGCTCTGGAGCGGGCTGAGCCGTTTGCAGGCTGGCGAGAACCACTCTGCCCTTGAAATGTTTGAAGACAGCCAGCAGCTCCCTTCGCCTGCGGCCCTGGCTACCCGGCGCTATTACCGGGGCGTGGCTGCTGCCCGGCTGGGCGACCTGGATACAGCCCTCAAATTCTGGCAGCGCATTTATGAGGACAGCCCGGATATTGCCCGGAACTGGCTGCAGCAAAACCTGGCCGTTTTGCTGGCCGGCCATTATGCGGAGATGGCCGGTACCAGCCCGAAAGCCCTTGACGGCGGCCAGTTTGAACTGCCAGGTCCGGCTCTGCTCAAACTGGCCGCTGCTAATATTGCCCTGGCCGAAGCTATGCTGGAAGCCCTTGACCGGGCGGCTAACCTGGCCGCCGTCCAGGGCGATTGGCCCAGAGCCTCCGGGCTGTGGGAAACTGCCCGGCAGATAGCCGGGACAAGTGCCGGTCTGGGTTCTCCCCGCCCCCTGCTGCATAACCTGGCCCTGGCTTATGAAGCCCAGGAATTGTGGCCCCAGGCCGCCGATACGTGGCGGGCTATGCTCAAAACCCGCCCGCGCCGTTCAAGAACCGGCGATAATGAAAATGAAAAAGGAGCTGCTGCCACCGAAAGAGAAGGCCCGGACGAGCAGCAGTGGGCCTGGGTTCGCAAGCAGGTAATTGAGTGTTACAAACAGGCCGGTAAGCCCCAACAGGCCGTCGCAATCTTCCGCCAGGCCATTAAGGCAGATCCCCAGGACCTGGAAATGAGGATGCAACTGGTGGCGGCCCTGGAGGCCAACGAACAGGAGCAGGCCGCTTATAACGAGCTGAAGCGAATTGCCGAGCTTGACCCTTATCACCTGGAGGCTCAGATCAAGCTGGTAAACCTGGAGAGCGAGAAATGGAATTGGCCGTCCGCCAAAGAGCGGCTGCGGACGCTGGCCACTCATTACCGGGATAAAGCCGAGTTGCGCACGAAACTGGCCGGCCTATTTTTAACAACCGGCCAGTTAGAGCAAGAGTACGGACTGTACGACCAGGCTTTAGCTACTTATGAGGAGGGTCTGGCCCTGGACCCGGCCAATTATGAGTTCCCCCTCAACATGGCTCGCACCGAGATTGACCGGTCAAAACCGGCCCGGGCCAGGGAGTGGCTGGCCCAAAGTCTGGCACTGGCCGCCGGGAACCCCTACGCCTATGGCGAGATTATTGACTGCTGGGCGGCGCTGGGCAAAATCAAGGAAGCCCGGGCCGTGTTGGACCAGGCTGAAGCCAGCCTGACCCTGGAACCCGAATTTTACATCGTGTTGAGTTTGCAGCTTTTGAAACGCAGCCCCGGTATGCCGGTGCTTAATCCTTTTAGCGAACTGGCTAATCTGGCGGGTTCTTCCAGGAAAAAGGCTGCCTCCGCTCCTTCGGTCCCGCCGGAGACCGAATGGTCAGCCCTGGCCCGTGAATGTTTGCAAAAAGCGGAAGCTTTGCGCCCGGCTGATGTGGCCATCAAAGAGCAAATTAGAAATACTTTGCTATTGGTGCGGCCTGACATGGCGCTGCCTTACGCTGAGGAAATGGTCCGGCTCCAACCGGATGATCCTAACAGCCGGCTGATGCTGGGTATAGTCCTTGACTTAATTCAAAAAGAACAAGAGTCGAAAAAGGTTCTGCAGGAAGCCGCCCGGCTGGCCCGCGGCAAGGGCGATACTAAAATGGCCCGTCAAATTGAAGAGATCGGCCGGGAACTGCGCAATCCCATTTTCCGGCTGATGGGCGGCTTAAGAGGGTTGCTGGATGTTATGGGTATGGATGACGATGATGAGGAATTTGAGGGTGACAATTTTAACTTTTTCTAAGCCGGGTACAAGCAGCGGCAGAAGGGATACATTGACGTGAGCGGGCCCTATATTGACCCATACGCAGTGCTGGGCCTGACGCGCCAGGCCAGCCCGGCTGAAATAAAGCGGGCTTATTTCGAGCAGGTCCGAGTGCACCCCCCGGAACGCGAACCTGAAGAATTTAAGCGCATCCGGGCGGCGTATGACCAGCTTCGCGACCCAAAACTCCGGGCCGAAGCCGATATGAGGCTGCTCCAAAGCAGGGAAGAGTCCGTTCGCAAGCGCCGGAACCAAAAACTGGACCTGACCGTCCATCCTGAAGATATTTTAGCGGCAGCCCGTTTGCTTACCGACCTGGAACGCCAGGATTGGCGGGAAGATTACCGGAAGGTTCAGCTTTGAACTGGACGAAAGCCCTCGCGGCCCGTTTCAGGCAGTTCCGGGGTAACAGCCCTGCTGTCCAGGCGGCCGAGGGGGCCACCAACGCCGGCCCCGGAGAGTCCGGGGCCGGGCCCGGCCCCAGCCAGGCGGCGCTGCTGCATTATCTGGACGAACGCCTTTCGGCCCATGAAAGACGCCTGGCTGATTTGCTTGAACCGGCCAACCGCCCGCCCCAGGAGGACGCTGACGCTTTAAGAGATGTCGTAGGGGAGGGGCTGGCCGGGCTGGAAAAGCAGTTTAACCGGGCTGGCCGCGAGCAATTTAAAACAAATACGCTCTTTGAGGCCCAGCTAGCTCAAACCGGAGAAACCCTGGAGCTTCTCAGAGAGGCCCAGGCCCGCGGTGAAGCTGAAAGCGCTGCCTGGCGCGACCGTAACCGGGCCAGTGTGGAAACCCTCCGGCTGCAGATGGCGAGCGAACTGCTGCCGGTACTGGACGGGCTGGAAGAAGCCCTGGCCGCCGGGCGGCGATTAGTGGAAATCCAACCGCCGCCCCCACCCGCCAACCCGCCTCGCGCCGGGCTGTTCAGGTGGTCGGCGGCCTCCGCCCCACCTGTTCCAACTCGGTCCGAAACGACTTTGCGGGAAGCGGTACTGGGGTGGCTGGCCGGGCTGGAACTGGTCAGAGAGCGGATGTTGGAGTGGCTGGCCGCCCAGGAAGTAACGCCGCTAAACACCATTGGCCGGCCTTACGATCCGCAGCAGCAGGTAGCAGTGGAAGTGGTCCCGACCGGCCCGACTTGCCCTCCCGGCACAGTTGTGGCAGAGATCAGGCGAGGCTACCGGTCCGGGGACCAGGTGCTACGCTACGCGGAAGTAATCGTAGCCCGTTAGCCCGGCATTGAGAAGGGTAGATTGGACTGGACAGGAGAGAATAATAATAAGATGAGTTTGATTATAGGAATAGATCTAGGTACTACCTTTTCGGCTACGGCCCTGGTGCGGGACGGACAGCCGCAGATTATACCGCACGGCCGGGAGCGGATTATGCCATCGGTAGTAAGTATCAGCCCTGAAAAAACCGTGCTGGTGGGAACGCCTGCCCGCAATCAATACGTGCTTTACCCGGAGCGGACGGCCCGTTCGATCAAGCGCAAGATGGGCCAGGCTGAAAAGGTTTCACTGGGAGAATTTAGCTACAGCCCCCCGGAGATCTCCGCGCTGATTTTGCGGGAGCTCAAGCGCAGCGCAGAGGCCCGGTTGGGCGAACCGGTTGACCGGGCAGTAATTACCGTCCCGGCTTATTTTTCCGACGCGGCCCGCCAGGCCACCCGCCAGGCGGGCGAAATCGCCGGTTTTAAGGTAGAGCGGATAATAAATGAGCCAACCGCAGCGGCCCTGGCTTACGGTCTGGACCGGGCCGGTGAGAACCATCAGCTGCTGGCCGTGTATGACCTGGGTGGAGGCACTTTTGACGTGTCGATTATTGAACTGGATAACGGGGTGGTAGAGGTCCGGTCCAGCCATGGAAATACCGAACTGGGGGGCGACGACTTTGACCAGCGCCTGGTGGATTACCTGGCCGACCGCTTTATGGGAGAACACGGGCTAGACCCCCGTTCCGACCGCAAGGCGCTGGCCCGGCTGCTGCGGGCGGCCGAGCAGGCTAAAATTACCCTTTCCAGCCAGCCCTTTGCCAGGGTGCGCGAAGAATACCTTATGAGCAAGGGCCAGCGCCCTTTGCACCTGGATGTCGAGATAAGCCGCAGCGAGTTTGAAGAGTTAATCGCGGGGCTGCTGGAAGGAACCTTGCGCTCGCTGGATACGGCGCTGGCCGATGCCGGGATAGAGGTGGGCGACCTGGAGCGCATCCTGTTTGTAGGCGGCAGTACCCGGATTCCGCTGGTCTGGCAGATGGTTAACGATTATACCGGCCTGGCCCCGGAAACAGCGATTAATCCTGACGAAGCCGTGGCTTTGGGGGCGGCGGTGCAGGCGGCCATAATCGCCGGGGAACCCCTGGAAGCAATCCTGGTGGACGTAACGCCCCACTCCCTGGGCATCGAGGTGGCCGAAATTGAATACGGGCAAATCCGGCCGGACCGCTATAATATTATTATCCAGCGCAATACGACTATCCCGACAACCTGTTCCGAGGTATATTCGGCCTTATATCCTGACCAGAAATCCATAAAAATTAAAATCTACCAGGGGGAGCAGCCAAAAGCCTCCCGCAACACTCTTTTAGGGGATTTTCTATTTGAAGATTTGAAGCCGGAAAAAGGTGGCCAGCCGCCACGTGTAACAGTGGAGTTTTCATTTGATATAGACGGCATCCTCCACGTCAGGGCGGTAGACCGCGGCAGCGGCAAAGAAGCCCGGTCGACAGTTATGGCGACACACACCCGGTTGGCGGCTTCGGAAATTGAGAGCGCCCGGAACCAACTGGCAGAACTGGAAGCGGGCGGATGGGAGGACGAGGATGAAGAAGCAGGCGAATATGAGGACGAAGACCCGACCCTGTGGGAGGATGAAGATGAAGATGAAGATGAGAGCGAGGAGGTAGCAGTCGTTCCGCCCGTAAATGGTGGGCCACCCCTGGCTCCGCCTGCCCGGCTGGAGACGCTGGGAGTCCTGGCGAAAGCCAGACGTATGCTGGGGCAAGAAGGCATGGGCGAAGCGGGCGACCTGAAAGAAATAGTTGGCCGGCTGGAGGGGGCCATCAAACGGGGGGATACCGACGAAAGCGCCCGGCTAACCATGGAGTTGCTGGACCTGCTTTACGATTTAGAGGAGAATGAATAGCGATATGGCGGCTTATTGTGGCTACTTGCTT
>CADDZM010000366.1 GCA_902812345.1 Chloroflexota bacterium | reverse complement strand
CCTTTAATCCTGGTCGGGGTCGGGATTCTGGCCTTGATTGTGGTGGGTTTAGTGGCGTTTCTGGTGCTTGGCAATAAAGGCTCGAACCCCACGCCTACGACACAAGCCGTGGTAAACGCGACGGCCGGTACGGGCACCGCGGCGGCAACTACCCCGCCGGCAGGTACAACCAGCGCCGCGACTACTACAGTGGCAGCCCTGGCGACCGCAACCTCGGCTCCGCAGCCTACGACCGCTGCGGCTACGACCGCCGCAAACAATCTGCCGACGGTTGGGGCTTCGCCCACGACTGCGGCGGCAGCGACAACTAAAGCCGCTCTCCCGACGACCAAAGCGGCCGTTCCTACCACAAAGGCGGCGGTCCCGACGACCAAGGCGAGCGGGACGACCACCGGTCAGGTCGGGGTGCCGACTTATCCCGGCTCGAAATCGATTACCCTTCCGGCGAATGTACAGAGCCAGTTCGCGGCGGGTCTTGACTCGCTGCCGAACTCGCAGTTAAAAGCGTATTCCAGCACGGACGACCCGGATACTATCAAGGAGTATTTCGGAAAGGAGTTCCCTAAAGGCGGCTGGCTTGATGCTACCAGCGCGGCGGCCGGTTCGCTGACCAGCGGCTCCGAAGACCTGGATGCAATTACCAACGCGGGCGGCTGGTACGAGGTGTATATCAATACTTCGACCTCGAACGTGGCGGTGCTTATCCTGCTGCCGGGCAAGGTAGCCGGCCCTGAACTTGGGACCAGCGCGGACGACAATGTGTTGCTGGTAATTACCGCTACACCTTAAACTCGAACTTGTTTTGAAGGGAGCGCTCTCTAAACCGGGTGCTCCTACTGCTTTTAAAGTTTTGCTAAATTTCCCGGTTAAAAGTTAATTTGAGCCGCATCCCCTTTTCCCACCGGTTAAAACGGCCTGCTTTACCCATTTTACTCCTGGGATTATTCATAATTTTATATGTTGTGGTAATCAGCCTTTTGCACGCGCTGCGGCTGGCTCATTTTATGGACGGTTTCGACCTGGCGTTCTACCAGCAAGCTATCTGGAATACGAGCCAGGGGCGGGTTTTGCAGGTTTCGGCGACAGATTTCAGCGGGTCGTTACTGGGGACGGATGTTCTTTTAATTTACGCCCTGATGACACCTTTTTATATGGTTTTGCCTTCACCGTTGACGCTATTAGTAGTGGAAACGGCAGTGGTAAGCCTGGGAGCGGTCCCGGTTTTCCTGCTGGCCCGCGAGAGGCTGGGGAACGCCTGGGCCGGGCTAGCGCTTGGACTGGTCTATCTGCTGCTGCCGGTGGTCGAGAACGGCAATCTTTATGAGCTGCGAGAAAGGCCGATGGCCGGGGCGTTTTTGCTGTGGACGTTCTGGTTCTGGTACCGGCGGAGGTTGGGCTGGTTTGTGGTTTTCGCGGTTCTGGCGCTGTGCTGCCGCCCCGAAAATGGGTTGGTGCTGGTGATGCTGGGGCTTTACGGCTGGCTGACGGACCGCCTGGCCCAACGCAGGGGCCAGCCTTACGGTCGCCCGCAGGACCGGGTGAAGCAGAGGCGTTTTACCTGGACGCCGGTTATCCTGGGGGTAATATGGTTTGGGATATCCCTGCTGATTATCCGGGAGGCCTCGGGTGGGAGTTTCGCTTTAGGTAGCACTTTCGCGGGGGGGTCGCCATTTTCGGCGGTGTTTACGCCCTTCGTGAACCCCGGGAAGGGGTTCCAACAGTTGTTTCCGACAGGCGATATTTTACTTGGGAAACTGCTTTACGTACCGCTTTTGCTGTTGCCGCTGGCCTTTTTGCCGTTGCGGCGGCCTTTACCGCTGCTGATGGCCCTGCCGCCGGTGGGGTTGAATTTACTGGCGGGGCCAAACCGGAGTATCCAGTGGGATGCTTTTGATTACCATTACCAGGCGTCGGTGGTACCCTGGCTGCTGGTGGCGACTATTTTCGCCCTGGCGGCAATTACAGAAAATCCGCCGGGCTTTTTGAAAAGGTTCGGGCCGATACTGGTCCTGGGACTGTGCGCGGGGCTGGTGGGATTGGCGCTGGCAGTGAATTTGTGGGTGAACCTTGCCCCGGTAGACGCCCCGTTCTGGCCGAGGGTGGCTAACGGCTGGGGTAAGGTTTTGCGCTCGAAAGAAGATGGACGCTGGGCGGGCGGTAAAATCCTTTTGAGCCAGGTGCCGGACGGCGCGCCGCTGGCAATTTCTAATACCTGGGCGCCATATGTTAAACCCCGGCAAGGCCTGTGGCTGTGGCTGCGGAGGCCGCTGTATTCGATGCACCCCGAGCAGGCCGCGAAGTTTATTTTCGCGGATGTGCGCGACCCCAAATCGGAAGAGTCAATTATGGTAAATGACGCCCTGGCGACAGGCCAGTGGGAAAAACAGGATGAAGCGTCTGGTTATGTGCTGCTGGTCAGCAAAGGCGCGTAAGGTTCTCAACGTAACAACGTTGGAAATGAGTACGACAAATAGAACTACCTCGAATTAAATTCAAAGACTTCCCCTGAACTTACAAATCGGCTTAAAAAGCGTATTTTTGGCCGGAAACTCTTTTATAATATATGATACCTGCGAACATTAACCAAAAACGGATTGAGGAGAGAAAATGGAAAACAACGCCGTTGACTATAACCGGCTTTTAGAAGAACTGCGCCAGCAGGAAGCAGACTTACAATTTACGCACTTTACCAACGATGATGCCTATACCCTCGGCCAAATTGTTATTGAACTGGCCCGGCAGGATGGCCTCGGTATAACCGTGGATATTATCCGGGCCGGTCAGCAGCTTTTTCACGCCGCCAGGCCCGGTACTTCGAGCGATAATGACGAGTGGATCAAACGCAAAGTCCGCACCGTCAACCGGTTCGGCCATAGCTCTTACTACATGGGTATCCACTACAAGCGGCAAAACAGCACCATGCAAGAAAAGGCTTTGCTCGATCCGGCGGAGTTTGCCGCTCACGGGGGCTGTTTTCCTATTATCGTTCGTAACGTCGGCATGGTTGGCACTCTTACAGTGTCCGGCCTGGCCCAGGAAAAAGACCACAAACTCGCGGTGCAGGCTATCCGGCAGTTCCTGGCCGAAAAATAGGCCTTAAATAGCTTGCCTTCATTTACCAGCTTAAACCCCAACCGTTTCCGGCTGCCGGGCGAACTTCAAAATGCTATCCTCGCTGCCGACCGGGCAGGGTTCCAGGCTGCACAGCTTCTTTTTCCTGAACAGCGGGTTTGACAAAGCGTTATAGGCAATGATGAACGAGCGGCGGTGGTAGTCCGAGTTGTTTGGCGAGGAAGTATGCAGCAGGTTGCAATCGAAGAAAAGCACAGTGCCGGGCGTCATCTCGCAGGTCACTTCCTCGAAATATTGGTTAATCTGGTTAAGCCGGTCTATATCGACGCCGGTCTGGTCGCCTACGGCCCCATGAGTAAGGCGGCCCATTTTGTGCGAACCTTTCAAAATGCGCAGGCAGCCGTTTTCGGCGCGGGCCGGGTCGAGCGCCACGAACGCGCTCATCATGCGCGGAAAGACAAAGCCCTGGTCGTACCAGTAGCCGTAATCCTGGTGCCACTCCCAGGCTCCGCCCGACCGTGCTTCCTTCATCATGACTTTACCGTGAAAGAAAGCTACGTCTTCGCCCGTCAGAATCCGCACATTATTGACCATCCGGGGATGGGTAGAGGCGGCCGCCCAGACGTCATTATTCAGGGAATGCCAGATTGAAAGCCTGGTGATGCGGCCCCCGCCGTCAAGGTTCCCTTTTAAATAGCGGTTGATGGTCGGGTCATTCTCGACCGCATCGAGCATAATTTCAACTTCACGCGGGCTAAACAAATCTTTTACAAAAATATAGCCATCTCGTTTGTAATTAGCTACGTCTTCTTCTGAAAGAAACATTGCGGTCAACTCCTTCTTCTTTTAATTCACAAACCGGACTTTGACCCCAACCCTGGGGTGTCGTTTTCTGCTACCTGCCCTGCCGGGATTAAAGGGAAATTTATTTTGTGGGGTAGGGCTGGAAATGGTTTAGCAACTGGCGGTTAGTACGAAAAATAATAAGCCTGACTCATTTTAGGTTATAATAAGGTTGGAGGTAAATGACAGCAATGGTTATCCATACATCGGATTCTGCTATAAACAAATCAAACATTATTCTCGATGATGGGCCTACTCCGGGCATTCTCCTGGCGAGTCACTTTCATAAAGAGTACGGCTATCACGTCCGTCGGATCCATGGGCGGGAAGACTGGCTGCTGTTTTTTACCATCGGCGGGGCTGGAATCTTCCAGCACGAAGGCCGTCAGCACCTGACGCGGCCCGGTGAGATTACTATTTTTGCTCCCGGTCTGCCCCAGGATTACGCGACCGCCTCACCCGCCGAACCCTGGAATTTTTACTGGGTGCATTTCCTGGCACGGTCAGACTGGCTACTCTGGCTAAAAGAGCTTCCCCTGGAATGGCCGGGCCTTATCGTTATGCAACCGGACGGCCCGCCTTTGCTGGAGCGGTTAGAGGTTGCCTTCGAAAGACTCTTAAAAGATAATTATCTACTAACCGGGTTACAAGAAGCTCTTTGCGCTAATGCCCTGGAAGAAATGCTGCTCCTGCTGGCCCGGCAGTACCGGCAAGCTTCCAGCCTGGATACCAGGGTCCAGCAAATCTTCGAAATGCTCTCGCAGCAACTGGCCGAGCCGCTTGATGTCCCGCAGATTGCTCGCCGTCTGGCTCTTTCACCTTCGCGGGCAGCCCATCTATTTAAGGAAGCGACCGGCGAATCTATTATGGCGACCCTGACCCGCCTGCGGTTGAGCCAGGCCCGCCGCCTGCTTGAATTTACCAACCGTCCGGTCGGGGAAATTGCCCGGATCGTTGGTTTTCAATCCAGCTATCATTTCTCGCGGCAGTTCAAAAGCTCTTTTGGACTTAGCCCCCAGAATTACCGCAACCAATTTCAGGACAACTAACAATTTTTGGTTTTTTCTGGCATAAAATTTGCTTTAAGTTTTTAGCGTGAGAAATTTGGCACTTTTACCGCTTACAACAGGGCAATCTTAAGCTGTGACCTGTTTTTGCTATTGTAACAACCGTAATTCATTTAAAAAATTAATACAAACCTAAACATAGGATTGATTAGGGAGGGGTTGCCAGGTTTTCGGACCAACCGTACTTATCTTATTTTTTACTCCTCTACCCCTTAATTGTGTATTCAATGCAATTCCCCCAACAAGTTGCTTTTTGCAACTCTCCTATGATTATAACAGTGGCCGGTATTCGCTCTACCGGCCATTTTATTTCATACTTTTAATTTCTTTTCTTTTTCTAATTCTTTTTCTCTATTTCTTTTTCCTTAATTTCTATTCATTACCGTACAAAACATAAGATCTAAAAGCAGCAGTGTCGTCAGAAATGGGCCGAGGCTGGTAAGGCCAGTAGATTACAAGGCAATTTACGCCCCCGCAGCAATAATTCATTCAAGTACCGCCAGCCCAGCCGGAAAAAACTCAAATCAGTGCGTTCGGTGCGGTGAACTAGCTGATCTTCATTCTTGCTATGGGCTACCAGGCCCAGATAGGTCAGCCACCAGTAGGCTATCGCACAGCCAATCAGTAATCTCTCTATTCGCTCCGGCCGATTTAAGTGGTTGTCTTCCAAACGAAATCCCCGGCTTTTCTGATCCGAGAAAAATGACTCAATGCGCCACCTTCGCTTGTAATAGTCGCAAGCCTGCTCGGCGCTTCTCAGGTTAGATAT
>CADDZM010000365.1 GCA_902812345.1 Chloroflexota bacterium | reverse complement strand
ATAAAGGATAGTACAGTAGCGATCTTACGCTCTGGAAGTAAGCGTTCAAGGGTTTGAGCTTTGGAACCGGCTGTGTAGCGGGCTAGGATTTTTAACTGCACAGGTGGTATCCGGCGGAAGTCCAGCTTGCCAACCTGGAGCTTTTTGACCGTTTCCACTCTTTGTAAAGCTTTGACCAGGGCGTTAGAAGAAATCTGGTAAGGGGATTGGCGTAGTTGGTCAAGTGGGGTAAGACGAGCCGGTGGTATTACCACCAGTAATTTCTCTAATTCTTCGCGCTGGCTCAAAGAAGGTAAAGCCGCTAAACTCTTCCATAAACGGGCATTAGCCCGGTCACGAGCGCTGGCAATTAATCGCTCCAGGGTGGTAATGCCTGGCAGCAAAATTTTACGTTCTACCAGGTAAGCGGTAGTCAGATCAAACAGGACACTGGGCCGTTCGGCACTGAGCGAAGCGCGGGTGTACAACCAGCGTACCAGCCGGAAATGGTGGGGCTGGTCAGCAAAATCCCGGTAGCCATAATGCTCTTTAAGCTGGCTGGTGTGTTCGTAGCGAGTAGCTTCTCTTTCAAGATACAGAGATAAACCGGCCGGATCACACTCAAGTTGCCGGGCCAAATGTTTGACTACTAAGGCTGGGACTTCCAACGGGTTAGCCAGGAAGGTACCTAAAAACCGGACGGTGGTAAGTTGCAGGGCGAACCCCAGCCGGTTATGTTCGGCGCGTTTGGCGGCAATTAAGGTCCGGTCAAGATCGTCCAGGTGGAAATAGCGAGCTAACTGCAACTCGGTAGGGTCGCTCTGGTAGCGGCCATAACTTTGTTCTTGCTGAACGCTTAGAAAATCGATGGGCATGTAAGGGCCTTTGTAGATATATAGTGACGCTGGTTGTGGTGGGCTGGTGAAGCGGTTCTACTACTTTAGTCCAACATAATTTAAGGGCCTAAAAGTTTAAGTTTAGCCCGGACCTGCTCCCGGCTGGCCTGAGTATAGCGGGCCGTAGTTGCAATGGCAGGTTGACCTTTGGCCGTAATGTGGCCCAGGTAATAGGCAATTTCTTCCAACTTCCACCCGGCATTTCTGGCTCGGTGGGCCCAATCGTGACGCAGATCGTGGAAAGAAACACTTTCGATCTGCTCCCACTCGGATTTGTTAGATTGCGCTTTAAGCTGACGAAACCAGTGATGGATACCGGCTTCACTCAGGCGGGGCGAGCGTTGAGAAGTAAAGAAATATGGGCTATCCGCCTCACGCTGGCCGCTGTGTTGGTATTGCCACAAAGGCTTGCGAGCTTGATTGAGCAAATCAAGCTCGCGGGATTTACCGCCTTTGTAACCGATGTTTATCCATCCGGCTTTAGAGGTAAGATGAACATTCTCCATCAAAAGCCAGGAAACATCACTTACCCGGCAACCGGCCCAGTACCCCAGGGCGAAAAGGGCCTGGCTACGCTCATCGTTAGTGCGTTCTACTACATTGAGTAAAATGAAGCGCTGGTCCTCTGAGAGTTCACGTGGGACCAACAGGGGTTGCGAACCGGCTTCGACGCCACGGGTTGGGTTACGAAAGAGCAAGTTTTTCTCTTCAATAAGAAAGTGGGCGAAGCTACTGGTAGCAGATTTAACCAGGGTGCGGTGGGCCGGGCTGTAGCCTTGTTTTTCAAGGTAAACCAGATAAGTTTGGAGGGCCGTTTTAGTGAACTGATGGGGCTGGAAAGCATCATCGTTACCGACCCTAATTGAGAGCCAGTTGGTAAATTGCTTTACCAGCCTGAGATAAACCTCAATTGTACCGGAGGCTTTACCGGTCAGAAAGGTGGTTTCAAACTCGGTTAAAAATTCAGCCAGGGCTAAATCGGGCAGGTCATTTGAAGGCATTTTAAGCACCTGAATATTTTGGTACAAGTTTTCAGGCTTGAAAGTCAAATAAAAGAAAAAGGGTTGAGGCTATTGTAGCAGGTGCGGTTGTAAAATAGATAGCTAGCTCGTAGCAAAAAGTACCTTTTGCTACGAGTATTTTAGTACGAGTTGAGTTATAGGAGATAGTTTTAAGGGTAGATAGTAGGGGAATTGAGCTGAAATAGAACAAAAGTACTCTGTCGTAGGTTTTCGGACCTATGCTACTCAATCCCGTAATAACGTGATTGCTTCGCTTGCTGCCGGTATTCCAGGGCACCGCTACCAGCGCACTCTGGCCGCTTGTGAGAGTTACCGGGGCACTGTTTCCAACCACCGTGCTACCATCCAGGAAACGCACTACTACGTTTTGAGCTTTGCCATAACCGATATTACTAACCGTAGCGGCCAGGATGTTATTGTCCCCTTTATTGTAGTAAGCCGCAGTACCTGTGACAGTCAGATCCGGTTGGTCGTAGGCCGCGAACAGGCCGCGCCCGCTATTCTGACGGGCAATGGTAGCCAGGGCGCTGAAGGAGTTTGGACCACTGCCCACACAGCTACCGATACATCCATCCGCATACCCTACCAGCACCCGGCCTTGCTTGTCCAGGTCGGCACCCATGAAATCCAACAGGTTGCGGTCCTGGTGGGAGCCGCCTCCCAGCCAGATCGAACCACGCTGTACCGGATCATTCGGCGTCGCATCCGTGGTTACCCAGCTCTTACCACCATCATAAGTATGGGCGACATAGAGGTGCCACACGCCCTGGAAAGTGGCCTGGTCCTGGTAGTTACCGGCAGTAGCGGTTCCCAGGAAAGCTAAGGCAGCCCGGTCACTATCACCAGCCACCATGGCCGGGAAGGCCGTGTTTTGGATACCGAAAGTGGTGCCAACATCCAAATCGCTGCTCCAACTTAACCCTTTGTCGTGAGAAACGGCTACGTGAGGATGCCCATCACCATTCTGATAGCCAAAGTAGAGTGTGCCATCGGCCCCAATTGCTACGGACGGGTCGGAGTCACCGGCCAGGCTACCAGGCACCGGACGCACTGACCAACTCAGGCCATTATCGGTTGAAACAACTACGGCTTGCTGACTGCCGCAGCCTTTATTGGGCACATAAACCGTACCATCCGGGGCCACCTTAACGTGCCCGTGAAGGCCGCCACACTGGGTCAGGCTGTACAACGGTACGGCCGGACCAAAGGTCAGTCCACCGTCCTGGCTGAGAGCGCAAGTAGCCAGGGCCAGTCCCTGCACGCAGTAGTAAACGGCGTTGGGATAGCTGGTTAAAGGACCAAGCACTCCCGGTGCGAAAGGCCCTCCTCCCAGAGTCTGATGATCTACTCCTGAGCCAATACCTGAACCCTGGCTGGGCGTCCAGGTAGCGCCGTCATCGTCAGTATAGGAAGCCAGGCTGCCCACCGCCAGTAGTTGCGATACGAATGTGCGGCCAGTATGGTTATCCGAAAACATTATCGGGTCCAGGCTGGTAACCGAAGTAGGAGCACTGTGGTCTTCCCAGGTTGCTGTAGCCGGGGATTTAGTATCGTCAAAGACTACTCGGAGGGTCTGAGTATTGGCCTGGAACATGATGTTGCCGGTTTTCCAGTTAACTCCAATTGAAGGTTCCCCGGCGTCCGTACCCAAACCATTTGGGGCAGCATAGCTAGAATACTGGGGAGCCGGGTCGCTGGCGGGGGGAGTAGGCGGAGCGGCAGATTTATCAACTAAAGATAAGGTTCCCTTAAAACTTTCGCCTAAAGGAGCAAACGGCACTACGCGAACCGTGTAATTGCCAGCGAGGGCCGGGAAAACTGCTATCTCAGGGTCGTTGGAAGAAGCGGAGGACTTAACTTCATTGCCAGCGCTATCTAACACATAGAGGTCAAAGTCGGCAGCCGTGTTGGCCCATTCGATTTTCACGCTAATATTGTGGGCGGTATCGTAGCCGGCCGGTACTGTGACTGCGAGATTGAAGTCGTCGCAGGGAGTAGCAGCGTTGCAAATTAAACTGCCTGATTGGGCGGTAGGGTTTGGCACCACAAAGGGACCGGCCGTATAAGTTGTAGCCGGACTTGTGGTTGTAAGAGTACCACTGGTAGGAGTAGCGGCAAAACTGAAGCCATCAAGGTTAAGCGCGAAAAGAGCAACACTCAGCCAAATTGCCAATGCGGTGCGCCACAGAGCAACCCTCGTCCCTGCTTCCTTAAAATAAGGACTGTACATCTTCATTTATCCCCTCTATATGTTCTTAAAGAAAATAATCATGCCTACCCTGAGAAATAACCCATCATCAAAAGGTAGCAGTTTCCGTATCTGTTAAATAAGAGCAGAGGAAATAAGAAAAAATACTTAGGGCCAGCTAAATTATCATTCTTTTTGTTGAATCAAATTCAATGATTATAGTTCGCTCGGAATATAGGTCGGACAGAAGAAGAAAAGGCATCTGATGAGACCGTTATCTGTTGTAATCACCAGGCTTGCAGGAGAAGTAAAAGAATTAGCAAGTGATAAAATAATAGGAAGGATGCGGTTGCAAGATTAATTCTATGCCTGGTGCTGCCAGGCTGCCCAACCTTCTCTAAAACCATAATAGACAATAACCAGACCGGCCAGGGGGTCGGCCCACCACCAGCCAACCAGGGCATTGAGAATCAAACCTATAAGCACAGCTGCCGCCAGGTAGGCGTCAACCAGGGTTACCCGGCCTTCGGTGAGTAATACAGGGTTGCCAAGTTGTTTGCCGGTATGGTTTTTACCCCAGGCCAGTAAAAGCATCACCACGAGGGTGGCAGTTAACCAGATAATACCGGGTACCGAGGCAAGGGGATGTTCCTGAGTTACCAGGGTTCGAACAGACTGAACTAATATATAGAGAGCAAGCCCAAAAAAGGCGGAGCCAATAAGACGTAGGGACAGCTTTTCCCGCTGTTCATTTACTCCTTTGAGCTGCCAAACTACTACAATTGAGGCAAAAATTTCAATCAGGGAGTCAAGGCCAAAGCCAGCCAGGGCTACTGAATTGGTAGCAAAGGCGGCCCATACTACAATTACCACTCCCACCACATTCCACAGCAAGGTGGCGTATTCTAAGTATAAACCTCTTTTGAGCAATACCTCATTCAATTATTTGTAAATCTTTCTTTCGTCAGGTGTTTTGTATAAATGTCAGAACTGCTCAGGATTGTAAATTGGACAAACAGGTAGCAACTTAAGGCCACGCAACTTACATACCGGCTAGCATTATAATACCACTAGCTCCTTTAAGAAATCAGTCCTATTATCATCAAAAATAATAAAAACTCCGCAAGAATAAACTGCTGGCAAGCAGGGTATCTTCGCCTGAGAGAGCCTATACCAGCAGCACATCGCCTTAACTTTTTGGACCATTAACAACGCAATTTATGTTTCTCAAAAAGCCTTTGTTCAAGCAACCTTTTTTGCTTTTAGTCTTGCTTTGAGATGTGTCGGAACCCCCACATTACTTGAACGAGAACCGTCTATGAGTGGTAAATTTGTACTGAAAGCTGACATCAAATGTAAGTATTGACAACAATATAAATAGCAGCGGCTATCGTTTGTCACCTTAAAAGCTCATAAACAGTACAAACCTGGGCCGGATTGGAAACGGCATCCTATTTTTTCAAGCCGTAACTATTGACGCCCTTTGAAGGAGTGATATAATTTAACTAGAAAGTGAAAAAAATAACCAGCGATGAGGCTCGCTGGGGAAGAGTACCCTCAAGTAAAACCACTCTTCTCAACCGCCCCCTTGGATGCTTCAGGGCACCAACAAGAATCAGGGCTGATAGCTTCTACTAGGCGAATTGGCAAACCAATTCCCTGGTAGG
>CADDZM010000364.1 GCA_902812345.1 Chloroflexota bacterium | reverse complement strand
GCCCTGCGGCCAGCCATAGCCCTGCGGCCAGCCATAGCCCTGCGGCCAGCAGTGGCCTAGCTGACGGCGCGTTTGGTGTTGTTGCGGCCGTCGTAGGAGAACAGCACCTTCTTGCCGTCCACCATCGTTTCTAGATGCACCGAACGGCCCCAGATGGTATAGACGTATTGCAGGGTCTTTTCGGCGTAACCCACGTCAAGCGGGGTCTTCTCGAAATAGTGCTTGAGATAAAGCTCGCGGTTCTGCTTGTAGTCGGCGTCCTCGACCACAATATAGGGGTCGCCAAAGTTAGTCATGCTGCCGACCAGACCGTCGCGCACCTTCTCCCAGTCCTTCTCAACAATCACCCACTGGTTGTCCTGTTTCTCGTACAGATACAGGTCGAGGTCTTCGATTAGCTCTTTGGTCAGGTAGTTGCGCAGGAACGAAACATCGTTATCCATCTCGCGGACTTCCAGGAGCTTTTGCTTGCCCTGGCCGCCGGGCCGCTTCAGGACTTCCCGCTCATATTCGTTCGGGTTATCCCAGCGCCGCTCGATGTCCTCCCAGATTTTCACGCCGACATAGTACGGGTTGATGCTGCGGCGGTTGGGCGACAGCACGCCCGAACTTAACTGGGCGTACTCGGCAAACTCGCCGTCCGTCAGGTCCAGTTCGCGCACGATACGCTGGTGCCAGAGCGAGGCCCAGCCTTCGTTCATGATTTTGGTCTGGCGTTGGGGCAGGAAGTAAATCGCCTCGTTGTGGACCATCTCCATTATATCGCGCTGCCAGTCGTCCAGTTCGCGGCTGTTCAGCATCAAAAAACGCACGATATCCTTTTCCGGTTGGGCCGGGTATTTCTTGCGGATAGCCTTTTCTTTCTCGCGCTCCTTTTCCCGGTCCGCGGCGGTCTTGCGGTCTTCCAAATCCCACAAATCTGCGTAAGGGGATTCATAAGGCTTTTTCACCTCGTCCTCTTTCGGGGCGGGAGCCTGGCCTTTTATCCGGATGTTCGGGTCAATATGTTCCTCAATCGAGAGGACCGCGTCGAGGAATTTTTCCACCACGTCGGTGCCGTGTTCCTGCTCGTACTGGCGGATGCGGTCGGCGTGCAGGCTGGCTGATTCGACGATTTGGCGGTTGGTATGCTGGAAATAAGCGTTGTTCTTGAAAAAGTCGGTATGGCCCAGCACGTGCGCGATAATCATCTTGTTCTGCCACAACACGTTCGCTTCCATCAGGAAGGCATAAGACGGGTTGCTGTTGATGACCAGCTCGTAGATTTTGCTGAGACCGTAATCGTACTGGGTTTTCATGCGGTAATAAGCTTTACCGTGGGTCCAGTGGCTGAAGCGGCCCGGTATGCCATACGCGCCGAACTCGTACATAATGTTGGCCGGGACAATCTCAAAATGGGTCGGGAAGGGGTCCAGGCCGAATTTCTGGGCGATGTCCCAGCACTCCTCAATCGCCGCGCCCAGTTCCCGCAGTTCGCGGTCCTCCGCCTGGCCGGAACCGGCAATCTTGCCTAATTCAAAATCAGAACTCATAGAAAACCCCCTAAACCCTGGCTTTATCCGCGTCCGAAGTCGAGAAGAACTTGCGCAGGGCCGGATAGACCTCGGATTTATCCGAAATGGTCACGCCTACATACTTTTTGTTGTCAATCCGGCTGAAAGCAGACATGAGCGTACTCATAAGGCTGTAATGGCTCTCGCGGATTTCGCCGTAGCCGAACAGGTTGCAGATATCAATAAACTTGTAGACCAGGTCCACGCAGCGGTCGTTATCCCAGGGCAGGTTGCCGCCGTCCGAGAAGTGGAACGGATAGATGTTCCAGTCAGCGGGGTTGTAACGCTCCTTGATGATTTGCAAAGCCAGTTCGTAGGCGCTGGAAACCTGGGTGCCGCCGCTTTCGCCCTTGTTAAAAAATTCTTCCTCGGTGACTTCTTTAGCCTCGGTATGGTGCGAGATAAAGACAATGTTCACCTTGGTGTATTTGGTGCGCAGAAAGCGGACCATCCAGAAGTAAAAGCTGCGGGCAATATATTTCTCAAAGTCGCCCATCGAGCCGGACACGTCCATCATGGCAAAGACGACCGCGTTAGACTGGAATTTAATCTCAGGCTCCCAGGTCTTGAAGCGCAAATCGTCGTCCTTAACATCGCCGAAATGCGGATTGCCTTTGGCGGCGTTGCGTTTAAGGTTCTCCAGGATAGTTCGCTTTTTATCCAGGTTCGCCATAATGCCCTTTTTGCGAATATCCGTAAAGCGGACCGCTTCGCTTTCGAGTTCAGCCTGCTTTTTTTCTTCCAGGTTCGGCAGTCCCAAATCCTCGAAGATGTAAGCGGCTAACTCGTCCAGGGTCACTTCGGCCTCGTAATAATCCACGCCGGGCTGGTCGCCCGCTTCTTTGCCTTTGCCCTGGCCTTGCTGGGGTTGGCCCTGCCCTATCACATCGCCGACTTTCGAATCCCCGTCACCCTGGCCCACGCCCTGCTGCTGGTTAAAGTCGTAGCGGAAGCGGTACTCGTCCAGGGAGCGGACCGGCACCTTGATAGTCTTTTTACCGTCGGAAAGAATGATGTTTTCTTCGCTGACAATATCGGCTAGATTTTTCTTGATAGCTTCTTTAATTTTTTCTTTGTGGCGCTGCTGGTCAATCGGCCCTTTGCGGTGAAGCGACCAGTCCTGTTTACTGACCGAATAAAGACCATATTTTGAAATATCAGACATGTCATTACCCTATCACGGCTTTCGCATTGAACCTTAGAAAATCTCAAATACGAGAAAATCAAACTTAAAATATTGGTTCAAGTGGAAGTCCTAACAATAGAAGCGAGAAAAAAGCTAAAGGATTACTTTCCCTGCTAAAGATACGACAAGAGAAAGTAATCCGTCCGGTTTAACGGTTCAGGAGAGAACCGACATAGTTGAGCAGGGCGTTGGCGCTCTGGGTGGTATAACCCTGTTCCCGCACCAACCGGTCAATTACATCGTTCATCTTGCGAAGCTGGTCCTGGTCGGGCGTCTTGGAACTGGTCGTGATTTTCACGATGTCCTTGAGGTCGGCGAAAAGCTTCTTTTCAAGAGCTTCCTTCAACCGCTCGTGGCTGGTGTACTCGAACGACTGGCCGCGCCGGGCCAACGACGAAATCCGAATCAGAATTTCCTCTCTGAAAGACTTTTTGGCATTCTCCGTAATGCCGATTTGCTCCTCAATCGAGCGCATCAACTGTTCGTCAGGGTCAAGCTCTTCCTCGGTAATCGGGTCGCGCAGTTTCACTTTGTTGCAATAAGCCTCGACGTTATCAAGGTAATTGTTGAGAAGGGTCCGGGCCGACTCCTCGAAGCTGTAGACGAAAGCCTTCTGGACTTCCTTCTTGGCGATTTCGTCGTACTCCTTGCGGACCTCGCTGATAAAGTTGATGTACTTCTCGCGCTCCTCCCGGTTGATGCTGGTATGGCTGTCGAAACCGTCCCGTAAGGCCCGCAAAGCATCAATCGGAGTGATAAAGGTCGCGCCTTCTTTCGCCAGGACGTTTGAAATCTGGTTGATGACATAGCGCGGCGAGATACCGAACATACCCTCGCGCTGGGTCTCTTCCTGGAGTTCCTTCACGTCCTTCTGTTTAAGCTCTTCCACTTCTTCGCCGTCGTACAGCTTTAGCTTCTTCATCAGGCTGATACCGGCCTTTTTAGGCTGCTCCAGGCGGGTCAGGACCGCGAACATACTGGCGACGCGCAGGGTGTGGGGGGCGATATGGACCGTTTTAAGGGCGCTCTGCCCGATAAGCTTTTCGTAAATTTTAACTTCTTCGCTCACGCGCAGGTTGTAAGGCACTTTGACCAGAATCATGCGGTCCTGCAAAGCCTCGTTCTTGCGGTTCGCCACGAAGCCGGTATATTCACTCTCGTTTGTGTGCGAGACTACCACTTCGTCCGCGTAAATCATGCTAAAGCGGCCCGTCTTGATGTTTTGCTCCTGCGAAAGCGTTAAAAGCACATACAGGAATTTTTCGTCTGCCTTCAACATTTCGATAAATTCCATCATGCCCCGGTTCGCCACGTTCAGTTCGCCGTCAAAACGGTAGGCGCGCGGGTCGCTTTCGCTGCCGACCTCGCCAATGGTGCTGAGGTCTATGCCGCCAACCAGTTCAGCAATATCCTGGCTCTTGGGGTCGCTAGGCGTAAAGGTGCCGACGCCGACCCGGTGCTTTTCACTGAGCAGAATTCGCTTGACCGGCACTTTTTCGATTTTGCCTTCGTATAGATGGGTCAGGTTCCAGCGGCAGCGCGGGCAGAGGTCGCCCTCGATATAAACGCCGTAATCGCGTTCGAGGTCAGGCCGTAAATCTTCGGGAACCAGGTGAAGGGGGTCTTCGTGCATCGGGCAGTCTTTAATGGCGTAGACCGCGCCGTCAACGGTACGGCTGTACTTTTCCAGGCCGCGCTTGAGCAGGGCGACAATGGTGCTCTTGCCGCCGCCGACCGGGCCCATTAAAAGCAAGATGCGCTTGCGCACTTCCATGCGCTGGGCCGCCGAGTTAAAATACTGGACTATTTGCTGAAGCGGTTTCTCCAGGCCAAAAATTTCATCATCAAAGAAATTATAATGAGGTTCGCCGTTTTTGCCCGTTTCAGTTCCGGCTGACATTATTAAATCGTAGACCCGGCCATGGGCGAGGCGGGCTACTTTGGGATGCTTGCTGACTATTTCAAAATAGTCGGCGAAATTGCCCTCCCAATTTAAATCACGCTCCTGGTTGCGGTAATCTTCCAGACGCTTGAGTAAGTCCATAGATAAAACTCCCCTTTCAACTGCCAGAATTAGCTTTTCTCAACCGGATAACTCTTTTATGATAAAAGCGGTTATACTCCTAAATATTTAATTTTAGTAAGTTGAAATAGGCTAAACCCTTTTCCCTGACCGGTATTCTATTGGATTGTCCTGACGCCGGCAATTCATAATTAGATAAACGGTTTCGGGTAGATGTATAAGACTAAGATTGCTAAAAAGTTTTGTGTCTATCCTGTAGATAAATTCTAAGTTCAACTCAACTTTGAAGTTAAAGAGGTTATTAAGAAATTGAATTAAGCCCCGACCCGGCGAAAGTCTAAGAGGCTATCTGTCTTCCGAGGTTTGTTAAATGCCCTCTTGCTTTAGCGGGGTTTCCCCCGCTACCTATATATACGAAACATGGACCGAATTAGTTCAATTAGAGTGGCAAAACGCTTCAGATGATTTGGTAAATTATTGAAAGCCTACGCTTTTAAAAATAGTAGCATAAACCTTCGAATGTTTCAACCGCTAATTCGTTCTAAAAGGACTTTTATCCTATTACAAAAGTTTTCTGTTATAGATTATATACGGTAGTTATCTACAATTTTTAGAGGATGTGGATATTTTTTTAATCAAACTTTAACCACTTTTCCCGGCGCGGGGACAGGCCGGGAAAAGTGGGGGCGGGTCCGGTTTAACCCGCCTCAAGCGGTATGTTATCTATCAGGCGGGTTGAGCCAAACCGGACCGCCAGCGAGAGCAGCGCCCCCTGACCGGGCGGCACGGCTCCCTCGTACTCCTGCAAAGTCACAGGGTCGGCGGCGCTGACGTAATCGGCTTTGCCAAGCGGCGTCTCCGCCAGGACATTTTGCATGGCCGCCCGCAAAGCCGGGCCGCTCCGGTTGCCGGGCTGCTCTCGCCACAGTTGGGCCGCCTCCTGTAAAGCCCGGTAGAGAACCGGGGCGGCCTGGCGTTCTTCCGGCGAAAGATAGAC
>CADDZM010000363.1 GCA_902812345.1 Chloroflexota bacterium | reverse complement strand
CTCTATACCTGCCTTACCTTAAGTTGCCCTGATTATCTGACTTTCTACGCCTGCTGGTATAAGCTACTCTCGAAAGTTGCTCGGTGGTATTTCCGGTTGAGATAGGTTTTTCATTTACTGGCCCTTTAGAGAGATTTTTGCGTTGGGATAAGCTTGTTACAATCGGAAGTTCCTCGGTAGGAACTCCGTAAATGTCGTTAGGATATGCCGATCCCAGGTCCGTGGTATTAAGGGTACTAAGCTCAAGCTCGTGCTTGCTACCTTTAGAAGCGAATAATTTCGACAAAAAGCTGGTCCGCTCGATAACTGCTACTCCCAGTAGATTTCCCCGGAGGCGCTCTATAACCTCAACCGCTGCCCTCAGCTCCTGCTTGCGAGTAGCTTTAAGTTTACATAACAGAACAACACCGCCGGTGTGGGCTGCCAGTAAACGGCTGGTTTTGTCTTCCAGGATGCTGTCACTATTAAAGATGAGAATATCCGGCGCTTTATAGTTATCGAGCAGCTCGTAAATGTGTTTGGCGCCAGTCGGGAAGTTTGTATTAGCCGCTTCGAGGCTGGGAACATTACCGGCTGGCATCAGGCTCAAATTAGGTACCTTGGTGCTATAAATCGTATCCAGAATATGCTTGTTGGTTTTACCGTAAAAGATATCATAAAAGCCCGTGTTGTCGGATAAAAGGAGCATCTTGTGGAGTTTAGGTTTGCGCAAATTAGCATCAATAAGCAGTAAAGACTGTCCGAAATTTATCAGACTATGGGCTAGCTTTATTACAACCCGCTCTTGCTCCTCCAGCGAGGAGGGAGCGGTTATTAATAGAGAGCGACGCTGTTCGTCGAAGTTTTCTGAGAAAAGCAAGGAGGTGCTGAATAATTCATAAGCCTGCGCGCTTTTTTGCTGACGTTTTTGATTTTCAGCGTGATTCGGGGAGACGACCGGCGGCAACTGCGCCAGCACTGACAGCTTAAAGCTATAAGTTATATCTTCGGGATGCTTGATGCGGTCGTCCAGATACTCCATTACAATGGCGAAAACCACCGCTGCTATAATGCCAGCCAACACTAAAAGGATGGTTCGGATGAGCGGAGTTAGGTCTTTAGTCAGGACGGCTTGCTTGGCTTCTTCCAACACGCTTAGGGTGTTAGGAGAAGCAGCCGTAGATTGGCGTAGCAAGGCCGTATAATTACTTTGCCAGGTATCCAACTGGGTTTGCAAAGTTTTTATACGCATGCTGAGGTCGGTGACTTCAGTTGGATTGGTAGTTTTGGTGAGCATCTGGTTGAGATCGACCACGCTCTTCTGACCGTTCTGGATCTGGGTTTGTAACTCTTGCAATTGATTTTGAATAAAGTCGCGCTGCTCTTTTTGCTGGTTGTCCGGAGCGGTCGGACTCTGCTTGATCAGCTCCTGAGCAAAGGTATTGGCGATCTTTACCGCCTGATTAGGATCGGAGTTAGTTACTTTAATTTCTATGATAGAGGTTTGCGGTACTATCTGGGTAGCTACCGACTCTAAAAATTTATCGTCCGGGATATTGGTAAGTTGTAATTTATTTTTAACTCTATCCACTACCGGCTGGCGACGCAACAGTTCCAGGTAGTAAGAGCTCAGGCGTTCGATCAAGGGAGCTTCGTTTTGATCGGGGACGGCTTGTTGCAACAACTGACCGACAATTACCGTGGTAGTTGCCTGGTATTTAGGGGTGGTAGTGTTTAAAAAATAGTCTGCACCCCCGGCCAGCAGGCCACCCAAAACTATTAGCCAGAGCCAGTTTTTTATAATCCTTAAATATCTGCGGGCAATTAACTTTGTATTCATTCTTTACCTTGTTAAAACTCAAACTCCACTTTTGTTTGTACTGACCTCTGAATCCTGTAACAACTTGGTTTGCTCAGCTTGTGCCTGCTGACGGGCTATATAACCCAGAGCCATTGCCAGACCGGGAAAGAGCCAGTTATAGGCGGTGTAACAAAAGCCATAAAGAGTTTGATTGTAGGCGAATGGGACTACCCAGTCCCCCAGGGTCATACCTACCAGCATTCCCATACTACCACCTAAAGTACTGATGGTAAAAGCTTGCCCGAACGAGCCTGGTTTTTGCCACTTCATCGCTTTCCAGACTTCTTTTACCAAAGAGAAAAGAACCCATAAAAAGATAAGCAGTCCTATAATACCGTACTGGAGGAACATATCTAAATAGTTATTATGGGTAGAAAGGACAACATCCGGGTAGTAGATGATATAGTAGTTGCGATAACCGGCAGGACCGGTACCCAATAGCAGGTGATCTTTACCAAGAGTAAGAGCCTGTACAAACAGATTTTGGCGGCTATACTGACCGGCTAAGGTTCCTTCTTCGGCCTTTTCCAAGATGATTGTATCATAGAATAGGTTATAGGTAAAAGCAAACAAGATCAAACCGACCACACAGACCGTGAAAAACCACTTGCGCGAGTAAAAGAACAATATCACCATCAAGGTGGTTAAAACCGGCAACCAGCTTGATATCCGCACCAGCGAAATGACAAACACTCGGAACAGCCAACAGACAAAAAGAAGGCCGACGGCGTAGCGATGCCACTTCCTGGCATCTTTATTTTTATAGAATAAGAGATAACCCATGCATAAAGCGCAATCCCACATTGGGAGTAAGCCACGGGCTCCAAACCAGTCTGAAGCCAGTCCGGCCGGGCCGGTCATCCGACCAATAGTTCCGCCCAGATGGATATCGTCAAAGAAGTAGATTGGTAAATAGATAACGCTGCCGAACATCATCAGGAAAAAGCAAATCTTTACAATCGACTCCCGGCGTACCACATTGGCCGCTAACAGGGTGGTCATTATAGAAGCAAGCGTTACGCCAATCGTGCCTAGTTGCACTACGGAAAATTTGGCAGGAATGACCAATTGCGGATCGACTGCAAAGCGGCTCCAAAAAAGGGCGATAATCGTAATTGCTACATAAACAAAGGCCGGCAGGTTGAACTTGCTGACTGCCACTTTGATTTCATTATTGAGGGCCATTTTTACCAACCAGAGAACCGTCCAGAGAAGGACAAAGATCAGGCTGAAGGGTAAGAGTGTCTCAGTGCCGGTAGGCAGAAGGAATGTCTGCATGAAAAACATGGTAAAGAGGCCGATAACTGCGCCATACTCCAGACGCAACAGGAAGCCAAAAATGACTAAAGGTATTACCGGTACAATTACCAGGGCGCTTAAGTAAGGATTCTTAAATAAAAAGCCTGACCCCAATAAGAATTCAAAACAGACAAAACTTACAAAGACAGAAACCAGGATTACCCTTCGTCTAAGCCGGAAATGTTGGGAAGAAAAAAATCTATTTGGCGTTATCACTCTTCTGAAGCTCTACCTTGTTTTAACCTTTAACTTACCTGATTACGTTTTACATTCCTGGCTGCTAATCTAACCGGCAAGCAAGCGTACTTAACCACTTGGTGTGTTATAGAAGAAGTCTTTTACTGTATAAACCTTTAAGTAACCTAATTATAAACGCTATTTACATAAATCTCATTATACCATTATTAGAAGGCTATCACCCAGCTCACCTGGCTCAGTCTGTTGTGTTCTATAAGCCGGGGCTGCAGGGTAGTAGCAGTCGAAGGTTAATAGTAACTTGTTACTTCCCTTAAACCTTCAAACTAATAGGCCCCTCTACTGCGCACTACGGCCGGTATGGTTAAAAATAAGATGCGGATGTCACCCCATAAGCTGTAGTTGCGAATATAGTGCATATCCAGGCGGACCCGGTCTTCGTAACTCAAGTTAGAGCGGCCACTCACTTGCCATAGGCCTGTCAGGCCCGGTTTAACCGTCATGAGGTTGGATTGCCAGCGACCGAATTTAATCATCTCCTGGTAAGTGATCATGCGCGGCCCAACCAGGCTCATCTCTCCCTGCAAGACGTTAATCAGTTGAGGCAGTTCGTCCAGGCTGGTCTTGCGCAAGAACCGCCCCAGGCGGGTAATGCGCGGGTCATCCTTTAGTTTGCCGGTGCTAGTAAGTTCTTCTAGCAGATCAGGCCGCGCCGCCAGGATCTTATCCCCGTCAATGCGCATGGTCCGTAATTTGAAGGCATTGAAGACCTTTCCACCCTGGCCCACTACCTGACGCCGGTGAATGGCTGGGCCGGGTGAGTCGAGGCGAATCAACAGCCCCAGTAACAGCAAAATAGGCGAGAAGAACAGTAAGACGCTAGCTGAAACTAATATATCCAGGCTAAGCTTTAAGATTGCGTTCATTCCTGTAATCCGCACCTTGCTGACGGTAACCAGCGGTAAGCCGTTTATTTCCGAGACGGCCAGACCAGTCGTTAGAATATCATAGAGGTTGGGCGAGAGACGGATTTCAACCTGGCTGGTAGTTAAATTACGGACCACTTCAAAAAGTTGCTGGGCACTTAAAGCTGTACTTGAAATCACTACTTCATCAATTTTGTATTCTTCTACGATATGGCGCACGTTTTCCAGGTGGCCTAACCAGCGACCGGGCCAGCGGGTATTTTCCTCCCGGCGTTCCCGAGTAACCGGGTTATTTGCCCCGTCCGCGGCAGCATTAGGCTGCCCCTCGATTGCCGGGCGGGGTCGGTTGCGCCGGTCGCCGATAAAGCCAACTAGCTCGATACCGGGCAGATTGCGCCCTTCCGAGAGCTGTTCAGCTACCCGCCGGGCTTCCGAGTTAGCCCCGATCAGTAACATCCGCGTCATAGCCAGACCCTGCCGTCTGAGCCGGTATAATACCCGGCGGGTTATAAACCGACCGATGTTTACTACGATAACGCTGGTTAGCCAGACCAGAAGCAGCCACGACCGGGATATAACTAGCTGTTGGTCCATGAAGAAGCTGAGGGCCAGGATCATTATGATAGCCAGGGTACAGGCCTGACCGACCCGCCGGTACTCGTTACTACCGCCGTGTAATTCGCGCACGTCATATAGCCGGTAAAGGCTAAATATTACCAACCAGGGAGGGGTTAGCCAGAAGACCAGCTCCGAGTAAAAGCGGAGCGGCGAGCCGTCCGGCCGGTACAAGAAATCCAATAGCTTAAATCTGATGAAATAAGCTAGGGCAAAAGTTAAACACAGGGCCAGGGCATCCGTTATCATGACAAAGGCTATAAAGAACCGGCGCTGGCGCTGGCGGGCGAGTACTACTGCGTCGGATTTAGCCAGCGGTAAGAGCGATTCTTCAGCTTGCGCTTCATCTGTTGGTTCGTATGTGGTAGACACTGGTTTGGTTCCTATTCTCCCTTAGCTAATTAAGGTCTTTCTTACTCGCCGACGGGGTAGTGAGGTAGTGACCAATTACATTTTGTCAGTGAGCTTGCGTCCGAGTGCGAGTTTAGTCCTGGTGTTGGACCTGGGTCTCGCGCCACCACTGCTCAACTAGTTCAGCCGCTTTTTGCCAGCTATAATGTTTAACAACATTAAGCCGCCCATTGTTGCCCATTTCAGCCGCTTTGGCAGGATTTTGTAAAAGCTCGATCACACGCCGGGCAAATTCCTGGGGCCGGGCGGGCGGCACCAGGTAGAGATCTTGCCCGTGCAGCGCCACAACCGCTCGGTTTATGTCGCCGGTTGCAACTACCGGCGTGGCGCAGGCCATGGCCTCCAGAACCTTGTTTTGAATCCCGACACTGTAGACCATTGGGGCTACCGCAACCGTCGCGCTGCGCAGATAACGGCGCATATCGTCGACATAGCCAGTTACTTCAATACCGTCATGTCCGGATAACTTTACAAGG
>CADDZM010000362.1 GCA_902812345.1 Chloroflexota bacterium | reverse complement strand
GGTTGGCGCCGCCGAAGCGATGCCCGCCCCCAGACCGGAGGAAGACCTTTCGCTCGAAAAGGAAAAAGGCGTTTCCGATACCGACGCCGAAATGAAGAAAAATGAAATCACTCCGACTCAGATGCAGAAGGCGAACGACCCCCGCTTTACCAAAGTAATTACTACCAAAGGCGAGGCCGATAAGCAGGCCAAAGAAGGGCCGGTTAAATACCGGGCAACCGAAGGCAAGGTCTTAAACGAAGCCAGCGCCAGAGCAGTTGGGGATGAGAAAGTCGGCCTGACCGCCCTGAAAAATGTCAGGGGAGCCAGCGCCACCAGAGTAAAAACGCGCCAGCAACTGGCCCAGGCAAAAGAAGAAAAAGAACGCAAAGCCGTTACCGACCATATCGAGGGTATCTTCGCCAGAACCAAAGAAGCGGTTGATAAAAAACTCGATGGCGTTGAAACGGAAGTAACGACCCTGTTCGACGCGGGAGCCGATACGGCCATTCTCGCCATGAAGAATTATGTCGAAACTCGTTTCGATGACCGTTACAGCGGAATTTCCGGGGGCGCGCTCTGGCTAAAAGACAAACTTTTGCCCCTGCCCGGCTCGGTTAAAGCCTGGTTTGACGAGGCTTATACCATCTTCTTGCAGGACCTGGATAAACTGGTGGTGCGGATTGCGGGCCTGGTGGAAGCGCGCCTGGCCGAAGCCAAAGCTATGATTGCCGCCGGGCAACAGGAAATCAAAGGCTTTGTTGCGTCCCTTAAACCGAGTTTGCAGGAAGTTGGCAAAGCCGCCGAAAAAGAAATTGCCGGGCGGTTCGATGAACTGCGGCAGGGCGTTGACGATAAGAAAAACGACCTGGCCCAGAAGCTAGCCCAGCGCTATAAAGATGCTCAGGACAAAGGCGCGACCGCTCTTAAAGAAATGAAGGACGCCCATAAGAGCCTGCTCGAAAGGGTTATAGACGCTATCGCCGAAATTGTCGAAATTCTCAGAAAGTTCCGCGACCGAGTAATGGGCATGCTCAAGAAGGGCAAGCAAACCCTCGATTTGATTGTATCCGACCCGATCGGCTTTTTGAGTAATCTGCTGGATGCCATCAAGCAGGGCGTCAACCAGTTTAAGGACAATATCTGGGAGCATCTAAAACAAGGCTTCTTCGCCTGGCTGTTCGGCTCGCTGGCGGACGCCGGGATAACTCTCCCCAAAGATTTCTCGATACCTTCGATCCTGCAACTGGTAATGCAAATTCTCGGCCTGACCTACGCCCGTATACGCGCCAAAGCGGCCAAACTTATCGGCGAGCGAAACGTAGGCTTGCTCGAAAAAGCCTTTGAGCTTCTACAGGCCCTCTGGAACGGCGGTCCGGCGGCTTTGTGGGAAAAAATCAAGGAGTTCTTTAGCGACCTCAAAGAACAGCTCATGGCCGAAATCCAGAACTGGATTATAACGACCATTGTCAAGGCCGCGATTATGAAGCTGGTATCAATGTTTAACCCGGTGGGCGCTATAATCCAGGCTATCATTACCATCTATAACACTGTAATGTTCTTTATTGAACGCATCAATCAGATTTTAGATTTTGTGGAAGCGGTCATTAATTCGGTCCACAAAATCGCTACCGGCGACCTGAGTGGGGCGGCTAACTGGATCGAAAAAGCGCTTGCCCGTACTATCCCGATAATAATCAGTTTCCTGGCGCGGCTGCTCAATATAAGCGGCATCACCGAAAAAATTGTCGGCTTTATCAAGAAGATTCAAAATAAATTAGACCAGGCGATTGATAAAGTAATTGAAAAAATTGTCGGGGGAATTGGAAAACTAATCGGAAAAGGGAAAGAAGCGGTCGCCCAGGCTTTTGATTGGTGGAAAGCCCGCAAGAAATTTACAGCCAATGACGGTGAAAGTCACGAACTGTTCTTTGAAGGTTCAGAAGTAAATTCCGAACTTATGATTGCCAGCCAGAAAAAAACTTATCGCAGTTTTATTCTGGCTATTAAAGTCCCGGCAGGAGATCCGGTTTTAACCAAAGCAAAAGCAGATGCCCTTAAAGAAGCTAATGCAATTGATGCTCTAAAAGGTAAGAAACCCGATGCCACTAAAGGTAAAGTTCAAGACCCTCAAATTGAAGTTCATTTGGCTAATCTGGCAACCTATACCAAAATTTTAGCCGGAGCAACCGCCGTGAACCCGCCCAGCGTTGTCAGTTATGGTCCGGTGGGATCACAGGGTGAAGGCACTTCGATGACTGCCGAAATCCTGTCATCAAATATCACCAAAGGCTCGCGACCTTCGGATAGTCCAACCATCTGGCAAAAAGCCAACCGGCGAACCGGGACGTTCGTCCAGGGTCATCTTTTAAATCAACGACTAGGAGGGCCAGGTCGAGCATACAATCTGACCCCAATCACTCGTTCCGCCAATGCTAACCACGAAGTAGACGTCGAAAGTTTGATAAAAGATGTAGTTGAGCAAAAAAAGGTCGTTAAATATACTGTTAATGTTAAATATGGTGGTCATCCGAAACGTAGCGCTTTAACTGACCTGATAAAACGGCGTAAAAACCTGAAAGATCCCGCTACAATTCGTAAATATGATAGGAAAATTGAGGCAATGCAATATGAAGAAAGTTACCTGGCAAAAAAATTAACCACAAGCTGGCACCATCTTGAAAATAAAAATGGTAGCTGGGTTAAAAAAGGCGCCGCAAAGAATATGCCGGTTGAAAGCAACCTGCCTGATCAGGAAATAGATTTATAGCATTGGAGATAACCAGTGGCAGATTATCTGAAAAGATTTGAACTTTTGAAGCAAGAGATTGAAAACCGACCATACCTGGAAGTAGTTGAATTTAAGATAAATCCTCCTGCCAGCGGTGAGGTTTTGAAAAAAGTTGAAGACTTACTTGGGGCTCCCCTGGATAAATCTCTTATGCAATTTTATCAGGAGGCAAACGGTTTAAAGCTTTACTGGCGCATCAAGTCTAAACTTCCAGAAGCAGAGGCCGAAAAACTAAATGAAGAATTTGATGATTTTACTTTCGAATTACCCGACGATAAAGATGAGCCCTTTGCCTGTATAAATTTACTTCCTCTTGAAGACTCTTTACTGAAAAAAACCTGGAAAGAGGTTGAAATTGAGACTGATAAAAAAGAATTTGAGTTTGGCAAACAAACCTTAAACCGCCTGGAATTTGCGAAAAGGCTCAAACCTTTTGACCTTTTTAGTATGTCGGCAAGCATGGCTTTTCTGATAGAGCAAAAAAAGGGCAACCCCAGGATTTTGCAACTCTCCGATTATTTTGTAACCTGGAATAATTCTCGTATCACCGATTTTGCTACTTATCTGGAGATACTTTTTGTCACAAGAGGCATAGTCGAGGCCAGGGACGCTATCTTTAGCGAGTACAGAGGAGACCGGAAAAGAGCTTTAAGAATTAATTCTAAAAGTTGGGTCACCAGACATACTCCAAAAATGTTCAGGTCTTAATGATGAATGAGATTGAAGATGCTAGAACCGCCTTTTGAACTGCTGAGTTGTTCGTGGCCGCGCCCGGTCCAACAGGAAAATGGCAACTGGACCTCTGAGCCGGACTGGGACGCGCCCCCTATGCCCAACCTGCCCCGCTTCAACCTTGAAGTTCGCGGGCCGGATATTTTCTGGAGAGTGGACTGGCGGGATTTCTTCCGGCAGGGCGTACGCCTCTGGCACCCCTATATGGGAGGTGAGATGGCCGGGTTCCATATCGTCTTTAAACTACGTATGAAAGAAAGCGGCAGCCTGGTTTTCTGGGATGACGATAGCTCGATTATTCGGCGGGGCGGTAAAATCATCCACCAGGACCGGGCCGCGCACGACCTGACCCGGCACGAACTGGCGGTAAAAGAAGGGGATGTTTTAGAGGTTGCTCAGTGGCAGTTTGGCTGGGACTGGCTCTGGCTGGCCCAGGTGTACCCGGTTTACCACCTTCAACCTGTCTCAGCCGAGAGTTTGCTCGAACCTTATCTTGAAAGAATAACGCAGGCCCTGGCGCGACCGGACGGCCCACCATTAAAGATGTACACCAATGGCGCGACCCCCTACCGGGTAATTGTTGCTATTTACAGCCTGGTATTGCGGGGGTATGTTCCTGACGGGATTTATTTATTCGGGTCGGAGCAGTGGAATGACAACGCTTTTCAGCTCTTTAAAAAATATCTTCCTTTTGCCGAAACCGTCCCTGAAGAGCTAATTCAGCGAACCCTGCAAACCTATGGCGGTTCCAGGTTAACGGCGCTGGCCCAGCGTTACTGGTTTGTAATGAAGACCTGTGTGGGGTTGCTTTATTCGCCCGACGAAGCCTGCCTGCTGGATGATGATGTTTTTATCCTGGACGACCTTGCGGAGGCTCTGCAAGCTTTTCGCACGCACGACCTGGTTTTCAGCCCTGACCAGGATTTGCGCCAGGGCTACGCTGGAACCTGGCCCGGTTTAATAAAAACCCCGGCTGACTTGCGGACCAACCGCTTTAATGCCGGGTTGTACTGGGTAAGAAATAATTTCGATAAACGCTGGCTGGCCGAGCAAATGTTGCGAGTAGTCCCCAATCCAAACGTCCCTTTTTTATGGGAACAGGGCTTTATTGCGGCGGTCTTTGCCAGGCGGGCAACCCTGGAACTGCCCCGCCAGCGTTATCTGTTTCCTTTGTTTGATGGCTTACCGGGCGGGATAGCCGGTTACGATTACGCTACCAACCCTTGCGGGTTTGCCAGTATTCATTATGGCGGGCTGGCCGAAAAACCGTCGGACGGTCTGGCTTTGCAACTTCTCCCGGCCCTGGTAAACCGGGCAGTTTTTACTGATCGTGATAGCCTGACTCTACCCCTGACCTGAGCGGTAAGCGTCATGTCGGGTTTAAGTCAGGAGAAGTTAATTCAAACTTCAGATTCAGGAGCAGCTTTAATGGTTAGCGTGGGTATCGGTATCCCGGTTCACGCAGAGCCGCACCGGCTACGTGAAACGCTGGTCAGCCTGCAAAAGAATTCTTCGGCTGGCCTCCAAATATTACTTTTGCCGGATGGGCCGGACCGGGAAACCAGCCTGGCTCTAGCTACAATCTTCCGGAATTTTGCTCAATCCGGTACATTAGAACCTCGCGGGGTAGCAGCCTGTTTCAACCGTCTGGCCGCCAGCAGCCAGTCGGAGGTGATAATCCTGCTGGAAAGTGGCGCGCAGGTCGGGCCGGGCTGGCTTGACCTTATGCTGGGGGGTCTGTTCAACGAGCCGGGGATTGGGATAGCCGGGCCTTCGACCAACCAGTCCTGGAACGAGCAGGCCATTTTCCAACAGCCGGGCAGCGCCAGCCCCGCCCAGGTTGCCCGCTTTGCTTATACGGCTTTGCAACGGTTTGGACAGGCCACCACTACCCTTGAACCGCTTTACAGCCTGGCCGATTTTTGCTATGCGGTCCGGCGGGAGGTTATTGAAAAGGTCGGGGCGGCCCAGGAAGAATATGGGTTAGGCCCTTGCTGGGAAATGGATTACAACATCCGGGCGGCCAGGGCCGGGTTCAAAGGGGTCTGGGTTAAGGGGGCTTTTGTCCACCGGGCCAGGTTTACCCTGCGCCGCCAGCGAGAGGAAGCCGCCCGGTTTGAGGCCAGCCGCCGCCTGTACCAGGATAAATTCTGTGCGCTACGCCTTCTAAAACAGCGCCCTGGCTTCGAACCGCATTGCCGGGGCGAAGAGTGCCAGTATTTTGCCCCACCCGATTTGATCCAAACCTTTTTACCGCTGCCCCGGCC
>CADDZM010000361.1 GCA_902812345.1 Chloroflexota bacterium | reverse complement strand
AAAAGGGGCCGAAAAAAGGCCCAAGTAGCTTGAGTTTGGTGATGTATTCTCAGATTTTAGCATTTTGGTTCAAAACGTCCGGATCGAACGTTTGTTTCTATTGTCTTTTTAAATCTAAACGTCAAATAATTATAAGAAGATAATTATGTTTTACAGAAGACAACAGTAAAAATTATCGCTTTGTGTTAAAATATTCAAGCTTAAAACTTACAAAGACGATCAACTCAAACGCCTGATTTAACAACCTTGAAATTTACTTACAAAATCCGGATAGCTCTTTGCAGTCCGGATTTTTTAGATTTTCAGGCAAAATTATTGTAAGCTAGAAACCTGCTTTGCTGCCGATATAGTCCTGATTAAGAATAAGGGGTGGAATTTGCTCCATTCCGCCCCTTATCGCTTTTCGAGGGAGATTTTTAGTTGAAACAGACCTTAGAAAGGATGTTATGACTGCTCAAACAGAACAAAGTGGGGCAACTCAATTTGATAAAGTAGGCCCATTCATCACCGAAGCCATGGAAAGGCTGGGAGTGCCGGGCGCGGCGGTTGGCATTTTCTATAACGGCCAGGAATATACCGCCGGGTTTGGCGTGACTAACCTGAATCATACTTTGCCGGTGGATAGCGAGACTCTTTTCCTGATTGCCTCTATCAGCAAGACCTTTACTGCCACGACGGCAATGCGCCTGGTGGACCAGGGCTTGATTGACCTGGATACCCCCATCAAGACTTACCTGCCCGAACTCAAGCTAAAAGACCCCGAAGCTACCGAGAAAGCTACCCTGCGCCACGTCTTTACCCATCACGGCGGCTGGACCGGCGATTACTTTGGCGATTTCGGGCGCGGGGCCGATGCCGTGGCGAAAAACGTGGCCGATATGGCTAACCTCGAACAGCTTACCCCGCTGGGCCAGACTTTTTCGTACAACAACGCCGGGTATGTCCTGGCTGCTCGCGTCATCGAGGTAAAGACCGGCAAACCGTTCGAGGAAACGGTCAAAGAACTGGTCCTCGACCCCCTGGGGCTGGAACACACTTTTTATTTCGCTGAAGACGTCATGGTCTACCGGGTGGCGGTGGGACACCAGGTCCATTTTGACAACCGTCCGACCGAAGTGGTAAAGCCGTGGGGCTGGCCGCGCACCTCGGCGGCTTTAGGCGGCCTGATAACCAACGTCAGGGACTTAATTCGCTACGCCCAATTTCAGATGGGTGATGGTTCGTGGCCGGACCAGGACGGGCAAAAAGTCCAGCTTTTGAAGCCGGAAACAATGCGCTACATGCAATCGAAGCAGGACGATGCCGGGAGCATGTCCGAGGCGGTCGGCATCTCCTGGATGCTGCGGCAGGCCGGGGATGTACGCCTGATTGGGCATGGCGGCGCGGCCCACTGCCAGATGTCCAGCCTGCAAATCGCCCCGGACCGCCGGTTCGCTATTTGCGTTACCACCAACGCCAGTATCGGGACGAATCTTTGCAGCGAGGTCGTGAAGTTCGCGCTTGAAAATTTCCTGGGCGTGCCGGACGAGGAGGCCGAACATCTCCAACTCGATTCCGAAGAACTGAGCAGCTACGCCGGGCAATATGAAGCCGCTATGTCAAAATTGACGATAGAACTGCGGGAAGGCCAGCTTTATTTACAAAGCAACCCCACCCGGCCTTTCCCGAACGCGTCCTTTATGCCGCCAACTCCGCCGGAAGTGCGGCTGGCCTTTACCGGGCCGGACCAGGTGGTGTCGCTGGACTACCCCTCAAAAGGCGGCAAAGGCGACTTTTTGCGCGGCAAAGATGGTTCGATTGAATGGTTTCGCATGGGCGGACGCATTCACCGCAAGTTAAAACCGTAAGTAGCTATTCGCTGTGGGAGGGAATTATTTTCCCGATGCTGGACAATCGGGAATACAACTCCCTCCCACAATTTCCTTCTTACTACTGCCCACTGCCTACTGCCCTGCTAATCTCTTTCTAATCTTGTATTTCAAAATTCTTTCATTTTAAAATTTGTTTGATATAATGATATCAAGTAGCGCTGGGCAGCGGCCCGGACGGTGAAGCTCGGGAAAAACAGCGCAACCGCGCAGATCGCATTGCACCTAATTTTCAGATTGCAAAATTGAATAGCAGGGAGTCGGTTTGAATACAGGCTCGCCATCTGAGCAGCTTTTGATACCGGGGTTAGTTTGCGGATTCATAAGGCGCTCGCTCGCAAATTAAATACAGACGTTATTTTCAAGGAGGAAAAGGTCATGGCAGATACGACTGATCGCGCATCTCTTGCCGGTTCGGGGGAGCCATTTCCGGCACCCCAGGTACTGGGAAAAGAGCAAATCCTGGAAAATCTTGAGGAGAGTCCGGAATTTAAGGAGTTAGAACGGTCTAAATCCAGGTTTATTATTCCGGCGACTATTTTCTTTATGGTCTACTATTTCGCCCTGCCGGTGCTGGTCGGGTTCTTCCCTGAAACGATGGACACGCGCCTGTTTACCGGGTTCAGTGTAGCGTACCTGTTTGCCCTTTCCCAGTTCTTCATGGCCTGGATTCTGGCCTTTATCTATTTGCTTTACTTCGCGCCAAAGATTGACCTGATGGTCCGGAACATCGTCAGGATGGCCAGTTCCCGCCCTGCTGGGACGACCGGGAAAGGAGGCCGCTAATGTGGCACAGCGTCCTGGCGGCTGGAGCGGCTACCTCCAAAGACCCCAGTGGAATAGCTATCGCCTTTTTCGTCATCTTTGTAGCAATCACCCTGGTTATAACCTACTGGGCCAGCAAGCGGAATAAATCGGCCAACCAGTTCTTCGCCGCCGGGCGCAGCATCAAAGGCTGGCAGAACGGTATCGCCGTAGCCGGGGACTATATGAGCGCGGCTTCGTTCCTGGGTATCGCCGGGATTATCTCGACCCAGGGCTATGACGGATTTTTGTATTCGGTCGGCTGGCTGGTGGCCTACCTGACCGTGCTTTTAATTGTGGCCGAGCCGTTGCGCAACCTGGGCAAATATACCCTGGCCGACGTACTGGCCTACCGCATGCACGACAAACCGGTGCGGGCCGTGGCCGCTTTTTCAACCCTGACCGTCACGACCTTTTATATGATTGCCCAGATGGTCGGGGCCGGTTCGGTCGTGAATTTACTGCTCAAACTGGATTACAACCTGGCTGTGACTATCGTCGGTATTGTCATGGTGTGCTACGTGGTCTTTGGCGGGATGGTCGCGACCACCTGGGTCCAGATTGTCAAAGCGTTGCTGCTTATCGCCGGGACGATTGTCCTCAGTATCCTGGTTTTAGCCCAGTTCAACTTTGACTTTGGCAAGTTCTTCGACCAGACCACCAAGGTGCAGTCGGGCAAACTGACTGCCGCCGTCCCTGCCGGGGCGACCGAAGTAACCGTCACTTCAGGCGTGGCCAAAGGCCAGAACATCCAGATTGGCTCGGACGGCGCCGCCAACGAAACCCTTAAAGTGGTGGACGTGGTGAACAATACACCCTGGGTCTACTCCCTGGCCGATGTCTTAAACAACGACGTACCGGTCGGGGCAACCGTCACTGACAGGGCCGGTAACCAGTACAAAGTAGCGGCGGCGGCCAAAGCTAACACCAAAGCTATCCGCCTGGATAAAAACCTGCCGGTAGCAGCCGGGACATTAGGGCTTTCCCAAAAACCGGAGGTAGTCGTCAACGGGCAGAGCATCAAGGTGATTTCGACGGCCCCGGCCAGTATCACGGCTAAATTGGACCACCCGCTGGCGAACGCTTACCCGGCCAGCACCCTGGCCGGTTCGCCGACCGACTTTATGAAGCCGGGCCGCCGCTACTCCAACACCCAGGAAAAGTGGGGCGCGCTCGACCTGATTTCGCTCGGGATGGCCCTGATACTAGGGACCGCCGGATTGCCGCATATCCTGGTGCGGTTCTATACCGTGCCGAACGCTATTGAAGCGCGCAAGAGCGTGGTCTGGGCCATGATTATCATCGGCACCTTCTATATCATGACGACCTTTCTCGGCTTCGGGGCGGCCACGTTGGTCGGCCCGGCCAATGTCGGCACGGTGGACGGAAACGGAGCCTTTGTGGTAAACACCAACCTGGCGGCCCCGGTGCTGGCCGATAAGGTCGGCGGCGAGGTCTTCTATGCCTTTATCGCCTCGATTGCCTTCGCGACCATCCTGGCGGTAGTGGCGGGCCTGACCATTACGGCCTCAACCACCTTCGCGCACGATGTCTGGTACAGCATCATCCGCAACGGGCAGGAAAGGCCAGGCGAACAGGTGCTGGTGGCCCGGATTACCGCCTTTGTCGTGGCAATCCTGGCTATCTTGCTGGCTATCGCTATGCCGGGCGCGAACGCGGCAGCCCTGGTAGCGCTGGCTTTCGCGGTAGCGGCCTCGGCTAACCTGCCGGTAATCCTGTTCACGCTGTTCTGGAAACGCTTTAATACGGCAGGCGCGGTCGGCGGGTTATGCGGCGGCCTGATTTCCTCGTTGTTCCTGATTGTCATCAGCTTCAACGGGCCGCTGGGCGCTAACGCGCCTTTCCAACTGGAAAATCCCGGCATCGTCAGTATTCCGGCGGGCTTCCTGAGCGCCTTCGTGTTTACTTTCTTTAGCAAAGAGACCCTTTCGAGCCATAAGTACACCGAGATGCACTTCCGGGCCGAAACCGGCATCGGCGCGGAAGTTGCCGTCGGCCACGCTATCGGGGCAGTCCCGGCGGTTGCGGCGGCGCCCAGTCCCGAAGAATAGGTTTTTGATTTAACCAAAAAGGCGGGCCGCTTTGGACGACCTGCCTTTTTGGTCCTTAAATTTTCAGAAAAATCAGGCTTTCGGGGCCGAATTCAGCTCTGCCGGGTTGAAATCGCCTTCCTCCTCCAGAATGTGAACATTATTGTTCATAAGGCGCGAGACCGTGTAAGACCCTTTCTCGGCTCCGCTCCAATCGGCGTTGTGATTTTGCCCGGCGATTTTCGAAAGCACCTGCTCCCGCGTGGGAAAGCTTCCTTCAAACTCAAAACTCCCGTTAAACCTTTCGGTAGTTTCGGTGGAAAAAACTACGTGGTACTCTACTAAATAAATTTCGTGAGCAGCCGGATTATTAACTTCCGGGACATTATCATTTCCAGTAGTCATGAGTTTCTCCTTTCAACACTCCTTAAATCATACCCGCCTGACCCACTTTGGTTTAGTCTTGAAATAAGCAAGAATCGTCCCACCGCAATTGGGGAGGCGGAATGACCGGGCGCTCAAACCCTTGAAGATTTACGGTAGGCCGCCGGGGATAGGCCGGGCGCCTCTTTAAAAACCGAGGACCGGTTGGAGCATATCCAGCGCGGCAAGCTCTGGCGTTATGTTACCGGGGACGACTCGGTGGACGTTTCGTTTGAGGGCGCTTTAACCCGCATGGGCATTTAAGGCTTTACGCGTAAATAAAAAAGTCCCGGGCTGCGTATGATACCGGCCCGGGACTTTTTTATTTAAGCTTTTTATTTAAAGCCGGGTTCGTTTGGGTTGGCTACGCTACAATTATTTGATGGAAGAAAACAACGCCTGCCAGAAATTAGCCGGACTGGCCGCGCAAATCGCCGCGCCAAACCAATATCTATCACCAACAGATTTCATCCTATTGTTAGGTGAGCAGTCCGCCGGGATAAGGCGCGGCCTGCCAGGGCTGTCCGATTTGGGCAGGGGCGGGCAGTTCCGGCCCTTTGTAGGGATTGCCGTCAGCAGCGTCATATTTGGTTCAAAGTTAACCGTCTGGCTTTCCGAAAACGTCCGGCGAGACTCCGCCCGTTCCCCCGATGGCCGCC
>CADDZM010000360.1 GCA_902812345.1 Chloroflexota bacterium | reverse complement strand
CTCAGGCGAGAAGCTTCGACCGGGCCGTACAGGGCCAGGGCGCGGGCCTGCCACTGGCCGTCCCAGGCGAACATCAGCCAGCGCAAGACCTCGGTTTGTTTCTGGGGGTCAATTGTATACATATTAAAAGGCCAACACTTTCATTTTAAGCCAGCCAACCATCTTTTCAACGCGCTGAAGGGTATTATCGGAGGTATTGTTTTCGTGCAGCCCGACCGGGGCTTCCTCGCCGGTAAGATTGCGGTAGCGTTCGCGCCAGGCCGCCGGTAAGAAGTCGGGCAAGGCGTAACCGGCCAGGGCCGCGCCCACTTCGGTCCAGCATTTCGCGCAGGTTGCCGGGTCGTAGCCGCCCGCGCCCCATACTATCAGGCGGTCCTGGCACAACTCGGCCGCTAAACCGCGCAGGCTGCCGGCGGCGTGCAGGTAACTGGCCGCCGAATAGTTCATATCGGTCAGAGGGTCGCCGCCGTGGCTGTCCACCCCGCAGACCAGCATTATTATGTCCGGCTTGAACTGGCGAATGACCGCCGGGACTACCTCGTCAAAAGCGTAAATAAAGGACTGGTCGCTGCTGTAGGGCGGCATCGGGATATTTATCTTGGTGCCGACCGCGCTGCCCCGCCCCGTTTCGTGCAGTTCGCCCGTTCCGGGGAAAAGGTAGCGCCCGTCCTCGTGAAAATCTATCGTGAGGACCGAGGGGTCATCATAAAAGCCGTAGACCACGCCGTCGCCGTGATGCGCGTCCATGTCCACGTAGGCGATACGTTTAAGCCCGTAACCGGCCTGGAGCCGTTTAATGCAGACAGCGATGTCGTTAAAAATGCAAAAGCCGCTGGCCCGGTCGGGGTGGCCGTGATGCAATCCGCCCACGGGCAAAAAGGCGTACTTCGTCTGCCCGGTCATTACCAGGTCTACCGCCTTTAGCGAACTGCCGACCACGTTCAGGGCGGCCTCGAAGCAGCCTTCAAAGGCGGGAGTATCGCCGCCGTCGAGGAAGCCGTAGCCTTTTACGCAGGCGTTCTGGACGAAATCAACATATTCTTTGGTATGGAAAGTTAAAAGCTCCTCGCGGTCGGCCTCGACCGGCGCCACGACCTTTACGCCCGGCGCGTCCAGCAGGCCGGTATCGCGCATCAGTTCAAAGGTCAGGCGGCCCCGCATGGCGCTAAAAGGATGTTCCGGGCCAAAGTCGTAAGCCAGCAAGGCCGGACCGTAAACAACGGTTAATTGGGTTGCGGGTTGGGGTTCCGCGCCTATGGCATCAGATTCCGGCTGCATAATTTATCCTCGAATCTACCGTTTTGCTCCGCGTTTGAGTTATAATACCACGAATTCACGTTTAACGAATTAGTTTTTAGTTTTTAGTTCCAAACTTCTAACCTCATAGGTTATTCCTATTTTAGTCTTTTCTTCTAAACACTAAACACTAAACACTTCCTAACACTACCCACGAGGTGTTATGACCATTGACGCATTGGCCCTGGCCGCAATCAGGGCCGAACTGGACGATATGGCCCAGGGCTGCCGTATCCAGAAGATTATCCCGACCGGGCCGCTCTCGGTGGTCCTGGAAGTTTATAACTCGCTCAAACACCAGCGGGTTCAATTTTTGATGTCGGCGGACGCCCAGAACGCCCGCCTGCATCTGCTTACCGGAAAGGCCAGCCAGCAGCCGGGCGAATTTACGCCGTTTTTGCTGCTGTTGCGCAAGTACCTGCGCTACGCCATCCTGACCGAAATCGAGCAGTTGCCTTTCGAGCGGATTGTGCTGCTTACTTTCGAGAAAAAATTCCCGGCAGGCAAGAAACCGCATTTCGAGGCCACCGGGCAGCGTCCCGGCCAACCCGACCTTCCCGCCGACACCGAAGACGACGAGGACGAGGAAGAACCGGGCGGCGACTTTGAGATTTACCGCTCAAAAATTGTGGTCGAGATGATGGGCCGCCACAGCAACATCATGCTTTTGAGCGAAGAAGGCGTGATTATGGACGCCATCAAGCGGGTCGCGCCCAGCAAGAACCGCTATCGCCTGATTTTGCCGCACCAGCCCTATGTCGCCCCGCCGCCCCAGTCGAAACAGGCTTTTCACCTGGAAAGCCCGGCCAGCTTCTCCCGCAAGATGCAGCAGTTGACCGAGAAACAGCCTGAAACCTCGCTCTGGCAGACCCTTGTCAGCGCCTTTAGCGGGGTCGGCCCGCAACTGGCCCGCGAACTGGCCTACCGGGCCGGGGCGGCGAAAGGGCTGGAAGGTCCGGCTGCCCTCGAAATAAAGCTTAAAGAGTTCCAGCGTTGGGAAGGTCTTTACGGTGAAATGCGCGCCCTCTTAAAGCCGCTCAACCCGAACGTCCTGCCCGCCCGCGAAGATTTCGAACCGTCCGTCGTGCGCGACGATGACGAAGAAATTGTGGCTTTCGCGCCCTACCGTATCGAGCAGTTCCGGGCGCGCGGCCTCGAACCCGAAACGGTCGAGACGGTCAGCCGGGCCGCCGAGGAATTTTTCGGCCAGACCGAGGCGATTGGTGGGCAGTCCCAGCGCAAAGCCCAGGTAGCCGCCCAACTTGAGGTCCACCAGGAACGGCTGCGCCGCCGGGCCGCCTCCATGGAAAGCTCGCTCAAAAAGGCCGAGAGCGCCGAGGAACTCAAACGCAAGGGCGAGGCCATTTACGCCCACCTGTGGGAGATGCAGCCAGGCCAGACCGAGCTAAACGCGGACGGCCTGAAAATCGCCCTCGACCCCGACCGCAAGCCCAGCGAGAACGCCCAGGCCTATTTCCGCGAATACGACAAAGCCCGCCAGGCCATGGCCGGGGTGCCGGAACTGCTGGAAGAAGCCCGCTACGAACTTAGCTACCTTGACGAAATGCTCACGGCCCTGGAAAACGCCGAGTCTTTCGATGATGTGACGAGCATCCGGGCCGAACTGGCCGAAAACGGCTACGGCCCCCATACTTCCGGCGAAGGCAAGGCGAAGACCCCTCGCGCCAAAAAGCGCAAGCTGCCCCAGACGCCCACCTATACCTCGCCGGAGGGCTTTACTATTTTCGTGGGGAAAAGCGCCCAGCACAACGATTTCGTGACCTTTGAACTGGGCGAGAAAACGGATACCTGGCTGCACGCGCGAGGGATGCCCGGTTCGCATGTCATTATCAAGACGGGCGGGCGCGAGGTGCCGGAAAAGACCCTCGAAATGGCGGCAGGGCTGGCGGCGTATTATTCCAAAGGCCGGACCAGCACGAAAGTCGAGGTGGTCTACGCGCCCCAGCGTTACATTCGCAAGGTTAAAGGGCCGCATCCCGGCCTGGTCACTTACAGCCAGGAGAACGGCTCTATCAACATCAAGCCCCAGTCCTTTAACTCTCGCCGGGACAAGCGGGCGTAGCGCCTGTGTTTCTCTTAGACCGGCTATTTGTCATTCCGCGTCGCACGGCGCGCCGTCGAGGAATCTCGTAACCTTGTGCCTGTCATTCAGCATCGCACGGCGCGAAGTGGAGAAATCTTGGACCTCGTGCCAGGCGCTGGACGAAACCTGCCCAAAACCCGTTCCTTCCTGAAACTATTCCCTCCTACAACCACAAACTAAAGGCCGCCTGGCTGAATTGTTACCTTTTCTTTCTCAAATCCGCTATTGTGTGCTTACGCCAGAAGTTCCGAGATTCCTCCACAAGGTCGGAATGACAAAAACTAAAAACTAAAAACTAAAAACTAAAAACTATTTAACCCGTATTTTTGTGCAGCCATTCCAGCAGGGCATCCCGGCTTATCCGGTGGACCTGGTGGTCTACCACGCTCACTTTTAGCCGCCCCTTATAAGCCTCCTGTTTCAAAATATCCGGGCTTACCCAGAAAAGCTCGGCGGCTTCCTTCAGGGTATAGCTTTCCTGGTTGAGCCGGTCGTAAGTGGAATGGACTTCGCTGGTAGGCTGGACCTCGGGCAGGTTCTGGGCCAGGTTGACTATGGTTGAAACGGCGGCGGTCAGGGGCAGGTGGGCCGTATTGAGGACCAGGTGATAATGATAGGGGCTGCGCCAGTCGGTCTGGTAGAGGCGGCGGGTATAGTTGTCGCGCTGCTCATCAATTTCCCGGATAGCCTTTTCAGCTTCCGCCGGGGTGATTTTCTGGAGGGTTACCAGGCGCTGGACCCGGTATTCCAGCGGCGCGCCGACATGAATGTGCAGGGTGTGGGGCCGGTTCTTGAGTTGAAACTGGGAACCGCGCCCCAGCATAACGGCCCGGCCTTTAGCGGCAATATCGCGAATCAGCCCGGCCACCAGTTCGTGATAACCTTTTTGGATGGCGGCCCGCTTTTCGAGCGAGGGGTCCGCTTCGGCCACGGTGGAGGCGCGGCTCCCGTAATTCCTGGGGTAGCGGTCCGGCACAAGCGCTTCGCTGATGGCAATCCGGCTTTCGCTGGCCTGCCTCCGGCTGACCAGTTCGGCGATTTGGTCAAGTTGCGGCTCGACCCTTTCGTCAAAATCGGCCAGTTCGTCGGCGGAGATGCCAAGCTGTTGGGTAGCCTGCCGGATTATTTGACTATCAATGTAAGTAAATTTCAGTTTTCGCGCGACCTCCTGGGCAATCTGGCGGCCGCCGCTGCCGTGTTCACGCGAAACGGTTATAACCATATTTTTCGAGGCCATCATTGTACCTCCTTCTAGCGGGTGGCAACTTTACATGAGTTGTCGTTTTCCTTTCCGTAAATTTAATAAAGGCGAAGTTTGTTTGCTGAACTTGCTTCTATTTACAGTCTAGCACCGGCTGCAATAGTGGATTAGTTATCAGTGTTTAGTTATCAGTGTTTAGTTATCAGTGTTTAGAAGAAAACCGAAAACTAAAATAAGAATAAAAGAAGTTAGAAGTTTGAGACTAAAAACTAAAAACTAAAAACTAAAAACTACTCCCCCGTCAAAAGGACGACCTTCCCTTTAACCTTGCGGTCCATCATGTCCTGGAGAGCCTGGGCCGCGCCTTCGAGCGGGTAAGTGGCCGAAATGTACGGTTTGAGCTTGCCTTCTTTGAGCCAGCCGAGCAATTCAAGCAGGTTCCGGCGGTTGGCGGCGGGGTCGCGGGTGGTAAAAGCGCCCCAGAACACCCCTACGATAGAGCAGCCTTTGAGTAACGCCAGGTTGAGCGGGATGCGCGGAATCTCGCCCGCTGTAAACCCAATCACTAAAAACCGCCCTTCCCAGGCCATGTTGCGCAGGGCTATTTCCGAATAGCTGCCGCCCACCGGGTCGTAAACCACCTCTACGCCCTTGCCCCCGGTCAACTCTTTAAGCCGCTCTTTGAGGTCTTCGGTGGAATAGTTGATAAGGTCGTCCGCGCCGTGTTGGCGGCAAACGTCCAGCTTTTCCTGGGTCGAAGCGGCGGCGATGACCCGCGCGCCCATGATTTTACCGATTTCGATAGCGGTCAGCCCGACCCCTCCGGCGGCTCCCAGCACCAGCAGCGTTTCCCCGGGCCGGAGTTGCGCCCGGTCCTTCAGGGCGTGAATAGATGTGCCGTAGGTCAGGACGAAGGCTGAGGCCGTCGCAAAATCAATTCCCGGCGGCATCGGGATAAGCTGGCTGGCTTCGGCGGCTACTTCTTCGGCAAAACCGCCCCAGTTGGTAAAGACAATCACCCGGTCGCCCGGCCTGACGTTCGTGACCTCTGCCCCGACCGATTTAACGACTCCGGCAATCTCGCTGCCGGGCGCGAAAGGAAACGGCGGCTTGAACTGGTACTTGCCCTGGATTATCAGTGTATCAGGAAAATTGACCCCGCAGGCTTTGTCCGCTACGACCACCTGGCCTTTGCCGGGCTTGAGGT
>CADDZM010000359.1 GCA_902812345.1 Chloroflexota bacterium | reverse complement strand
ATTTTTGTTTATGCGGGTTTTTAAGTTTCTTTTCTATCGTTTTCTGTCATTTGTCTTTTCTGATATCTTTTCTTTGTTTCTTCTTCGTTCTTACGCTTGCACGGAAAAACTTTATGAGCCAATCGCTTGACCTGGCCCTGGTGAAGTTCTGGGAAAATATCCTACCGCCGCAGCCGGCCCTGGTAGCGGTATCGGGCGGGCCGGATTCGCTGGCCCTGCTCCACCTGTTGCTCCGGCAGCGGCCGCTTTTCCCCACCTTGCGCCTGGAAGTAGCTCATTTCAACCACCACATCCGGGGCGAAGCCGCTAACCTTGACGCTCGTTTTGTCGAGGAATTCTGCCGGAAATACGCTCTCCCGTTTCACCTGGGCCAGCTGGATGTCCCGGCTTTTGCCGCCGCCCATAATCTTTCCCTGGAAGACGCCGCCCGCCAGGCCCGTTACGCCTGGCTGGGCGACCTGGCCACCCGGTTGGATATTACCCCAGTCCTGACCGGCCACAATGCTGACGACCAGGCCGAGACTGTTTTGCTGCGACTCCTGCGCGGCACCGGGCCGCACGGTCTGGCCGGAATGGATGTTTTAAGTGGGTTGCCGCCGCTCCACCCCGCTCTTACAGTGGATTTCCCGCAAGCCGCTTCGACTATAGTCAGGCTAGGCCGGCCTTTCCTGGGAGTCTGGCGAAAGGATATTGAGGCGTATTGCCGGGAAAACGGTCTTGACCCCCGCCAGGACGAAACCAATTTTGAAGAAAATTATGCCCGCAACCGGGTCCGCCACCGGCTTTTACCCTTTCTTGAAAGTGAATACCAGCCTCAAATAAAGGCGAACCTGCTCCGTCTGGCCCGGTTAGCCAGGGAAGACGAGGGCTGGCTTGATGAACTGGTCGAAGCCGAGTTCTTGCAAAACTGCCGGTTTGAATTTGGTTGCCGGTTTGAATTTGGGAAAGAGTATTTTCTAAAGAAGCCTGCCGCCCTGCAAAAGCGGTTAATCAGGCGAATGGCCCTGGCTTCAGGCGGTCTGCAAAACCTTGACGCTTCCCATATCGAAGCCGTTTTAGAGCTTTTCAAATCGGAAGAAGCCCGGCGAGTAGATTTGCCGGGAAAGCTGGTGGCTTTCGCCGGGAAAAGTGGGGCCGGGCTTCTGGCGGTCCCCGATCCGGCAGACTGGCCGGGAAATGGTTTGCAATTTACGGTTCCCGGCTCTCTAACCGGGCCGGATGGTCGGTGGCGGCTTACGGCCAGTTTATTAAAGAATACCGAGCAGCAGGCCTTTTTTAAAGAAGGCACTCCTTACCATGTTTTCCTGGATTATGCTAAAATTAACCATCAATTACGGCTACGACCCCGCCAGGCGGGAGAACGTTACCGGCCTTTAGGCGCGCCAGGACAACGTAAGGTCCAGGATATTATGCTCGATGCCGGTATCCCCCGCGAATTGCGGCGGGATTGGCCTGTGCTGGTAAGTCCGGGGAATACGGAACAAACGGAAAATATTTGCTGGATACCGGGCGCGCCAATCGCCCACGACTTTCGTGTCATGCCAGAGACGGAACAAATTTTAGAGTTAAGGTTTGAATTTTTGGAAACTCCTGAAACAGCAAAATTTAATCACGACCTGGCCGAATAAGAGTTATTATTTTTTACGAAGAATTAAGCGGAAAGGAATAAGACGTGCCTTCACTTGCCGACGATATGGCAGAAATTTTGATTGATGAGCAGGCTTTGCAGGCGACTATCAAACGCATGGGCGAGCAGATTACCCGGGATTACGCCGGTAAAGAATTGCTGCTAATTGGCGTCCTGAAAGGGGCCATCATGTTTATGGTGGACCTGGCCCGCTCCATAAATCTGCCCCTTACCCTCGATTTCATGGCGATTTCCAGCTATGGCGCTTCGACGGTTTCCAGCGGTGTGGTACGTATCCTCAAAGACCTCGACTCCAGCATCGAAAACAAGCACGTCTTAATTGTAGAAGATATTATAGATAGCGGGATGACCCTCTCCTACCTGGCCGATTATCTCAAGGCGCGGGGTCCGGCCAGCCTTAAAATTTGCGCCCTGCTCAACAAGCCCGACCGCCGCACCAGTGATGTCGCTATTGACTATCACGGTTTTGACATTCCCGATAAATTCGTGGTCGGGTACGGCCTGGATTACGCCGAGGTTTACCGCAACCTGCCCTATATCGGCGTACTCAAACCGGAGTTGTATTCCTAGAACGGTTTCAGGAAAGGCTTTTGGGCCTGGGGAGATTTTCGGCGGATTCGAGAGTTTGGCCTTGCGGGGTTGCCGGGGGAATTGGTTTAGGATTCTTGCGGTAGCCCATACCCTTCGGATTGGTGTCTACCAGGGGGATTTTTTCAAGACGGTAGAGGGCAGCGAGGGCGGCTGCCAGGAAGAACCCGCCTACCCAGTAACCATCGGCAATCGAAGCGCCGGTAACCACCAGGGCCGCCACACCCGCGACTCCGCACAGCAGATAAATTACCAGCACGGCCTCGCGTTTGGTCAGGCCCAGCAGGACCAAACGGTGTGAGGTATGGTCCTTGCCGCCCCTGGTAAAGGGAATCCGGCGGCGGGTCCGCGAAAGGACCACCAGGGTAATATCGAACAGGGGAACCCCCAGCACCAGAATTGGCACCATCCAGGTCACGAAATCGATGTTTGTAAAGCGCAGTTTGACGCCGAGCGCCGCCAGAATGTAGCCCAGGAAAAGCGCCCCGCCATCCCCCATAAAAATAGGGGTGCGGCCCTGGATGAAGCCAAAGTTGTGGTAGACGAAACCGAGGGCGGCCCCGGCCAGCGCCACACCCATCAGGGCTACCAGCCATTGACCGCTCTGGTAAGCGGCCAGAAAGAAGAAGAAGGCAGCTATCGCGCTGACCCCGCTGGATAGGCCGTCCATATTGTCCATAAAGTTCAGGGCGTTGGTCACGGTCACGACCCACAGAATAGTCACCAGCACATTGACCACATCGTGGAAGGGCAGAAAGCGAAAAAATTCGATACGCACGCCCGTCCCAACCAGCCAGGCGGCGGCTATGATTTGTGCCCCTAGCTTATAGAGCGGGTGAAGGCCGAATTTGTCATCCCAGAAGCCGAATAGGGCAATAAAGGTCGCGCCAAAAAGAATAGCGCCAACCTGGGGAATATAGAAGGGTAAAAACCAGTAGGAAAGCCCCAGCAAGGCCAGCATGAAGGCCAGGAAGACCGCCAGCCCGCCCAGGAGCGGCACCGGCGAAACATGCACTTTGCGGGCGCTGGGGGCATCAACGACACCGGCCCGTAAAGCTAATCGCCGTACCAGGGGTGTTGCCGCCAGGGCCAGGGCCAGGGCCAGGACGAAAAGGGCCAGGTAAAAGCCGATGCCCGGATTGCCTTCGGCTATCTGGACCTCTATATTCACAATTCCCCCAAACCCTTGCATTTTCCCGGCTCCGTCCTGTTTGCGCTTTCGCTTTCCTTTTAACCGGCTAACATTACCCGGCTAAGAGGGTCTCGATGGCCTGCTGCATCGCCGCCGGGTTGGTCTGACTTTGGGCCAGGCTCCGCGCCGTACTCGCCTCACTATTCGCCTGGGCAGCCGCGCCTTGCTTTTTGAAAACAAGCGACAGGAAGGCGTGGACATAGGGGCTGCCCGGGTTTAACCCCTTACTGTTGTTCAGGGCGGCAAGCGCTTTGAGCAGGTCGCCTTTGTAGAAATAGACCGCGCCCTGGACTCCCAGGACGAAGGCTTTATCCTGCTGGCGTTTATTGGCATCGGAAGCATCTTTGGTGTCGTACTGGCTCGGGTCGAGCGCTTTGAGAGCGTCATCCAGGCTGACCAGCTTGCTCTGGCCCAAATCCATAATCCGGCGAGGGTAACGTTCGTCGCTGCCAAGCTGGAGCGGGTCCAACCGGGCCAATTCCAGGTACTGCTGCCCGGCCTCGTCCTTCTTCCCGGCGAAGCGGTAGACATCGCCCAGCACCAGCCGGTTGAAGTCGTATTTAGGGTCAACCTGGATTGATTTCTCGCCGTATTCAATCGCTTTGTCCATCGCCGCCTTATCGAACGTACCGCCGGTTATATCGGTGTCGGTGCGATTGGTAGCAAGGCTGGCCTGGGTCGCGGCCAGTTCAGCCCAAAGGCGAGCGTGGCGGGGCGCGTAATTATTCAGGTCTTGCAGGTAGCGCCCGATAGCTTTGTTAAGCATTTCAGTAGAGCGGCTCGGTTCCAGGTCGGCCCAGCGCGTGTAAAGCCGGGCGAGGTTGGCGTAGTGGTCGGGGTTGAGCGGGGCTAACTGGTTCGCCCGCAACAACTCGCGTTCGCTGGCGGCCAGGTAAGCCTGCATATTAGAAAGGGCATTCTTGTCTTTGGCGGCGTTTTGCGCTTCAGTTGTGGCAAGTTCAAGGTAAGCCTGGCCCAGGTACAATTCGTAATAATCTTCGTTCGGCGCCCAGTTGAGCGACTGCTTTAAATACGGCACTGCCCGCGACCACTGGTTGCCTGAAGACAGGTTAAACCCCTGCTTATAGATGGTATCGGCTACAATCGGCGAAATGTTGCTAATCCAGATGAAATAGATGGCTGCCACGCTAAGGGCGGTGACGGCGGCATAAAACCAGGGCTTAACCTGCCGGTAGGTTACGGCGCTATCCAACTCCATACCGGGCGCGGCGTAAACCGGGCCGTTGCGCCTGGGACCACCTCCGCCGGGAGCTTTACCGTTGTTGATGGTAGTCACACCGCCCTGGTCGCGACTACGTGAGGGTTCTTTGGTTTTGCCATTGCCGTTTATTTTGGTCGAGACCGGTTCTTTAGCGGCTTTGCTCTTATTCCTGGCGGAAACCGCCCCATTTTTAGCCGGGGCCGCAACCGCTGAAGCCATTACGGGTGCAGGCTCCGCGACTGGAGAAGGTTCTTCTACTACCGGCTCGACCGGGGCGGCAATTACTTTTCGTCCGACCGCATCCCAGCGCCCGTAAATCAGGCCGCCCATCAGGGCTGTCAGGGCAATAATCGTGAAGAACATCATCCAGGAGCTTACAACCTGGATACCGGTCTGGATTTCAATCTGGTGGGCCACCATAATTGAAATCAGGGCTGCCAGCAAGACCTGGTACTCAAAGCGCCGGGTGCGCCGCAAAAACTTGAAGGAATAGTAGAAGAAGGCTGCCACTACCGCCAGGTAGGCCAGCAAGCCCACCACGCCGGTGGTTACCAGGGCATCGAGGTAACCGTTGTGCGAACGGTCGGGGATAGCGTTGCGGGCCTCGACCTGGGCCAGTTCGGCCTGGTAATGCTGGGGAGATTTGTTGTAAAGCGATTCCGGACCGTAACCGACCAGTAACCGGGCCGGTTCTTTCTGGGCCGCCTCGCCCATTATTTCAAGGACGGTTTTCCAGATTAACTGGCGCACCTTACCGGTGCCGTCATTGGTTTCGAAGAACTCGCCTAAACGGGCTATCTGGTCGTTCTGGCGGGCGATTTTAAAGACCGGTTCCAAAGGGGTTGAGCCGGGCGGCAAGTTGAATAAAACCAGGATGCCGCCAAGTACCAGGCCGGTACCCAGCCAGCCGATTAGCCGCTTCCAGGCCCGCCGCCGCCAGAAGATAATCGGGAAGAAGACAAAAACCCCCGTCAGGATACCGGCTTCAGGGCCGCGGCACCGATACCAATTTTCTCTTCCGGCTATTTGAATTCGCCGGATACGCGGTCCTGGTAATAATCGCCGGCCTGACCATTCTTTACAGCCAGAGCCGCGGCGCCGGACCGTAAAGAGGAAAAAGAGGCCGAAGCTGATAACGATACCCAGCGGCAAAGCCCACCAGGGG
>CADDZM010000358.1 GCA_902812345.1 Chloroflexota bacterium | reverse complement strand
GAATGGTCCGCCCGGCGATAGCGGCAATCGTATCTTCGACAAAACCGGCCTCGTTGATGGTATCGGTATGTATCGAAACCTGGACATCGTACTGGTCGGCTATTTCCAGGCAGGTGTTGATGGCGGCGGGGGTTGTACCCCAGTCTTCGTGCAGTTTCAGACCGCAGGCCCCTGCTTCAATTTGTTCGGCTAACGGCCCGGTCTGGGAAGCGTTGCCCTTGCCCAGGAAGCCGAAGTTGACCGGCCAGGCTTCGGCGGCCTGGAGCATCCGGGCTAAATTCCAGGCTCCGGGGGTGCAGGTGGTCGCGTTGGTGCCGGTAGCCGGGCCGGTGCCGCCGCCAAGCATGGTTGTTACCCCGCTGGCGATAGCCTCGTAAATCTGCTGGGGCGCGATAAAGTGAATATGGCAGTCGATGCCACCGGCCGTTACAATCATATTCTCGCCCGCGATGACTTCGGTGCTGGCTCCGACGACCAGTTCGGGGTCAACTCCTGGCATGGTGTCGGGGTTTCCGGCCTTGCCAACTTTAACGATTCGGCCATCTTTTACCCCGATATCTCCCTTGACGATGCCCCAGTAGTCCATAACCAGCGCGTTGGTGATTACCAAATCGAGCGCCCGGGCCCTGGTAGCCCCGCTACTCTGGCCCATGCCATCCCGGATTACCTTGCCGCCTCCGAAAGTTATTTCGTCCCCATAAGCCGTAAAATCCTTTTCGACCTCAATAATCAATTCCGTATCAGCCAGCCGGACTCTATCCCCGGTTGTGGGGCCGTACAGGTCGGCGTAAGTGCGGCGCGGTATTTCCAGGCTCATTCTTTATTTCCCTATTTATAAGGTTAGAAAATGACTAAAACGTTTTGAGGGCGGCGGCTTTGGTCGCTTCATCGTCCAAAGACCCGCTCACCAGGCCCTTATGACCGAAGATTGCCCGTGAACCGGCCAGTGGGACCAGCGGCACTGCTTTTTCTTCGCCCGGTTCGAAACGTACGGCTGTACCGGCGGCGATATTCAGCCGTTTACCGTAAGCAGCGGCCCGGTCGAAATCCAGGGCTGTATTGACCTCAAAGAAATGAAAATGGCTGCCCACCTGCACCGGGCGGTCCCCGGTGTGGCGCACCAGCAGGGTTGTCACCTCGCGGGCGGGATTGGCCTGGATCGGCCCGGCTGCTTCATCCAAAAAATATTCACCAGGCTTCATCTATAAAGTCCTTTCACTTAATCGGGTCGTGGATTGTCACCAGCTTAGTTCCATCCATGAAAGTCGCTTCCACCTGGACTTCGTGAACCATTTCAGCGATCCCATCCATAACGTCCTTTTTTTCAAGGATGGTCGCACCCCAGGTCATAATTTCGGCAACACTCTTGCCATCGCGGGCGGCTTCCATAATTTCAGCCGAAATAATCGCCAGGGCTTCAGGATAATTTAGCTTGAGGCCCCTGGCCTGGCGTTTGCGGGCCAGTTCGGCTGCCACAAAAACCAAAAGTTTTTCCTGTTCGCGGGGAGTTAAATGCAATCTAACCAGCCTCCTTCATCTGCTTAATTGATTTTTCGGGGGGGGATGGCCGCCTGCCCGTAAAGTTCCTGTTTGCCCAGCCGCCACATCTCTAATAACCCGGTGGTGATGGCTCGCCCGTTCCGGCTGACCGCCCGGACCACTACTCCATCAGCCACCAGACAACTGGCTCCCCATAAAGTTTCACCCGCCACGCTGAGTCGCCCGGCCAGGTCGGTTAAACAGCTTTCGAGACGGGTCCAGGCTGCTTTTTCAAGCCCCCCCCGGCAAATGTAAAAGCTCGAAAAATAGCGGTAGTGGCTCAGCCGTGCCGTTGATGTGAGCGGCCGAATAGCAGGTTCAAGCCGGGTTTGTTCCAGGGCAATAGATTTCCCACCGCTCGTCAATGAAAGCGAAATTTCCAGCCGGTCGTACAGGAAGATTTCGCCCCTGGCTTCGCGGCCTGGCGCCACCGTTTCCCACCAGAAAAGCCCGGCCCCAGCGGCCAGTTCTATATTTGTTTGCTGGCGATACCTGGCTCCCGCGAAAGGTATTAATGGGTCCGGCAGGTATTCCAGCAGAGCCTTTTCCCCGATAGAAAAATCGTTTAGCTGGCCGGAAGCCTGGCCATTCGGCCCGCTTCGGTAGAGCCGGGCCGCGCCGGTCGAGGTTATCTGGGCCACCGCGCCTGCTTCCACCCGGACCTTTGTTTCGAGTTTGTCCCCGCCCAGTACACCGCCGGATAGGTTATGCAGATGGACCAGGGCACCGCCGCCGGGTAAAGGAAAAGCCCGCACTACTTTAAGGGGCGGTTCCTGGCGCGGCACTTTTAGGATAGTTTGCCCGGCCTGGTTTTCAAAGACCAGTTCCAGGCGGCCTTTAACACCGGTTTCAACCTCTAACGGTTCAATCAACGAAATATCCTTCAACTGATAAACAGCCGGGTACGCAGGGCCGGGTGGCGCATAGAAGCCAGTTCGGTTAAGGGCGCGAAGCATTGCAACATTTCATTTTCCTGCCAGCTAATCCGGCTATCCAGAGCGGTCTGGAGCATGGCCGGTTTCAAACGCCAGTTGATGCGGGCGGCCTGGCCCTGTCCGAGGGCCATCAAGCGCTGGCAGGCTGAGATTAAAGAGCCGGTAGTCTGCTGCAAGTAGGCCAGTACCATCGCTTCTTCATCCACCTCCAGCAAGCATCCAAGCAGGCCGAACACGGCGCAATAGTGGGTTTCCGCACTGCGCTGGCTGCTTCCCGGTGAACTATAGCGCAGTTGCGGTAATTCTTCCAGTTGCAGGGCCAGAGCAACCAGGCGGCGGCCCAGCGATAGACTGCCCTGGCGGGACTCGCGGACCGGTTTAAAGGCGCTAATGCGTTCGTTCAGAATTTGCCATGGCTGGTTAAAGCCTTCGCCAAGATTTCCCAGGTGAAAAGCCTGGCGGCAGAAGTTAGCTTCCAGCAGGCCGCCTTCCCTTAAATATTCGTTCAAGAAGGCTTCCAATCCGTCCACTTTTAAAATGCCTTCGTCCACCAGCATTTCCAGGCCAAATGAATGACTTAATGCGCCGGTCGGCAGGGCGCTGTCGGCCAGTTGAAATAACTGGAGCAATTTCAGGTTATCCAATTAATGTTATCCAATTAACGACCGTACTAAGGCTCTGATTAAACGGTTATATATTCCCTGGTCTGGTCCTGGGTCATCATCTCAGGTTCGCCTTGTAGCACGATAGCGCCATGCTCCATGATATAGCAGTAGTCGGCCACGGCCAGGGCAAAATCAAGGTATTGTTCCACCAGCAAGGTAGTCAGGTTGCTTTTCTTTTTGAGGGAAATTAACAATTCCTCGATTTCAAGGACAATAGAAGGCTGAATGCCCTCGGTCGGCTCGTCCAGCACCAGCAGTTTAGGCTTGCTGATCAGGGCGCGGGCCAGGGCCAGTTGCTGCTGCTGGCCGCCGCTTAGCGTCCCGGCCATTCTCTTAGCGAATGTCGAAAGGATCGGGAATTGCTGGTACATTTCGTCCAGGGCGTCGCTGCGGCCTTCTTTGGTGGCTTCCAGGCCCAGCACTAAATTTTCGGCTACACTCAGGTATGGAAAAATACCCCGGCCCTGCGGGACATAGCCAATCCCGGCTCGCGCCCGTTTGTAGGGCAACCAGCCCGTAATATTCTCGCCGGCGTAGGTCAGGCTGCCGCTGCGGGTTTTCAACACCCCCATCACGGCTTTTAACAGGGTGGTTTTCCCGACCCCATTCCGGCCCAACAGACAGGCCACTTTTCCATCCGGCACGCTCAGGCTGACATCTTGCAGGATACGGCTTTGCCCGTAATATACATTCAGGTTACTGATTTCCAGCATTTTTTCTTTCTCCCTTTTCATATCAAGGCCGCAATTTAACGTGCAATTCCAGGCGAATCTCTGGCCCCCTGGGCTAAAGTAGTGATATTCGCCAGCGGAATGGGCAAGCGGGTGTCCCGGATTCTTTACTTCGTTCAGAGTGAAAAGTTGTGTCAGGCCGCTGTTTCGCGTTTGCGGCCGATATACGCCTCGATAACTCGCGGGTTCTGCTGGACTTCCAGGACCGGCCCTTCGCATAGCTTCTTGCCCTGGTGCAGCACCGTGACGGTGTTGGCGAACTGGCGGACGAACTCCATGTCATGTTCTACTACCAGCACGGTGCGGTTCCGGCTGATGGCCTGCAACAGCTCACCGGTCTTGTGGCGTTCCTGGCGGGTCATCCCGGCCACCGGTTCATCGAGCAGCAGCAGTTTGGGCTGCTGGGCCAGCAGCATCCCGATTTCCAGCCATTGTTTCTCGCCGTGAGATAGGATCGCGGTCGGGGTTTTGGCTTTGCGGGTCAGGCTGATTTTTTCTAAAGTTTCCTCGATATTTTCGACCTGGGCCTTTTTGAGCTTCTGGAAAAACCGGCCGGGCGGGTCCATAAAGCCGACCGCCACTTCCAGGGTTTCGTAAACGCTCAGGCTGCCAAAGATCGAAGGAGTCTGAAATTTGCGGCCGATACCCAGCCGGGCTAAAGTATGTTCCTGGTGGCTGGCAATATTAACCTTACCGTCAAAGGTGGCCTTGCCGGACAGAGCGTGAGTTTTGCCCGTAATAATATCCAGCAGAGTGGTTTTTCCGGCCCCGTTTGGCCCAATTAAAAACCGTAACTCTTCGTAATCCAGGCTGAAATCAAGCTTGTCCAGCACCTTGAAGCCGTCGAAACTGACCGAAATGGCCTCTAAATCAAGAATTTTTGGTGTACCCATGGCTAGTTTACCTCCATCCCGCTTTCCAGTTCTTTTCCACCGGGCTTGGGTTGTTCGACCTCAAGCGGTTTTTTCGAGGCTGGCTTGAAGTAAGACCTGTTCCAGAGGTTTTTGGCGAAACCGGCCACGCCACCGGGGAATAGCAGGACCGCCCCGATAAACAGGGCTCCAAAAAAGTACTGCCAGATTTCAGGAAAACTCTCGCTGAAGGTGCTTTTGCCGTAATTGACCAGCAAAGCGCCCAGGACCGCGCCCCATAAAGTGCCCCGGCCGCCCACTGCCACCCAGATTACCATTTCAATGGAAGGGACAATTCCCATATTCGAGGGTGTAATCAGGCCGACCTGTAACACAAACAGCGCCCCCGCCAGGCCCGCCAGCCCGCCCGAAACGCCGAAAGCCAGCGACTTGATTGGGGCCGGGTTGTAACCCATAAAGCGCAGCCGGTTTTCGTCCTCGCGGGAGGCTACCAGCAAGCGGCCGTAGCGCGAACCCGTCAACCAGCGGCAAAGCAGGTAGGCCAGGATCAGGCAGACTACCGTCACGAAATAGAGGGCCACCTGGACGGCCGGGTCGGCCAGGGTAAAACCAAAGACCGTGCTGAAATTGGTCATGCCGTTGGTGCCGCCGGTCACAGGTTGCTGGCCGATAAAGAGCGTCACTACAATCAGAGCCAAAGCCTGGGTGATAATCGAAAAATAGACGCCCTGGATGCGACTGCGGAAAATCAAATAACCCAGCAAGACCGCCAGCAGGGCCGGGATGAAAAGAGCCATTAGAATGGCAAAGACCGGGTTACGAAACGGCTCCCAGAACCAGGGCAGCGACTCGACCCCGCTCCAGCCCATAAAGTCGGGCAGTTTCGAGCCGGAAGCCTCTAATTTAAGATACATCGCCATACCGTAGGCTCCCAGGCCGAAAAAGACCCCATGGCCCAGGCTCAACATACCGCCATAACCCCAGATCAGGTCAAGGCCCAGGGCCACGATAGCGTAGGTCAGGAATTTAGCCAGCAGACTGAGCCGGAAATCGGAAAGGATCAGGGGCGCGGACAGCAGCGCCAGGGCGGCCAGGATGGGAAAGA
>CADDZM010000357.1 GCA_902812345.1 Chloroflexota bacterium | reverse complement strand
GGCTTGAATTCCTCCCCAAAATAAGTCTATAATTAAAGAACCAAATCCGGGTTTTCAGTTTATCAGGATTTTATAACAAAAATTTGAGGTTGCTTATTACAAAACGAACAGGGCATCGGCAGTCCCAGAGTAAAGCAACTTAACAACCACCTTATAGTCATCCAACTTAAACGCCATTTTACAGTACCGTCCCATTCCACGTTTAACGTTTGTATTGACGTTTTACGCTTTTAAGCTGTTACTTAGAATTTTACCTTAAAGGATTTTTCATGGAAACACCGGGAACCAATCCCCCTATAGCTGCCCAGCTGGCAGAAATTGAAAGATTGAAGAAGCAAGTTGCCGAACTAAAAGCTGAAAAAGTAGACAATAATCCCACCCAGCAAGATTTTAAGGCTCTCGTCGAACATACTCCCGATATTATCTCCCGCCACGACCGCTATTTGCGCCATACCTATGTTAACCCGGCGATTGAGCGGGTGACCGGCCTGCCCGCTGTGGCCTTTATCGGTAAGTCCAACGCAGAACTTGGTATGCCCCCGGAAAAAGTGGCCGAGTGGGATGCCTCTATGCGGCAGGTCTTCGAAACCGGCCAACCGGTAATGCTCGAATTTGATTTTGCGACCCCTCAAGGAGTGCGCTATTTCCAATCTCGCCTCGTTCCCGAATTTGGGCCGGACGGCAAAGTTGAGGCTGTTTTAAATATTGCCCGCGACATTACCGAATTAAAGGTCGTCGAGCAGCAGTTGCGCCGCAGTCGGGACCGCTTTGAAAATTCCCAGGAAAAGTTACGCCAGAGCCAGGCGCAACTTTTACAATCGCGCAAACTTGAATCGATCGGTCGTCTGGCCGGGGGAATTGCGCATGACTTTAATAATATTCTGACAGCTATCAGCGGTTATAGCGATTTAATGCTGCTGGGTTTATCCGAAGACGACCCCATGTGGCCCGACTTGAAAGAGATTTTGAAGGCGACCGACCGGGCCGCCCAGTTAACCCACCAACTCCTGGCTTTCAGCCGCCGCCAGGTTCTCCAACCCAAAATCCTCAATCTTAATACGGTCGTGGACGATATTGGCCGCATGTTGACCCGCTTAATCAGCGAAAATATCGAACTTATAACCTCGCTCGACCCCAACTTGAAACCGGTTATGGCCGACCCCGGCCAGTTAGGGCAGGTTATCCTGAACCTGTCGGTAAACTCCCGCGATGCCATGCCTAACGGCGGCAAGTTGTTAATTGAAACGGTTAATATTTACCTGGATGAGGAGTTTGTCCAATTCAAGCAGTTCGATGTCAAACCGGGCGATTACGTCCGTTTGGCGGTCAGCGATAGCGGCGTCGGCATGGACGCTGAAACCCAGTTGCACGTTTTCGAGCCTTTCTTTACAACCAAAGAGCAGGGTAAAGGCACCGGGTTGGGGCTGGCAACAGCTTATGGTATCGTCAAGCAAAGTGGCGGGAATATCTCAATTTACAGTGAAAAGGGTGTCGGTACGACCGTCATGATTTATCTACCGGCCCTGGAAACAACCGGCCAACCGGTTTCTTCCATTAAACCGGCTGAGTCCAACATCATGCGCGGGACTGAAACAATTCTACTGGTAGAGGATGAGGACATAGTTCGCACTCTTGCTACCCGGGCTTTAAGTGAAAAAGGCTACAAGGTGCTGGCGGCCAGCAACGGTCTCGAAGCCCTTGAACTGGTGGATAACTATCACGGTCCCCTCGACCTGGTTTTAACAGACGTGATTATGCCTAAAATAGGCGGGCGCAAGCTAATAGAAAGTGTGCTGGAGCGGCGGCCCGGCCTTAAAGTGATTTTTATCTCCGGCTATACCGATTGGGTGGCCGAACACCAGGGGATTTTGCAGCCCGGCCGGGCTTTCTTGCAAAAGCCTTTTACCACCAGCCTGCTGCTTCGGAAAGTCCGCCAGGTTCTGGATAATTGCTAGAAAAGTAGCTAACACTCGAACGTTTCAGGAGAGGTTTTTACAAAGTAGTCCTTGCTCTGGAAAGGGCCGGGATTGGCTGGAAGGAAAATTAACAAACTGCTTTATATGCTATACTGTGTCCTGTAGCAATTTCAAAATCTCGGAATTCAGGCAGGTTAATAGGAGGTTGGTTTGGTAGGAATAAAGCGCCTGGCAGGCCGTGTATTGCTCCTGGCCGGGTTAGTGGTTTCAGGAATAATTTGGGGGTTGCTGGTTTCAACCTCAACGGTCTTTGCCGGGCAGGGCGGCGGTCAGGCTCAGCCTGCTTCCGATAACACAACCCTGTGGCTGGTGGGCGGTCTGATTGTGGTAATGTTGGTGGCTGGCATCGGCCTGTTTCTCACCCGGCGCGGCAAATAAAGGTTTAGGACATGCCTGAAAAAAAGGTTCTACGCCTGACCTGCCCGGTATGTGAGACGCGCCTGAAGGTGGCCGAAGGCATCGAGCGGTTCGCCTGCTTGAATTGTGGGGCCGAACTTAACCTGGAACGGGATGGCGACCTGCTAAAGCTGGCGCCGACCCAGGCCAGCGCCGCCCGCATGAGCGGCTCTCAACAAGAACTAATCGAGGTGAATTCCGCCCTTAAGTCCGCAGATGATATTTACGGCGTGGGTTGCGCTATCGCTACCATGGGTATTACCCTGGCTGCCTGTGTCATTTTAGCCCTGGCGATTGTGGTTCAGAGCCAGGTGCTTTTCTGGGCGGCTATTGCGGTAGCCCTGGTCTTGCTTGCTTTCGTCCTCTTTATGTTTCTTACGGCGAGCAGCCGGGGTACCGACCCGCTTTTACGAAAACGCGACCAGCTTCAAGCCCAGGTCGAGGCGGAGAATACCCCTGGCGGCATCACCGGGGCCGAGGAGGAAACCCTGGAAGGAAAAGCCGGGGAAGCAGAAATTGCAGAGCCGGGAAACGCGGCGGCCTTCCATGCTTCTGAAACGGTTGAACCTCCGGAGGTCCAACCGGCCTCTCCCTCTATTGAGCCGGATAAACCGGCTTCACCGGGGCCGGGCGAAGCTTTAGGGTAACTAATTTATAAAATCTTTAATTTTAAAAAGATTAAGCACAGAAGCTGAACAAATATGACTGTTCCTACTAAAAAGACCGGAACCGGGCGCTGCGTGGTCTGCGGCCAGACCGCTCCGACCGGGCATAAAGTTTGCGACAATTGCTGGCCTGATAAGGCGATTAAGGCCGGGAAAGCCGCGAAATGCGACCTGTGCGGCAAACCGCGTATGCTCGATAAAATGCTTCCGGTCAAAAACGGCGTCTGGATTTGCCGGGAACACCGGGACGGGTAGATACATTTTATGGCCGACCAACTTACCAACCAGGAATTAACCGGGGAAGCCCTGGAAGCGCAACGCCTGCTCGACCAGGGCCACCAAGCCCTTGAAACGGCGGTTGAACTGCCGCCCGAGGAAGCTATCCGGCTCTGCGGCCAGGCTCTCGAACTTTTCAAACAGGCCCGCGAACTGGTCGTGGAAGATTTGCAGTTAAAGCGGGATGCCCGGCTGGCGGTTGCGGCTGCTTTCAGCCAGCGCGGCCATCATTACCGCTACAATCACAACTTTGCCGGGTCGCTGCCCGACCTTTCGCAGGGTCTCAGCCTCAACCCGGCCAACGCCGAGGATTATTACTACCGGGCCATGAGCTACCTGCGCAACGGCAATCCTCGCCAGGCCCGCACCGACCTGATTGAATATCTCAAACGAGGCGAGAACGAATACCTGCGCGGGCTGGCCCACGCCCGGTTAGCCGAACTTGCTCCCGGCAAGGAAGACCCCCTGGCCGGGTCGCTCCATTACCGTAACGAGGGCATGCGCCTGAACTCGGAAGCCGCCAAAACCGCCCAGCAGCGTACCGACGAGGAGCGGCCCGACTGGTTGGGTGCGGTCCGGCTCTACAACCAGGCCATTGAAGCTTTTAATCGTTCGCTGGAATTAAACCCCGAAGATAAACTTGGCCGTATCGGCCTGATGACCGCTCTAAAAGACCAGGCCGAGGCCTACCGCCAGTTGGACGAGTACGACCTGGCCGTGGCAAACTATGACCGCGCCCTGGAAATCCAACCCGCCGGCCAGTACCTTTTTTACAAAGCCGAAACGCTCTTGCAGGCCGGGCATACCGACCTTGCAAAATCTATTTTTCAGGAATACATCAACACGGGCAAAGACCCCGGCTTGAAAGCGCGGGCGCAGTCCTATCTTGCTAGCAAGCCTAACCGGGTGAACAGCTAGTGCTATCCGTATCTATTGTCGTGGTCAGCTACGGTTCGGCGGGCTACCTGGCCGAATGTTTTTCCAGCTTGCTAGCGTCGGTGGCCGCTTACGGGCCGGACCGGGTGCGGGTGGGGTTGGTCGAGAACCACCAGGATGCGGGCCAGGTCAAAAAGACCCGGCAGGCTATCGCGCCCTTTTTGAAACAGGGTCTTCAGTTCTGGCAGGCTCCGTCTAACCTGGGCTATGGCGCGGGTGCAAATTGGGGCTGGTCGCGGCTGGGCGGCAGCGATATAAAAATCGTCCTCAATCCGGATATGCGTTTTCCGGTCGAGTGGCTGGCCGCTTTCGTCCGGCCTTTCGAAAATGACCCGAATATCGGGGTTGTCGGCTGCAAACTGCTGGGAGCGGAAGGCGAAATCCAGCACGCCGGGGGTCTTATCCGGCGCGACCTCGTTCTGGCCGAACATTTCGGGGCCGGGGAACCGGACGACGGACGCTGGGACGAGTCTTGCCCGGTGGAGTTTGTGACCGGGGCGGCGTTGGGTATCCGCACGGCCTTATTTGAGCAATTGGGCGGGTTCGACCCGGTTTTCTTTCCCGGCTATTACGAAGACGTGGATTTGTGCCGCCGCGCCCAGGCTCTCGGTTATAAGGTCTGGTACGAGGCAGCGGCCGTCGCTTATCACTTCGAAGGCGGCGCTTTTGGCCGGGGTCTGAACTATTATAAAACCCTGCATCGCAACCGCCTGCGTTACATTTTTAAACATCTCTCGACCCGCCAGCTTTTGACCGAAGTCCTGCCCGCCGAAACCCACCGCCAGCGCCGCACCATGGACGACCTGGACCGCCAGGCGACCGCTATAATTTACCGGACCGCGGCCCGCGCCTATTTCGGGCCGCTGGCAGCAAACCAAACAAGTTTTTCCCAGGAGAAAGAGAAACAGACCGCTTTGAAGAAGAAAGATAAAGCTCACCGAGTAGATTTATATGACCAACCGCTGGAAGACTCCTCCGCCGAAGGCGCGGCTATCTCCCGGCAAATAATGGAGCGGGTGGCCGAGGTGAAAGAAAGCTGGCTGGTCGAGGAAAAACCTTTCCGGTCGCGGCTGCCTTTCGTGGCAAGTCTGCGCGAACGGTTCAACTCGATTTCAACCCGCTGGTACGTCAAGCCCATCCTGGCCCAGCAAGTAGACTACAACGCCGCCGTGGCGCGGGCTATCGAAGATTTAGGTAAACAGGTTGCCGCCAGCCAGCCGTCCCACGACTTTGAAGTAGCGACCCTTTCCGAGCGTATGCTTTCCCTTGAAAGTCGCCTGGAAAGAATCGAAACTCTGCTGGAAAAACTGGCCGGTTCCAGTTCTGCTTCTTCTGTAAGTAAATAGAACGCCAAGAATTTTCAGGAGAAAGGCTGCCACCCTTAAAAATGTCCCAGGAAACCTCGATAGACGCCATAGATGTAGCGGAAGAACTGGCCCAGTTACGGCAGGCCGTCAAAGAGCGGCGCGCGAAATTACACGGTGACGAGTTGAGCGAACTGCGGGCTTTGGTCCGGCAGGTCAATGAACGTTGGAACGTCAGCGCTCATCTGCCGATAACCTGGGGCGGGCCGCCGCTTATCGGGCGGGGAATTGCCTATGCCAAGCGGGTTACACGCCTGCTTTTGCGCTGGTACATCAACCCGATTATTG
>CADDZM010000356.1 GCA_902812345.1 Chloroflexota bacterium | reverse complement strand
GGCCCAGCCCGCCGCCCGGTTAAATTTGGCCTGGGCGGCGGGCTGGGCCAGCGCCTGGGCCGCCTGGGTCAGTTTGCCACTGGCAGTAGCCCCAGCCGGGCCGGACGATCCCTGGGAACTGTTATCAAAAGGAGCCAGAGCCGGCCGAGCGCCCTGTAACACCAGAACCCCGCTCTGGCTGGTCTTTTCAGCTATTTCTAAAAAACCGGGCAATTGCGAAAGGTCGTAGGCCGGGCCGGGCAGCCAGCCCACCAGCGGCAGCACCAGCGAAACCGGTCCGGCCGCGTCACGGGCCTGGTGGAAGTCGCTTTGAGCGGCGCTCAACTGCTGGGTCAGGCTGTCAAGGGTCGCTACATTAAAGGAGACCTGGTCGTTTTTTACCTGGTCTACGGCGGCCTGGATATGGTCAACGCCGCTATTAACGTGGGTAAGAACGGTCTTGTAGGTAAAATAACCATAGACAGCGACTAATACTAGAATTACCAGAATTGCCGGTAAGATATAGCGCCAGCGCAAAAAGCGGCGAGCCAGCGCGCTTTGGCCAGTCTTTGTCTTCCTGGCTTTCGGGGTCTTTTCTCTTAGATTTTTTATCAGGGCGTCTTGCGCTTTGGCCGGTTTTTGTTTTAGCATATGTGGGTTAGGTTAGAAAAATAATATAAGTTAAACTTTTGCCGCGGCTACTATTCTTGACGCTCCTATACGCTGCCGGTCACGCCAGCGAAACACTTTTACAACAATCGTGTAACGTTATTGCGCTTAAATAGAGCTGCAAGCAGGTCTTTCTTTCAAGACATATTAGCTATAGCCTTAATTTTACGTTATAGTGTACTGTAGCATAAACTTTAATTAATGTATACTTTTATTACAGAGAACCCTCTTGTTACAGAGAACCCTCTCGTTACAGAGAACCCTCTCGTTACAGAGAACCCTCTGGCAGCATTTTCAGGCAGGTTTAATTTGAAGACAAACTGCAGCCAGCCGGTTGGCCTGACAGTCCAGCTACCCCTGGTACGCACAAAGGCAGATTTTTTATGAGCCCGGCCAACGCTAACCTCAAAGCCGCCGTGGTAGTCCCGGCTTACCAGGCAGCCGCTACCCTGGACGAGTGCCTCGCTAGCCTGGTAAACCAGCGCTTACCGGAGTGGCTCGACCTTGAAATCATCCTGGTGGACGACGGTTCGACCGATGATACGGCCCGGGTTGCCTGCCTCTACCGGCAAAGAGGCGTGCGGCTGGTCCAGACGACCAGGCACGGCGCGGCCTCTGCCCGTAATACGGGCGTTAAACACAGTTCGCCTGAGTGCCGATTTATTTTCTTTACAGACGCCGACTGCGTGGCTGCCCCGGACTGGGCCGTTCGGCTGGCAACCGCTCTCCAGAACGCGCCCGCTAAAGTGGCCGGCATTAAAGGCGCTTATGGCAACCGGCAAAGCTCAAATGTTGCCAGATTCTCCCAGCTTGAGTTCGAGGAACGCTACCGGCGCTTCCGAGAACGCCACCAGCAGCCTGACTTCGCGGATACCTATTCGGCGGCTTACCGGCGCGAGCTGCTTATCGAGCAGCCTTTTGACGAAAGGCTGCCGGGAGCTATTGTGGAAGATGCCGAACTGGGCTGGCGGTTGCGCCAGGCGGGGTACCATTTCCTTTTCGAACCGAGCGCTATAGTTTACCACCACCATCCCGAGAAAATAGCCCGGTATTTCCGGCGTAAATTTCGCATTGCGCACTGGCGCGTCACGCTCTACCGGCGTTATCCCGGCCAGTTGCCCGCCGACAGCCACACCTCCCAGAGCGCGAAAGGTCAAATGGCGCTGCTAGCCGCCATTCTGGGCCTTTTGCAAATATGGGCCCTCACCCGTCTGGCCGGGCGCAGTAAGTTCTTAGGGAACTGCGCTGGCCTGGCCGGACTCACCGGTCTCGTCGGAATGCAGTTGAGCTTTCTTAACTTTCTTGGCCGGGCCGTGAAAATGGGCGGCCTGCGGCTGGCCCTGACCGCCTGGTTAATGTTAAATCTACGTGTAGCCGCCTACTGTCTGGGGGCGGGGCGGGGCCTAATCGAGATGGCCGGAAGAAATATTTTCAAAAATGAAGGTACCACAAACTCCCAACAATAAAAAAAATCTCCGGCGCTTTTTGGGCCTGGCCCTGGTAGGGTTAATACTGCTCAGCCTGGGCCTTTTTTTCGCTTTAAGCCAATCTCAGCCCGCTACTTTACCTGGCGCCAGCGACCCGGCTAGTGGCGCCGGAGGCTACCGGCCCCTCATCGGCACCTATTCCGCCGGACCAACTTCTTCGGGTCAGGCTCTTAGTCTGCCGCCGCCAACCGGTACCCCTCAAAATAGCCCTTCGAGCGGCGCAGTGGACGACCGGTTTGGCCTGATCGTTACCGGGTTACTCACTGAAACCGATAAGACCGCCAGCCTTAACCGGGTGCTGGAACTCACTCAGGCCCGCTTCTGGTACCAGTACACGCCAGACCGGCCCAGCGGTGTCAAGGCGTCGGCCCAGCAGATTTACATGATTAGAACCTGGAAGGGTGGGGTAAACGGGACGGAATTCATCGGCTGGCTTAATTTCATCCGGCAAACCGGGCATTTTAATAAACCAACCTACTGGCTTATCGGAAACGAACCCAATACGCCCGGCCAGGATGACACTCCACCGGACGTATACGCTAAAGCTCTTTACGAAGCAAACCGGACCATCCGGGCAGCCGACCCCCAGGCTACCATCCTGGGTCCTAACCTTTTAAATTTCGACGATACGTGCACCGCCTGTCCTGGTTTTACCGCCGGCCGTGTCTGGCTCGACCAGCTACGCGCCAGCTACCACGCCCTCTATGGGGTGGAATTGCCTTTCGACGGCTGGGCCATGCATACCTATAACCTGGACTGGGACCATCTGCCCCTGATTAACCAGGCCCAGGACATTCGCCAGCTAGAGGCTTTCCGCGCTTACCTGGATAGCACCCCCTCCACCAGAGGCAAGCCTATCTGGTTGACCGAATTCGGGGTAGTCTGGGGCTATGACGGCCTGGAGTGGCAGAAAATGGCGGACGGCAGCTATACAGCCCTGCCGCGCGGCACCTTTCGCCAGGACTTGATGGAAAATTATCTCTCCAGCATGTTAGACTGGTTAGAAAACAACGCCGCCCGGCTCAAGCTCGAGCGCTGGTTTGTTTTTACCAGTTATGGCGAGGCGGAGGGTTTCTCGAACTATTTTGGCGGAATCTCCCTGTTTAACAACAGCTCACCCACGGCCAACCTGACAGCTTTTGGTCGCATCTATATCAACCGGCTTCAAAACCCGCCGGACAAACGCTGATAAAGCGTCTTAACTCAGGGTTAAACCCGCCTTGGGGGTGGTAACTCGCTCCCTGTAAACTGTCTAAAAATGCTATGGGGCATTTATTACTTATGGCCTACAAATTAGTTTAATCAATAAGAAAATCTTGGATCCGAAAGATAGTTATAAACCGGCAAATAAGCTGCCAGGCCTTAATCCAACCCCGGCCCCTCCGGCCCCGGTTTCGAATACCGAGTCCGCCCTGGTAGACCATACCGCCGAGCCTGAGGCCGGTCTTACCCGCCAGCGCCAGCGGAGGGGTAAGGCCGGCCTGAAAAAGGTGGCCTGGCAGGCGCTAAGGTTGGGGACGGTTGTGGTGGTGCTGGGCCTGATGTTATGGGCTCTTTACCAGAACCGGGCCGACCTCTGGCAGGCTCTGCACGAAGCCGACTGGAGCTGGCTGGTGGTCGCCCTGGCGTTAAATCTGGTCGGGTCGCTCATCTACGTAATGGTTTGGGAGAGTTGCGCCCGGCAGCTAGAGGCCAAAGGCAAACGGGGCGGCACTCTTATCGCCATGTCAATGGCCGGGGCGGCCCGCTACATTCCGGGTGGAATCTGGCCGGTGGCTGGCCTGGTCTACTTTGCGCCTGAGATAGGTTTGCCGCGCCGCCAGGTGCCGGTACTGGCAATTCTTTCCCAGCTAATCCACCTGGTGGTGGCCGGCCTGGCAAGCGTTCTCGGCTTTGGCCTGCTGGCCGCTTTCTTACCCGGCGTCGGAATTTTCCCGCTCTGGCTGGCCGCTATCGCCGGGCTTATCTTTGGAGTGGGCGCGGTGCTGTTTTTACCCCGCTATCTCGCCCCCCTGTTTCCGCCGCTATCAGCCCAGATTCGCCGGATAAAGCTCGGCCCAACTGCTCTGTATTCGCTTCTATTCTGGCTGGTAAACGGGTTACGGCTGTGGGCGATGACGCTCTCTTTCACTCCGACCAGCGGCCCAATACTGCCTTACCTGGTCTGCGCCGGGGCGATTACCACTATCCTGTCAGCCGTCTTTTTCTTTGTTCCCCTCGGCCTGGGAGTAGTCGAATTCAGCCTGAGCTGGTGGCTGACCCAGGTGCTGCCCTGGCGGCTGGTCCTGGCCCTTGTCGCGCTTAACCGGCTCTTACGAACCCTCAACGACTTTCTATACTTCGGGGTCGGGCTGGCCCTGGTGCGGCTACGCCGTCGCGGCTAACCGGGTATAAACGACCAGCCGCTTGTTATAGATGTGAGCGGAGCGGTCGAAGGTTCCGCCACAGGTAATAAGGTTAAGGTGAGCTTCGTTGGAAGGCCCGAAAATGGTTTGCAGCGGGGCATTATTAATAGGGTAAACCTGCTTGTCGTAAACCTCAAAAGTCATGGTCTTCCCGGACTGGTCGGTTAGAATTACTTTGTCACCTACCTTGATTTTATCTAAATTCCAGAAAACGGCGACGGTGCCAGGGGCATCCAGGTGCCCGGCGATTACGGCGTTGCCAGGGTCCCCCGGACGGTAACCGCCGTTACCGAACCAGGCGGTATTCCAGATGTTTTTAGGCACATCCATATTGCCCTCTTTGGTAACCCCGACGCGCTCGACAAAGGTATCTACCTGGATAGAAGGGATTTTTATCTTATTCGGGATGACATAGTTGGCCGGCCTGGGAGTAGGCGTCTGGCTGGCCGGGGCTGCGGTAGCGGTGTTAGGGTCGGTTGTAACAGTCAGCGGGGCCGCAACCGGCGTGGCAAGCGGCGTGGGGGTAGAGGCAAGAGTAGGTTGGACCGGTAACGCCGTACTGGTAGGCAACGGGGTCGGCTCGGTTGGCCCGGTCGGTAGAGGCGTCACCGGGGCCGGTAGCGCGGTTAGTTGGGCCCCTTTTTCAAAAGTTTGAGCTGCTTCGGTAGCAGATTTGCCGGAAGTCAAAGCAACCAGGATTACCACGACAGCCACAACCAGGGCTAGCAGGAGCAGGCCTAAACTAATAAAACCTTTACGCGACATTTTGCTTCTCGTTCCTCATTTTTACTTCTACAATCCTTTCTTTTCTTTCTTTCACGCTTTCATGCTTTCACGCTTTCACGCTTTCACGGTTAGTATAATATACATCCGTATCTTTTGACACGCTTTAAAGTCCTCGAACCTCAGTATAAATATAACTGTAATAAAGGAGCCGTAATTTAGGAACTATAATTATAATGCCCTGCCGGTCTTCCAATCACCACCTCAACGTGCTAAACAAGCTATTCTTTCTGACCAATCCAAAATCATACGCTTAAAGATTATTGAGCTGAGCGGCCGGCAAGTTAAACTAAAACCCGAAATAACCGGTTTTTCTTCAGGGTTATTGACCTATCTAACTATTTTGGGATATGTAACCCGTATAGCCCTTTACTGTTGTCCATATAAAAACTTACTATGAAGAATCGTTGACATATCAACTATTTCTGGTAAAATATATTTATTGATATATCAATGATTTTGGTATAAGAGTTTGTTATTAGAAGCTTGTTGTTAAAAGGTTGAAGTTTGAAATGGGCGCAAATTTACAAAAAGATAAGATTACTAAGGGTTCGCTCCCGGCCTGGCATCGTCTCACGAAAGCCCAGCG
>CADDZM010000355.1 GCA_902812345.1 Chloroflexota bacterium | reverse complement strand
TGCAGCGGCTGGGGCGGTCGGAAAGCGCCGGTCGCGGTTCCGAGCATGAAAGCCTGGCCTTTAACGTCCGGGCGGTGAGTGATGCGGCCAATGAACTCAATATCGCGGCCCTGATGACCAGCCAGGTTAGCCGCAGCGAGAGCCATCAGTTTGAACCGCCGGACCTGGATGAGGGCCTGGGTTCCGGCGACATCGAGCGCTGCTCCAACCAGTTAATGAGTCTGGCAATCAGTGAAGACAAAGCCTTCGTTAAGTTTGCCATCAGGAAGAATACTTTTGGGATGCAGGGCCGCACCGGCGAACTGATCTACGACCCCAGAAGGTTGCAGTTTATTTAGTGAGAAGATCAATTACTATTCGTGTCCCTGGAGACGCCGCAATTCTTCTAACTCTCGTTGTAACTCAGCTAACTTTTGCTCAACCTCTTGCCGGGCCTTAATCTCGGTCTGGATGCGCTCTTCGGCATTGCGGCGAGCTTTCTCCTCAATTTTAAGCGCCTGTTCGTCAAACTGATCTTTAGTTAGCAACAACTCTTTGTTTCGATTGTACATTCGCAAATACAACTCGTCTGGCTTGAGCCAACCTTCCAGAACTTCACTCCACATCCAGCCCTCGGCATCGGCCTTGATTGGTGTCGGTTGGCCTTTTTCGTTATAACGCCAGCCCAGTAGCCTGGTTCCTCCAGCCCGCCTGGCCCAGACGGGCTGTTTATTTGGATCGTAAGCAAAGTATTCTTTAACCCCCATTAATCCATAAATCCGGGGCTTTTTGTCAGCATCTATGTCACTTTGGTAGGTGCCAGGCGAACTGGCTTCAATAATCAAAGGTGGACACTTCTTTTCACCACTTCGCATATCCCAACTGGTGATGTAAGGCTGCTCTCCGGTAGGGATGTCAATCCCCTTAAAAACGGCTATATCCGGCACGATTAACTTTTCTGAGTTTTCTATTATCTGGTGATAGAAATTGCGGTTGATGGTGATCATCCACTGCTCGTTATGATATAGCCATTCCAGGACCCTGACCAGATAACGCAATAACCAATCCTGCGGCCCACCATCTCCCATCTGATCTTCCTCGACTAAATATTCATCACGATAAACTAAACCTGGTTCTACTCTTTTCAAATCTGATAGCGACATAGTTACCTCCTGCGCTGTGCTAACTGCGTGTGGCTTAGGACTTTTTATATTTTAGAATCATCTCCTTTGCTGATAATTTAGAGCCGCTCTTTGAAAGGCGTGGTGCAATTCTTCCAGAACCGGTTAACGTTGGATTTTACCACCTGATCTCAATTATATTCCAGGGTGGCTTTGATAGCCAGCGCAACCGCACCGGAGAACTCCTTTACGATGCCTGGCGGTTGCAGTGTATTTAGCAAGCAAAATTTGGATGCAGGATATAATGTACAGCCCTACCAGCCGTTCCAACTTTCACGATTACACCCAGTTCCACCAACTGGTTTAAATCGAGCAGAGTTGTATCTACGGCCACGCCGGTAATATTCCGGTAAGTGGCATTGGTCAGCTTTCCTTCTTTAATCAGAAAGCGTAAAGCGGCAATCTGGCGCGGTTTAAGGCGGGCCAGCGGTAACTTCTCCAAAATCTCACGTTCTTTCAGCTCCTGGCTGGCGCTAGAAAGCTGAACGTTCGTAACAATGGGTGAGTTTGGGGTTGTAGATGGCCTAACTGGTAGGGTCTGGTTACGCAGTGTTACCCGGAAATAGTTTTCGTCAGCCTCAAAATGAGGTTCCGGTAAACCGGCCTCTTTCATGGCGGTACGCATCCGGCGGATACCGCTGCCAAACCGCTCGACATAACCCAACGTCTGTAACATCTCGTTAAGGCGGGGATTGCGGGGCCGGTGATAGTTTTCCAGGGTTTGCAGGGATAATCCGGGTAGTAAGCCCCCCGGATTTTCTACCACAAGGCGGTCGTCAAAAATCATAAGGTGGGAAGGCACGGCGCTAAAGTAATCCCGGTGGGCGATTAAATTAACAATCATTTCGCGGTAAGCTGAAACCGGATACTCAGGTTGTTCCTGGGCGGCCAGACTGGCCCCCGCCACCCTGGGCATTTGAAGGCTAAACCGGATGTTTTTCTCGATGAAACGGGCGGCCGCTTCGACCATATCCGGGAGCGGCCCGCGAATAGTGGCCCGGTCCAGGACTCTTTCGCTGGTGGTTCCGCCAAAACGAGCCGCCACCAGCTGGGCCCCCGGCAAATAGAAATCAGGCGAAGAACTGAAGAACAAAGCTCCCAGGACGGTTGGCCTGAAGCTGCCGGACTCTTCTACAGCGCAGCCCAGGTTACGCAGGATTTCAAAACGGGATAACCGGGCGTATGTTTGAGGAGCGTAGTCGCTGAGCCGCCGGGCCAGGTAGCGTTCAATCGCTTCTCCCTCTAAAGTATCCAGCGCCAGGCCGGTAAGGGGGCTTTGCTCATAGTGTTTGATGCCCCGCCCGAAAGCCAGGGCCTGGGCCTGATCGAAGGTCAGCAGCTTGTTGTAAGAATTTATACGTATCCGGTAAACTCCTGAGACGGCATGGATGGCGGTCAATCCTTCGGGAATCTGGGCGGCTATGACTGTCGGACCCTGCGAAGTGTTTACTCGCTCGACCGTAAGGCGGTCCAGGAGCGATGGCTCTACCTGGTCTGCCGCCGCGTATAAGCGATCTATAATTGTTTTAGGATGCGCTACTCCCACCATCTGCCCGTCATCACTTACACCTACCAGCAGCCAGCCTCCCTGAGAATTAGCCATCGCTCCCATGACTTCAGCCAGTTGTTGCTGTTTCTCACTTTCCTGCTTGAACTCGATGCTGGTTTCTTCATCCTTGGCGATTAAAGCTATTAGCTGTTCTTCTGTCATGCTCACTTCTTCTTCTTCTTATCTTTCCAGGATCGCTTTGAGCCGGTCAATTAAATCAGATAAATAACTGCGTTCATCCTGAAGCAGCTTATAATTTTGTTGACGGGCCAGTTTATCAAACTTATCGGTGGCCTTTTCTATTCTTCTTAGAAGTTCAGACCGTTGTAATCTTTGGGTAGTAAGCAAAGGATCAACTGCCAACGCCTTTGTTTCCTGTGAAACATTGTGAAAACTACCGGCGTTACCTACATCACTGATGTGGCTTGTGAAATCTTTAACATTCTTCGGGCCTTGATTTTGTTCAGATAGCTGATTGTGATTTATATCGTTATTTACATTTGTGATGTGACCTGTGGTTTTCGCATCAATATTTGGCTTGCTTTGCGTCCTGGCGGTTTTACTATTTCCCAGGTAAGCGTTTAACTGTTCGAAAGTAAGACCATTGTGGATGATCTGCTCAATTAAAGAGGCGCGCTGGGATTGGTCCTTGATCTGCTGCAGCAAGCGGGCATGGCTGAGAGTTTCCGGTTTTTGTTCAACCATCTGTTTTACGTCCTGGGGAGCCTGGTAAAGGGCCAGTCTTGGTTGGACCCAGCCCCGTTTTTTCCCAACCACCGCCGCAATTTGTTCTATTGACATGTTCTGGTCGGTATAGAGGTGGCCTACAATATTAGCTTCACCCAGCGGGGTTAAATCTTCGCGGGAGAAATTCTCACTTGCCATAAGCTGGGCCATTTGCAGGTCGGTTAGCTCCATGACTTTGACCGGGAGCGTTGTAAGACCGGCCCTTCTGGCGGCGTTGCGGCGGCGGTGGCCGAAGGCTATCTCGTACTGGCCGGCGGCGTTGCGGCGGGGGCGGGCGAGTAAAGCTCCATAGAAACCATTTTCCCGGATAGAACCGGCCAGGTCTTCTAAAGCTTCTTCATCAATTAAAGGCCGAGCCAGATGTTGAAAGGGGTTGTCGTGAAGGCGTTCGATGTCAATTTCCTGGACCAGAAGTTGTTCCGCAACTTGCTCAATTACCTCTCGGACCGGACCGGGCGAATCTCCTATGACCCTGGCGGTCCCGCTGGATTTATTGTTGCGCTGTTTACTGAGCGCCCCGGTAAAATTCTTGGCTGCCATGAATGTATTAACTCCCTGTTTTAAAATAACTGAGTGGCCGACTGGCTGAGTGATTAAACTTAAGCCACAGAAAGCCCCATGTGGGCGGCTACTTCCAGGGCCAGGGCCCGGTAATCGGCGGCTACCCCGCTATCGGCAGCGTAAAGGGGTAAAGGCGTTTCCAGGGCGGCGGCTTCGCGGGCCAGCGTGGAGCGCCTGATTTCGCTTTTGAAAAGCTGGTCGCCGAAACGCTGCAGAGCTTCTTCTCTAACTCCCTGCATGATCCGGGTGCGGTCCGACATGGTGATAAACACTCCCAGGAACTCGCTGGGCAGGTTATAGATACTGGCGTTATCCCGTGCCAGGGCCAGCAGGGTATCGACCGAACGGAGCGCCCAGGGTCCGTCTACCGGCACCAGGAAATAATCAGAAGCATTTAGAACGTTTACCGCGAATTTCCCCAGGTTAGGCGGGCTATCCAGAATTATCAAATCCCACTGGGAGCGAGCTTTTTCCAGCGAACGCCGCAGCCGCAGGTCGCACCCGGTCATGCCGGGTAAGTTAATTTCAACGGCGGCCAGGTCCACTGAAGCCGGAACCAGGTGAACACCGGCAAAGCGGGTCGGGATGGCAACTTCGTGGGCGGCGGCTTTTCCAAGATACAGGTCGGAAGCAGTACCCGGTACATTCTCGTCGCGCAAAACATCTATACCGAATTGGAGGCTGAGGTGAGCCTGCGGGTCACTGTCAATAGCCAGCACTTTTTTACCCTGCTGGCCGAATAGTACGGCCAGGGCGGCCGCTGTAGTAGATTTAGCGGCCCCGCCCTTTTGGTTACTTAAACCCAGGGTTTTACCCACTATTTGAGCGGAACTCATTGATTAAACTCCTTATTTCCCGGTATTCCTACTGAAAAAACACCTGTTTAATTAATTATAACACGTATTTATCGGTCTTTCCGACCGGGTTTGGACGAACGGAATTAAGCCATTACTCGTCTAAGAAGCCGGCCTGACCTGCGGCTGCCCCGGCTTCACTCGCTGGGGTCATTGCTAGCACGCCCGGGAAGCTGCCAAGCTCGTCACTTTCATTTCTGAACCGGCTACCACACTTATCCCGGTATCTGAGACCGGGGGCAAAGAAGTTATCTGCTCCTGCTGCGGTGCCTGGATGATGGCATGGGCCTGGGAAAAGCATCTTCGGGGTAACTTCTGCGAGATGTACCTCCAGGACAAAGGGGCGGTCACACCGGCCGTTCCGGCCCCGGTCCTGACTTCCCTGGTTTACCAATTCCCTTTAGCAGCTTAGGGGTTGACAGCTATAGGTTAGGTTGCAGCAGCGATGCTGATTGGTCTACCACCACCACGAGTTCCCAGCCGGTAGCGTCCCGGAAAGCTTCCACTACGGCAGCTTCATCCAGCCCGGTCTCTCGCACGGCTCCGTTCAACCGCATTTCGACCCGGTATAGCTCGCGGTGAACTCCCACCTTTCGAATAAGTTGCTGGGCCTGGTGGTGAGTAAGAGGAGCGGCCTGGCCACTACTCCCGGTCCCGGTCTCGTTCTCATGACCGTTACCGTTATTGCTGCTACTACTACTGCTACGACTGCTACCATTTTTGTCATTCCCGTCAGCCGCCGCCGCTGCTCCCGGTCCCGCCCCATTAGTGGCAGCACTAGCCACCTTAACAAAAGCCCGTTCCGCTTCCTGTAAAAGTAATTGCTGATGGGGTTCTGGACTGATTTTAAGCGGCCAGCCCACTTGAAGTTCAAGCCAGTCAATTACAGCCTGGTGGCGCTGTCCCAGCTGAGCCGTGATGAAGCCCAGTTCGATGAAAGGGCCGGCAGCATTTTGTTTGAGGCTGTGTCGCAGCAACCGTACTCCTATCCGGTCAAACTCCCGTTCGAGCCGGGCAAAGGCGGCGTTTATTTCAAGTCGGTGACTTGCGTTAAGG
>CADDZM010000354.1 GCA_902812345.1 Chloroflexota bacterium | reverse complement strand
CAGACTAATACAACCTGCCATAAAATCCCTGACCGAATTTTAAGAAAACTGGTTGCCAGTATCCTTAAAATTCGGTTTCCGTCCGCCAGTTCCCACCGTATCTAATACCACAGGTACATAAGCTCCTTTTGACCATCCACCACCGCTGTCGTGATAGGTGGACGTTTCTTCATTTTGTCGGGTTCTATAGTTTGAAACAAAGGCCGGTTGTGACCCAATTTTGGCCGGTACTTTTAGCGTTGAACGGAAAGGAAAACCAGGTCATATGCGCATACTTAAGAGTTCCTGGCTGCCGGTAGCATTTTTAGTGGGAATAGTGAGCCTGGCGGCTTGCGGCGACAACACCGCTACCACCGGTGCCGGGCCGGCAGCCGCCGCTCCTACCACGGCAGTTAGCGTTACGATTGCCCAGACTACCGCCGCCGCTGTTAGCACTACCGCTGCCACTACTGCCGCTGCTGCCGGGGCGACCACTGCGGCAGGTACCCAGGCAGCAGGTGGGGCCGCTCCTACCCCACCTTTGCCAACCCAGGCCGACGCTAAAGCCGAAGCCGGGAGGCTCGTTTTCGCCAAAACTTGCGCCGGCTGCCATCTCGGACAGGGCACCCAGGCGGGAAAAGCTCCCCAACTGAGCGTCAGCCAGAACGCTATCAATCCTGACTTCGTGCGACTCCAGGTACGAAATGGCAAAAACCGCATGCCTGCTTTCGATCAGTCCAAGGTTTCGGATGCCGACCTTGAGAACATTATCGCTTATCTTAAAGCTATCCATACTTCCTAGCTGCTGGCTGGAATCCAGCTTAAAAAGACCTTACCCTGCTGTTTACAGGGTAAGGTCTTTTAACGTTTATTTTTAAGGCCGGGGTTAAGGCTAACTTGACGGTTGCGGCTTCTAACTGTTAGTATACCCCCATTACTTAAAACTTCCGGCCCTGTAGAGTAGCCTAATTTTACCGGCAACCTGGAAGATATAAGGTTTTAGCGGAAGAAATCTTACTTTTTTCCAGGGTTTTCAATAGTTTTGACGGGCGAGTCTGTTAGATGGCGTATCTTTTGCCTGTTGGCCCCTGGCACCCGGCCCTCGACGAGCCGGTCGTGTACAAGCTGGAGGTCGCGGGAAACAAGATTGAAAATGTAGAATTGGACCTGGGCTTTAACCACCGTGGCGTGGAAAAAGTATTGCCCGAACTTTTACCACACCAAATCCTGGCCCCCACGGCCCAGATTTGCGGCAAATGCTCCTACGCAAATACGCTAGCTGTCGCGATGGTTCTTGAAAAACTGGCCGGTCTTGAAGTTTCTTCCCGGGTTGAATATTTTCGGGTTATCGCGGCGGAACTGGAACGCGCCGCCAGCCATCTTGGCTCGATTGCCCGGACCCTGCGCCTGCTGGGTATCCGGCTTACCGCCGCCCGGCTTGAAGAAGAAGCCGAGGGCGTACGGCAACTGCTGGCTGCGACCGGTAACCGCGTCTATGATACTTTTAGCGTGCTGGGCGGTCTGATGCGCGCGCCCCAGGTCTCCTCTGAATTTCTCAACGCAGCCGATAAACTTCGCAAGAATATTTACGAGTCGGTTAACCAGTTGCTGGATAACCGCCAGCTTGAACACCGCACGGTCGGGGTTGGTGTGATTGACCCGGCAGCAGCCCTGGAATGGGGTCTGACCGGGCCGGTAGCTCGCGCCTCCGAACTGGCCCTGGACACGCGCCGGACCGACCCTTACGCGGCTTACCTGGAAATTGAAGCCCGGTTGGTGACGCAGCGGCGGGGCGATTTGTTTGCCCGGCTGACCGTACGCGGCCTGGAAGCCCTGGAAAGTCTGAACATTGTCAATACGGCCCTGCGTAACCTGCCGGACGGCGATTTGCGGACGCCTTTAGACATGCCCCCGTTTCCAGCGCAGCAGGAAACGACCAGCCTGGTCGAAACGCCGCGCGGCCAGCTTTTGTGCTACGCCGCCAGCGACGAGGACGGTAAACTGGCCCGCCTGAAGCTGCGACCGCCGACCGTGGCAAACCTTCCGGCGATTGCCCTGACTTTGCCCGGCCAGGAAGCGGATGACGCGGCGGCGATTATTGCCTCGCTCGACTTTTGTTTTGCTTGCGCCGAACGATAAAAAGATAAGATGAATTTAACTGATTTAATTTTAGCCGCTACTCCGCTTGGACTGGTCGGGGTAGGGGCGGCATTGTTCTTCTTTGGCTGGGTGCTGGGTGGTCCCGAATCGCGAGTTTTCTACTCGGTGGTGGTGGCGACCGCCCTGGCTGCTTTTCTGTCCCAGGTTTCGCTTGGCGTCGGCTTTGCCCGTAACGGCGGCGTGAGGACGCCCTCCGCAACCCTCTACACCTGGTCGCCGGTCGGTGACGCCGGGTTCGGCGTAAAACTGGCTTTCCAGGGGGATTTGCTGTCCTTCCTGTTTGCCCTGCCCCTGACCGCGCTCGCTTTGCTGGGTATCTTTTACCTGCTGGTGCGCCAACCGGCTGCCGAAAAAGGCGACTCTATTGCAACCGGACGGTTATACGGCCTGATTTTTCTGGCTGAAGGCGCGGGTTTAGGCGCATTTTACTCGGCGGACCTGGTTGTTACTTACTTCTGGCTGGAAGCGGCCGGGCTGGCCCTTTACCTGTTGAGTGGGCCGGGCCTGCGGGGAGCCAGCGCCAGGCCGATCAGCTATCGCGCTCTGGGTGTTAACTTTCTGGCCGGGCAGCTTATTTTCGCCCCGCTGCTGGTTATGGTTTCACGTAACGGCGGCAATTCAACCTACGCCGATTTTATTCCGGCCGTAATTGATTCAACTCTGTTCGCCCTGGTGGTGGCCGGGTGCCTGGCGAAAGCGGCCCAGTTCCCTTTCCAGGCCTGGATTGGCGGCTTTGAGGATTTACCGGGCGCGGCTTACGGGCTGCTTTTGACCGGGTTTGTCTTTCCGTTCGCGGTCTATTTACCGGCCCGGTTGCAGGCTCTCCAGGGCGGGCAGGCTAACCTGCTCGGTGAGGTTTCCTGGCTCTTGCTGCCAATCGGCGCCCTGACGGTCTTTTTTGCCGCTTTCACCGCTTTGCGGTCCCGGAGCGAAAGTTTGACCGGGCGTATTGGTCTTTTGACGGCAGTCCAGTTCGGCTTTGTAATAATGGCCCTCGGCCAGACGAACCTGGCGGCGGCTTTCCAACAACTGATTGCCCTGGTGCCGGGCGCGGCTCTGCTCTTTCTTTGTGCCGACCAGCTTCAAATTGAAAATGCTCCGCCGCCCAACCCGGAAGGTATCACCAACCCTAAACCGCTGGGCCGCCCGGCCTTTTTCCGGGGCATTCTGGTTATAACTTACCTGGTTGGCGCGTTAAATTTCGCCGGGTTCCCCCTGACCCCGGCCTACCCGGCCCGCTGGCAGACCCTTGGCACTTTGCTCGATAATGGCTACCGTTTCTATTTTGGCCTCGCCGTCGCCGGGTTGGTCCTGATGCTTCCGGCCCTCGCCCAGGACTTTGTGCAGTTTTTAAACGGCCCGCGCCGGACTGTAGACTCCGCGACCGAGGGCAGTTACTGGCCCCTGGCGGTGCCGGTTTTACTGGGCGTAGGGTCGCTGGTCCTCGGTTTCCAGCCGGGTCTGGCTAATGGCTGGATTTCCAACGCCACCGGGCGCGTGCAGTTGACCGGCGACACCCGGTTTTCGACCGTCACAGGCGTCGGTTGGCTGGGTCTTTTCGTGGTGTTTGGCCTGGCGGTAGGTTCAGGGGCGGTCTGGTTGTTCCGGCGTAATTTAGTTGTCGAGCCTTACAATGGCGGCCTTATTTATGGGCAGGAGCAGCCCGAAGGCTACCGGTATGCCCGGACCGGCCGCAGCAAAACGGCCCTTAAGACTTTTGAGCCCGAAGAAGAACTGCCGGAAGGCTTTGATGACGAATTCTTTAGCGGAGCCTTCAAGAAGGCCCAGGAAAAACCGCAGCAGGCCGCCCGGCCCAAATTGCCCGATGCCCGGCTTTCTCCGGCGGACTATTTCGGGCCTTTAACGGTCCGGCTGGCCTCAACCTATCGCATTTTCGACCTGGCTTTCAACGGTAATTTCTTTGGACGCCTGTTGTTGGGTTTCCTGGACCGGGCCAGGCGGGTTTTCGAGTGGACCGTCGAGCGGTTCTACCCGGCCCTGGCTGCTTTCATCCTGTTAATCTTTATTATTTTACTGACCAGATAGCAAGTTTTAGCATTAATTTTAGTTTTATTTATGAACTTTTTTACGCTTGACGCTACTAATTACGGGTTTTACGTGGGAGCCCTCTTGCTCTCGCTCGTGGTAATCGCGGTCTACAAAGACTGGCTTTTGCTGACCCCCGCCCTGATTGTCCAGTACCTGGTGATGGCGGTTATTGCCAACGACCTGAACAATACTACCGCCCGCGTGATGCTGGGACCAATCCCCCTGGCGGTCTTTTTGAAAGGCATGTCCGGAGTTGTCGCCGGGCTAATTTTGTTCCTGACCGGCTACGCTATCCTGTTTGCCGCTCGCGGGTTCCGGCGCGAAGAAGCCGAAGCCGAAGCCGCCGGGATGGGTGGGTTGCGCCGCTTCTTCTACCGTGAGGAAGCCGCCCGGCTCAACCGCTTTCGCTACGTAGACTATCTCTTGCCCCTGAGCGCAGTCGTCATCGCGGTCGCCTCCACCTATGCCCTGACCACGCTCTTGCCGTTCTCCGGTAACTTCCTGGGCGATTTCTCTTTCTACCTGCTTGGCTCAGTCGGCATTGCTATCATGGTAGTGGGCCGGGATATTTTGAAGCTGGGCGCCGGGCTGCTGGTATCTCTCAACGGGGCCGACCTGCTCTATTCGCTCCTTCGTAACGGCGACAGCCCGCTGGTGCTGGGCATCAGCGCCACAATTACCATTTTGCTGGCCTTGCTTATTTCTTACCTGGCGATTCTTTACCACTCCAAAATGAAGACCCTTATTATCAGTGAAGGCGTGCGCCGGAAACGAAAGCAGGTTTCCTAGCCATGCAGTTTTTAATCCTGGCCCTGCCGTTTCTGATGACAGTCTTTATCCTGATTTTTGAAGGCATCTTCCGGCCTAACCGCTTCGTCTTTAGCCGGACGCTGACCGTAGTCTGGCCGGTAGTGACGCTGGTGGTCGAAATTGTCCTCATCTGGCAGCCCGGCGCTAATAGCCCGGACGGCGCCTTCCAGTTTTCCAGTCTCAGCCGGATTTTTCTTTCATTTTTGTTTGGCCTGACCGGTATGGCGCTGGTAGTTTCCTACATCACGGGCTTTTTGCTGAGCGGCCGGTTTAGCCCGGCGACCCTGGCGATTTGCGGCACCCTCGTCGCTGCGCTTTACATAACTAACATCTTCCTGGTGACGTTGTTCTTTGTGCTGGCCGGGTTCTTTAGCATTGTCGCTGTAGTGGATGTAGACACCGAGAACGAGGAGCGGTTCGTCCGGGTGATTAAAGCCTCGGTCCGCTACCTGATTGCAATTGTGCTGTTCGGCCTGGCTCTTTTTATCGCCCTGATATTTCTGGAACGCTTGCGCCTGGACCCCCAGTTAAGCGGCTTTACCCAGGTGGTCGTGGCTCTGGCGGTGGTAGGTTTTTCGTTACGGCTGGCGATTTTCCCGTTTAACTTGTGGCTGCCGGATATTATCGAGGAAGCGCCGGGCATGGCGGCTTTTCTGGTGGTCGGTTTGATAAACGTGGCGGCGATTGTCTTCCTGGCCGGTTTCTGGCAGCAAAACCCGACCCTGGTCTACGACAACTACCAGATAGCTCAGCCGGTAATGATTATGGGGCTAACCGGGGCGGTCCTGGCCGGTTTTATGGCGCTCGGCCAGAATGGTATCGGCAAGATGCTGGCTTATACGGTCAGCGGGGACTTTGCCCTTATTCTATTTGGGCTGGCCTCGCCGCACCGGACCGGTCTTAACGGGGCGCTTTTCGAGGCGTTTAACCTGGCCCTCTTGCAACTGCTTATCTTTACCTGTCTGAGC
>CADDZM010000353.1 GCA_902812345.1 Chloroflexota bacterium | reverse complement strand
CTAAATTCCGGCAAAATGTTATAATTAAAAAGCGGTAATTTTGGCCGCGCTAGTCTTCTCTGGTTTTGAAACCTGAAAAGACCGCTTATGGGCCTGGCATTTCTCAGAGAAGAATACTCTCCCGCCCGCTTGATTGACTCCGCTTGATAAGGTCGTTAAAATACCCGCAGCGTCTACAGCTTTCTTAATAATGAGTGGCTGAAGTAGAAAAGGAACTGTTCCCATGACACAGGCTAATTCCGTCCTGGAAAAGACCCCGCTCTTTGAAGTACACAAGCGGCTAGGGGCCAGGCTAATCGAATTTGGCGGCTGGCTGATGCCGGTGCAATACAGCGGCATTATCGAGGAACACAAAGCGGTCCGCAACGCCGCCGGGTTGTTCGATTTAAGCCACATGGGTGAAATTGAGGTCAGCGGCCGCCAGGCGGTCGAATTTCTCCAGTATGTTACCACCAACGATGTTTCCAATTTGAAAGAAGGTCAGGCTCACTATACCTTCATGCTGTACCCCGATGGCGGCATCGTGGACGACCTGATTGTCTACCGCCAGAAAGATAGATACCTGCTGGTCGTCAACGCTTCCAACGCTCAGAAAGATATGCTCTGGCTCCAGGAAACGCAAACTATCAAAGGCTCCGACATCCGCGTCCGGGACCGCTCCTGGGCGACGGCTCTTATCTCCATTCAGGGTCCGAAAGCTCTTGAAATCCTCAAACCGCACGTAGACGTAAACCTGGACGAGATTGCCTATTACCATTTCGCAGAGGGCAATGTTGGCGACGTGCCGGGAATTATCGCCCGGACCGGCTATACCGGCGAGGACGGTTTCGAACTATTTGTGCCGCGCAAGGTTGCCGAAAAAGTCTGGAACCTGGTCATGGATGCCGGGAAAGACCACGGCCTGGTGCCGGTCGGCCTGGGCGCTCGCGATACCTTGCGGTTGGAAGCTAAAATGGCTCTTTACGGCAACGACATTGACGGCGGCACCAACCCGCTCGAGGCCGGGTTAGGCTGGGCCGTCAAGTTTGATAAGCCGCTGGACTTTTGCGGCAAAAGAAGCCTTTTGCCAATCAAGAAGAGCGGCCCGAAGCGCAAGCTGGTCGGTTTTGAGGTCAAGGACCGGGGCATCGCCCGGCACGGCTACCCGGTGGCGAAAGATGGCCAGATGGTCGGCAAAGTCACCAGCGGCGCACCCTCACCGACGCTCGGCAAGAATATCGGGCTGGCCTATGTACCGACCGATTCGAGTGCGATCGGCACCGAACTCGAAGTAATTATCCGGGATAAATCCTTCAAAATCGAAATCGTTAAAACGCCTTTCTACACCCGGCCCGGCAAAGCTAAAAAGGCTCCGGTGGCTAAAGAGACCGGCGAAGCGAAAGAAACCGGCGCTAAAGAAAAATAGAAATCCCCGGCAGAGGGTTGCCGGGCGTTCAATTAGTTTTTAATAAGCCAAAGCGGTTCGTCAAATTAGGTGTCACCACCGTATCTGGAAAAAGCTAAATTAGCAAAGGAGAATGTTTTATGGAATTCCCTGGGGACCTGAAGTACAGCAAAGAGCACGAATGGGTCCGGCTGGAAGGTGATATAGCCGTTATCGGTATCACTGAATTTGCCCAGGACGAACTGGGTGATATTGTCTACGTGGAGCAGCCGAAAGTCGGCGACAAAGTTTCTCAGAACGAACAGTTCGGCGTGGTCGAGTCAGTCAAGACCGTGTCCGACCTGTACAGCCCGGTTTCGGGCGAAGTCGTGGAAGTAAACGACGATGTGACCAGCAGCCCGGAGGCGATCAACAAAGACCCCTACGGCGCGGGATGGATTATCAAGGTCAAGACCGAAGACGCCGCCGAACTGGACAGCCTTTTGTCCGCCGACGATTACAAAACGATGGTCGGCCAGTAAGAACCAAAAATTGGCCCGGCCTTTCAAGCGTCTGTAGTGTTAGAACTCCCGAAGGCTTGAATTAAGGCCGGGGCGGGCTTGCAGATTGCTTATCCACCTAGAAACAGGTAATTAAAATCCGATGAATTATATTTCCCATTCGGACGCAGAACGAGCCGAAATGCTCGAAAGCCTCGGCCTGCAATCGGTTGAGGAACTCTTTGAAGTCGTTCCGCGCCAGGTCCGCTTCCCCGAACTGAAGCTGCCTAAAGCGCTCTCGGAACTGGAAGTCACCCGGCTCATGACCGACCTGAGCAGCCAGAACACTAACGTTTTGAGCCATCCCTGCTTTTTGGGGGCCGGGGCTTACCGCCATTATGTCCCCAGCGTTATCGCTCACCTGGCCGGGCGCTCGGAATTCTACACCGCCTATACGCCCTACCAGCCCGAAGTCAGCCAGGGCACCCTCCAGGCTATTTACGAATTTCAAACTATGATGGGCGAACTTTATAACATGGAAGTCGCCAACGCTTCGATGTACGATGGGGCCAGCGCCATGGCCGAAGCCGCTATTATGGCCGTGAACGTGACCGGGCGGCGCAAGATAATCATGCCGCGTACGGTCCACCCCGATTCCCGGGCCGTTACCCGCACCTACACCGAGCCGCAGGGCATCACCATCGAGGAATACGCGACGGTCGAGGAAGCCCTGGACCACCTGGACGGCGACACCGCGGCTCTGCTGGTGCAGCAGCCCGACTTCCTGGGACAACTCCTGGATTTGCAAAAGCTCTCCGACGCCGCGCACGCCCACAAAGCCCTTTTTGTGGTTTCAGCTTACCCAACCGCCATGGGCCTGATTAAGCCGCCCGGCGATTTCGGGGCTGATATCGTGGTCGGGGAAGGCCAACCGCTCGGCATGACCCTTTCTTTTGGCGGGCCGTATGTCGGCATCTTCACCTGCCGCAACGAATATATCCGGCAGTTACCGGGCCGCATCGTTGGTAAAGCCCTTGATAAAAACGGCAAACAGGCCTACGTGCTTACGCTGCGGACCCGCGAACAGGACATTCGCCGGGAGCGCGCGACCTCGAATATCTGCACGAACGAAGGTCTGATTGCCCTGATTGTCACGATTTATCTATCCGCCATGGGCAAACAGGGTCTGCGCCAGGTCGCCGAGCAAAGCTATCACAAGGCGCACTATGCCGCCGCCGAGATTGCCAAACTGCCCGGTTACTCGCTGGCTTTCGACGGGCCGTTCTTTAACGAGTTCGTAGTGCGCTGCCGGTCGGTTGAGGCTGTTCAAAGCGTCCAGGCGGCTTGCCGCAAGGCCGGGATTATCGGCGGCTACTCCTTGAGTGAGGTTTACGACGATATGGCCGATTGCCTGCTCTTTTGCTGCACCGAAATGAATACCCGTGAGGAAATAGACCGGCTGGTCGCGGTTTTAAGTGAAGTTTAATTGCCTGGATTATTAACATGAGTTTTGAGGATGAAATCCTGGATGAAGCAGGCCAGGATGATGATGAAGACGGCGACGAGGCCGGTGAAGTTAGCGTAGCCGAGTCAGCACGGTTTGGGCCGACCGACAATTATGACCGGATAGCTTACTTTTACGACCTGGAATACCGCTACCGCCGCCAGGATGTGCGTTTTTACCTGGAAATGGCTCGCCGGGCCGGTTCAAAGTCGCGTATCCTGGAAGTAGCCAGCGGGACGGGCCGGGTCAGCCAGAAGTTGTTGGAAGCCGGGTTCATCGTGACCGGACTGGACATTTCAAAGGAGATGTTGCGGCTGGCCGAAATAAAGCTGGCCGAATCTTCGGAGGAAATCCGCGAACGAGGGCGCTATGTCCAGGGTGACATGCGCGACCTGGACGCGGCCCTCGGCAACCAGGAATTTGACCTCATTTTCATTGCGATAAATTCGTTTCTGCACCTGCGCAGTCAGGCCGATCAGCTAGCCTGCCTGCAATCCATTCGCAAGCACGTGGCCCCGGCAGGGCGGTTTATCATAGATGTTTTTAACCCTGAAGATAAAGACAGTTTCCCGTCGGATGGCCGGATGGAATACGTCGAGCCAATGTATAACCCGAAGAATCACGCTTTTATTCATGTCTTTGTCAGCACGGTGGCCTATCCTGCCCAACAAAGGCGGGTCCATCATTATTTTTATGATGAAACCTTCGAGGATGGCTCCATGAAACGCACGGTTAGCATTTTTAGACTGCGCTACTTGTACCGTTTTGAGTTGCAACTGCTGCTGGAAAAGGCCGGTTTCTCTATCGAAGACCTGTATGGCGATTACGATTTTGAGGAATACGGCGAAGGCAGCCCCAAGTTATTGTATGTGTGTCGTCGAGGTTGAGGCCAAATTTTAAAACCCTTTAACTAGTAACAGGAGTTGGGCCTGATGAATGCCCCTTTGGAACCGTTAATTTATGATATCAGCCGTCCCGGTCGGACTGGTTTCTCCCTGCCGGACCTTGACGTGCCGGAAACCCCCATTCCCGCCGAGTTCGAGCGCAATCCCGAATTGCTGGGTCTGCCGGAAGTCAGTGAACTGGACGTGGTGCGCCACTTCACCCATCTTTCGCGCCTGAACCACGCGATTGACGCGGGCTTTTACCCGCTGGGTTCCTGTACTATGAAGTACAATCCCAAGCTGAACGAAGACGTGGCCCGCCTGCCCGGCTTTAACTGGATTCACCCCTTGCAGCCCGAAGACACGGTCCAGGGCGCTTTGCGGGTACAGTACGAACTGCAAAACCTGCTGGCTGAAATAGCCGGGTTTGACGCGACCACGCTCCAACCGGCGGCAGGCGCGCAGGGCGAACTGGTCGGCGTACTCACTATCCGGGCCTATCACCAGGGCCGGGGCGATACCCAGCGCACTAAAATCCTGGTCCCCGATGCTGCCCACGGCACGAACCCGGCCACCGCGGCCATGTGCGGCTTCAAGGTTGTCACGATTAAGTCGGACGCGCGGGGCAACGTGGACCTCGAACACCTGGCGAAAATGGTCGGGCCGGATACCGCCGGCCTTATGTTGACCAATCCGAACACCCTCGGCCTTTTTGACGAGCACCTGACCGAAATCACCGATATCGTTCACAAGGCGGGCGGCCTGATGTACGGCGACGGGGCGAACTTCAACGCTATCCTGGGCATCGTCAAGCCGGGCGAGGTCGGTTTCGATGTCATGCACATCAATTTGCACAAGACTTTCAGCACCCCGCATGGTGGCGGCGGGCCGGGCAGCGGCCCGGTTGTCGCCAAGTCGCACCTGGTTCCCTACCTGCCGACCCCGGTGGTTGTGAAAGAAACAAAGGACGGGCAGGACCACTTTTCCTTACTCAAAGTGCCCGAAACGGTCGGCAAGCTCCGCTCGTTCTGGGGCAACTTCGGAATGCACGTCCGGGCCTACACCTATATCAGGGTCCACGGCGCGCGGGGTCTGCGGGACATCAGCGAGAACGCTGTTCTAAACGCTAACTACATCATGAACAAGCTCAAGGACACCTACGACCTGCCCTACGACCGCCCCTGTATGCATGAATGCGTCCTGAGCGGTCGCAAGCAGAAGCAGAAGTACGGCGTTAAGACGCTCGATATTGCCAAGCGGTTGCTTGATTTCGGCTATCACTCGCCCACGATTTACTTCCCCCATATCGTCGAGGAAGCCATCATGATTGAGCCGACCGAGACCGAGAGTAAGACGACCATGGACGAGTTCATTGACACCATGCTGCAAATCGCCCGCGAGGCCGAGGAAAATCCCGACCTGGTGAAGAACGCGCCCTACACCACGCCGGTCCTGCGGTTGGATGAGGCGACTGCCGCCCGTAAGCCTGAACTCCGCTACCGCTGTTTCGGTTGATATTTTTAGAAGACCAAAAAGGGCCGCCCGCTAAAATGGCGGCCTTTTTTAATCTCTTTGGGTTGAATTCCCCGCTGCTGGCGGCGCTTCCTTATTCGGAAGGACGACCCACAAGAGCAATTCGCTAAATACCCCGCTGCTTGCGGCGGGGATGATTTATTTGGTAGTATTTTTACTTTCTTCCGATAGCGGTTAAAGCCCGCTCGAAAACCGTATCCCAGGGC
>CADDZM010000352.1 GCA_902812345.1 Chloroflexota bacterium | reverse complement strand
GGTAAAAGCGCCACTTTGGCCGGGTAAAGACATGGTTAAATCGCTAAAAATTTGGGGTTGCTGGAAATCATAATCCACATAATTTGAGAAGATAAATTCAAGGACGGTTGTATTGACTGGTATTTTCAGGGCCGGGCCGGATAAAGCCAGGCTGGTTTTTTGCCAGCCGGTCTGAAGGTAAAGCCCCTGGCCTGGCTGGCAAACAAGGTCGCCCTGGGTAGATGAAAACTTCCACTCCCCGGCCTGGCAATTTTCAAGGTTCCATCTTTGGAAGTCTTCCGACGGGCTGACCGTGGAACCGGCCGGGTTGGAAAGGCTGTAACCGAAAAGATAACCCGGGGAATCATTCGCGGCAACGGTTTGGTAGTGGACGAACCAGGTCTGGCCCTGAACAGCCTTACCGTAGTCTATAAGTTGGCCGGGAGGGCGGCGCGTCCCGTGGATGCCGGGTCCAAGCAGCAGGCTGGAGGCTTCATCCAGGCCGTTTCGCCAGATATACGCTCCCTGGTAATTATCGGGCAAGCCTTCATAATAAATGTAATCACCCGGCTGGAAAGGAAGTCCGGCCTGTTCCAACTGGCTGAAGGTGGTTTTTGCCTCGCTGCCTGCATGTAGCCAGGGGGATAGGCCCAATAACAGCCCGGCCAGGTAAATCAGGCCCGGCGCCAGACCTAAAAGTAACTTCGAGTTTTGGAGCCGCCCGCTCCTGGGGCTACCCTCGTTTGGCCGAGGTTGGCCTGCCTCGCCTGAATTACCGGCCGCCTTTTTAATTTCCAACAGCTTCAGGCGGATGAGCCAGGCCAGCAGCCAGCAGAAACCCACCGAGGGCAGGTATAACAGGCGGGACTGGCTCATATTCAGGCCGACCGGGGCTAAAGTCAGGGCCGGGGCTATTCCTCCGTACATCAGGAGAAGCGGTAAAGTCAGGTGTTTTAGCTGATTTTTAAACGTGAAGTGACTAAAGAAAGCCAGGCTTAGCCAGCCGTAAAATGCCAGCAAAATGACCGATAGCAACCCACCCCAAAGCCACCCGGCGCTTTCAAAGTTGAAAGGAAAAAGGAGCGGCTGCCACAGCCCAATCGTAAGGTTCCAGGCCACGTTTAGCAGGCCAGCATTGCCGTAACTGCCCAGGCTCCCCAGGGCGGCATACCGGACCAGCCAGTAAACCGCCTCGACCAGCAAAAAAGGGAGGTACTTTAACCCAAAATTGCGCCAGGTTTGGGCCGAGCGGGGTAAGCCGTTTGCAAGTAACCCAAACCCCATCAGGATAAAGGGTATCCCGGCAGCCGACTCCTTTGAAAAAATTGCCGCGCCAAACGCCGCCAGCCCACCGGCGTAATAACCCCATTGGCCTGAATTAGCAAATTCCAGCATAAGCGCCAGGGTTAAGAGACTGAAGAAGGTCGCCAGCAGGTCGGGCCGTCCGGCCAGCCAGACTACCGGTTCGATATGGACCGGTGTAAGGGCGAACAACCCGGCAGCAGCGACCCCGGCGAAATCGCTAGGAACTGTTTTTCGGACCAACCGGCCTACCAGCCAGACATTCGCGGCGTGTAACGCTAAATTTGTCAGATGATAACCGGGCGCGTTAAGACCCCAGGCCGTGTAATCAAATTGCCAGAGCAGGTTTGGCAGGGGCCGGTAGAAAAGGTTTTGCCAGGTCTGATAAAAAGGTTTCCCGGTAGAGGCCGGCAGAATGAAACTAAAATCTTCCCCCGTGAACCAGGCGGCCAGGGCGGGCAAGAAAACCACCAGGGCCAGCAGGGCCGCCAGAATCTGGCCGTATTTACGCCAGCCTGATTGGAGGTTTAAGGAGAAAGACTTGGTCAAATTCGTTATAAAGGTCTGGTGAATTTTTCAGGCTGGCCGGGCTGCCTTTAGATGCGCGGGTAAGGCACGGCCCAGAACCAGATTGCAAAGGTAAAGGCCAGGCTCCCGGCGATTACAAACAGGTGAAAGATTTCGTGAAAGCCGAAAAATCTTGGAAAAGGGTTGGGTTTCTTACGCCCGTAAACGATTGCCCCGGCTGTATACAAAAGACCGCCCATAAATAACAGGCCAATCGCTTCCCAGGCTAAAACCTCTCCCAGAGCCGGTAAGGCAAGCAGCCCGACCCAACCCATCGCTATATACAAACCTGTCCGGGCCGAGCGCGGTACTTTTGTGGTAAATATCGCCAGGACGATGCCGCCTCCCGCCAGCAGCCAGATTGTTACCAGAAGGGCAGGCCGGACCCAACCGCTTAACATATTAAAGCAAATCGGGGTATACGTCCCGGCAATCAGCAGAAAAATGTTAGCGTGGTCAATACTGCGCAGGATCCGACCCGCCGGCCCGCCCCAGTTGCCAATATTATAAATGGCGCTAACCGAATATAAAAATATCATGCTAAGGCCAAAAATTAACATCGAAAAGAGGCGTGGCATGTCATGCGCGCTCCGCCAGCACAGCCCGATAGTCAGGCCAACTGCCCCCAGGGCGGCGGCGGCGTGAAACCAACCCCGTAGCAAAGGCTTGACGTTTTCAAGGCTGAAAACATCCGGTTTAGAGTTTGTTTCCCGGGTAGTCAATGGTCGCGCCTCCAGATAGCAGGGCCGGTTTTAACAAATAAACCGGCCTGGTAGAAATAAAGTAACCAAAAAGCTTAAAACAATTAATAAGACACCAATTTGGCGGCTTTGTTTCGTTCGAATTCGGCTGGGCATATTGTACAACGGAAAAGAGGAAAAACAAAAATCAGGCTTTATGTGAGAAAGATTTGCTATTGATGTAACCAAAAGCAAGCCTCAAAATATATAAAACCAGCTAAATATAATTCTTCGTCCTGGAAAGAGAACCTTGCATGGTAAACCAGAGCCTGAATTCTGCCAGAATTACAAAATTAAGTCAGATTGATTATGAGTGGCTCATTCAGATTGCCCTTAAACTAAACCTCAGCAATAGTATTGATTATATTTACGAACTTGTTGTCTTTGAGTCGGCCAAAATGCTCCACGCCGACCGGGTCAGCCTTTTCCTGATTGATACCGCAACAAACGAAATCTATACCCAACTGGCGATGGGCCTGGAAGGCAAAGAAATCCGGCTGCCGTTCGGCCGGGGGGTGGCCGGGACTGTCGCTTTTACCGGCCAGGTTATCAATATTGAGGATGCCACCCTGGACCCGCGCCCGGTTCGAAACTATTACGGTTATATTGCTAAGACTATCCTGGCGGTCCCTCTCAAGCTTAATGGCTCTACCATAATCGGGGTAGTCCAGGCTTTGAACAAGGCGGACGGCCCTTTTAACGAGCGCGACGAAAGAGTCCTCGAAATTTTATGCAGCCTGGCTGGCGTGGCCCTTGAACGGGCTAATTCAATCCACGAAAAAGAAGCCCTGCACGAAAAAATTATTTACCAGGCCCAGCATGACCTGGAAACCGGCTTGCCTAACCGGGCTTTGCTGGTGGAGCAATTGAGCACGGACCTGGAAGAAGCCAAACGCCGCCAGCAGGAACTGGCTGTATTGCTCATTGACCTGGACCGGTTTAAATTGATAAATGATTCGCTTGGTCACGAAATGGGCGATACGCTGCTCAAGCAGGTGGCCCACCGCATAAAAACCAGTGTTCGCATGAATGACCTGGTAACGCGGTTGGGGGGTGACGAGTTTATGATTGTGCTATCAAAAATAAAAAACCGGCAAGACGTCGGCAAGGTAGCGCAAAACCTCTTAAAAGCTATCCAGCGCCCTTTTTACGTGGACGGGGCCGAGCTTTTTATAACGGGTAGTATTGGAATAAGTATTTATCCAGGCCTGGGTAAAACTGTTAACGAGCTTATGCGCCAGGCCGATAATGCTATGTACCGGGTCAAGGCCCAGGGTAAAAACAATTACCAGTTCTTTGCCGAGGAAATGAGCAGCATTGAGGTGCGCCGCCTTTCCCTGGTTACGCAACTCCACAAGGCTCTCGAATACGAAGAGTTGATGCCGTTTTACCAACCCCAGCTAAACTTGCAGACCGGCAAGCTGGTAGGCATGGAAGCCCTTTTGCGCTGGAAGCACCGCGAACTGGGCAGGATATCACCGGCAGAGTTTATTCCCCTGGCTGAAGAAACCGGCCTGATTGTGCCTATCGGTAACTGGGTGCTGAATGAAGCCTGCAAACAGGCCAAAAAATGGCAACTGGCCGGGTATTCCCCGGTGCGAATGTCAATCAACGTTTCGGCGGTCCAGTTTACCCGGAATGATTTTGTAAGCGTGGTCAAAGAAGCCCTTCATGTTAGCCAGGTTAATCCCGGTTGCATTGAACTGGAACTGACGGAGGGACTTTTGCTACAGGATATCCAGGGAGCGGCGGCCAAACTTAAAGAATTGAAAAAGCTTGGGGTTTATATTGCCATTGACGACTTTGGGACCGGTTATTCGTCGTTACGTTATTTAAAGCAACTGCCGATTGATACTCTCAAAATCGACCAGTCTTTTATCAGGGATATGCGCATACACGACCCGGCCAAAGGCAAGGATAAAGCCCTGGTCGAAGCTATAATAATGCTGGGCCATACCCTGAGCATGCATATTATTGCCGAAGGGGTCGAATTACAGGAGCAACTCGATTTCCTGCGCGAGTGCAAATGCGAGGAAATCCAGGGTTTTATTTATTGCAAACCTATCCCGGCTACCGATGTAGAAAAATTTATGGCTCCGGGGGGCGAGGGCGAAAAGCTTTCGGCGAGTCTACTGGCAAGCCCCACCGCTTATGCGGGAGAGATTTAGCAATTTGGTGGGCAAACCTGTCAAGTTTAATTTCAACCGCACCTGGTATAAAAGTTTGGGCTAGTTCTTACCTGCAAAACCTGCTGCAACAATGACCCCCCTTCGGGGGGTTCTATTTGGGTGTAGTATAAGTTGGTGGCGTTTTCACTAGCGGGGCATATGCCGCGAAAATCGCCATTGAGTGAGCTTTAGCATTGGCAAGGTCCGTGACAAGTGGCCCACTAGCAGGTTATTAATGGGAAGATTTAGAGTTATTTTATTCGGGTTCTTTTTAGCCGTTTTGCTGTCAGGCTGCGGTGAGGCGGCAATAACACCTCCAACGCAACAGGAGGCAAGCATCGCTACTCCGGCCCCTACCAAACGCACCTCGATTTCCAGGGAAGAATTAAACTACCCTTGCCAATCCTACTACGGCTGCCGCGCTCGAAACCCTCCTTACACCAACGGTGGAAAAGTAATTAAAACCCTGGCAGTGGAAACTTATACCGGTTTTAAAACCGGTTAAATTTTACTATTAAAATTGCCGGAACAGTGGTATATTTAGGGAAAGCCGGTTTGAGTTCAGTTGAGTTCAAATCTGGTGGCACAATAAGTGTTAAAAGCAAAGGGATAGAGTTTCGATTTTGAGGATTAAACTCTTTTCGCCGGCTTGTGGTAAAGCCGGATGGGGCCATAGGCTTATTCAGTAGTTTTAGAAAATAAAACCACAAGGAGGACTCTAAATGGAGTTTTATAGCGTGAAGCACCGTAAAAAGGTTGAGGTTGACGACAAAGATATTCGTAAGAAGACTTACGGCGAAGGCACCTCGTTACGCTATGCCGCTGTGGCCTCAACGACCATAGACGGCGATACGGTTAACCTGACCAAGTTCGTCAATAAGGCCACTTATGATGGGTTAAAGGTGCCGGAAGAAGCCGCCACTTCAAAGGCCAAGAAATAGTTTTTAGTCACAAATCGGAAAGAGCCTGGTTTACCCGTAATGGTAAGCCGGGCTTTTTTTATGCTCTGAATTGTGTAAATGAGAATAAAAACAAAATTGCAAAGGTACTTTTGAAAATCTTTTGAAATTTTATTATTCGAAAGCAATTGACAGCAATTCAAAAGAATGTTATAACTTTATCAGGCAAATTCCAGCAAAATTCTAATATTTCTAAAATCAGGAAAAGACTTATGGCTCAGGAAGTCGTTTTTACAGGCCGAAATCTAAATGAACGCCGCCGCCAGTTGCTTCAACTACTGGAAGAACGCCAGCAACTTACGGTGCGTGAAA
>CADDZM010000351.1 GCA_902812345.1 Chloroflexota bacterium | reverse complement strand
TGGCTACCCTGACGGCGGTCCACCCGCCGGCGCGCTTCGGCCAGTTGGACATAAATAGCGGCCGGGTGGAGCTTTTTACGGAGAAGCCCCAGGCCCTGGAAGGCTGGATTAACGGCGGCTTCTTCATTTTCGAACCGGAAATTTTCAATTATATTGACGGCGATATGACTTTCCTGGAAAGAGAGCCCCTGGAACGACTGGCAGCCGACAACCAGTTGATGGCCTATCAGCACAACGATTTCTGGCAGTGTATGGATACCCTGCGCGATAAACTCTTACTGGAAAAATTATGGCAGAGCGAAGACCCACCCTGGAAGACCTGGGCTTAAGCCGGATTTCAAGTTGATCTATCAGTTAAATTTTAAAAATTAGGAGCCTTCGGGAAAAAGATATGCGTATTTTGGTAACAGGCCATAACGGCTATATTGGAACAATCCTGGTGCCTATGCTGGCGCAAGCCGGTTATGAGGTAGTCGGCCTTGACAGCGATTTGTTTGTTGAGAATACCTTTATCCCTACCACAGTCGAAATACCGTCTTTGCGCAAAGATATAAGGGACGCGCAGGTCAGTGACCTGCGCGGGTTTGACGCCGTTATCCACCTGGCCGCCCTATCCAACGACCCCCTGGGCAATTTAAACCCGGCTATAACCTACGATATTAACCATCACGGCTCGGTCTCGCTTGCCCGCAAAGCCAAAGAAGCCGGGGTCAGCCGCTTTCTTTTTTCGTCGTCGTGCAGTACTTACGGCGCGGCCGGGGCGGAGAGCCTGGACGAGGAAGCATCCTTTAACCCGGTAACGCCTTACGCCGAGTCAAAGGTGCTGGTCGAACGGGATTTGCGGCAACTGGCCGATGATAACTTCAGCCCGGTTTACCTGCGCAACGCCACCGCCTACGGCGTCTCGCCCCGCCACCGCTTTGACCTGGTCCTTAATAATCTGGTGGCCTGGGCTCTGACGACCGGGCAGGTCTATATCAAAAGTGACGGCACTCCCTGGCGGCCTATCATTCATATCGAGGACATCTCCCGCGCGTTCATAGCAGCCCTGGAAGCGCCTCGCGAGAACATTCATAACCAGGCTTTTAACGTAGGGCGCAACGAAGAAAACTACCAGGTCCGCGACCTGGCCGATATTGTCAAGGCCACCGTGCCAAACTGCCGGATTGAATACGCGGCGGGCGGAGAGCCGGATAAGCGCTCTTACCGGGTCAACTTTAACAAAATTAACCGGCTCTTACCCGGTTTTCAGCCGCGGTGGAACGCCCGCATGGGCGCCCAGGAACTGCTGGCGGCCTATCGCCAGACCGATTTGACCCTGGAAGATTTCGAGGGTCCCCGTTATAAGCGGATTGACCATATCAAGCGTTTGTTAAGCGAAGGGCGCGTAGATAGCGACTTGCGTTGGAAGAGCGAGGTGAAGTTAGGATGACAACTGCAACGGCCCAATTACCCCAAATGGACGACTCCAGCGAAGCCCTCGGCCTTTGCCGGTTCTGTCAGAATGAGTTACGCTATACCCTGGTAGACCTGGGGATGGCTCCCCCCTGCAACAATATGGTCAGCCGGGAGCAGCTAAACCAGATGGAACCCTTTTACCCGCAACGGGTTTTTGTATGCGAAAAATGCTTTCTGGTCCAGCTGTTGGAATATATCAGCCCGCTAGAGATTTTTAGCGACTACACTTATTTTTCGTCTTTCTCGGATAGCTGGCTGGACCACGCCCGCCGCTATACCGACCTGATGCAAGAGCGGTTCGGCCTGAACTCGGCCAGCCAGGTCGTGGAAATTGCCAGCAACGACGGCTATCTACTGCAATACTTTATTGAGAAGGGTATCCCGGTCCTGGGCGTCGAGCCGGCCGCCAACGTAGCCAGGGTAGCGCTTGATAAGGGCATCCCGACCGTAATCGAATTCTTTGGCGAAAAAAGCGCCCGCGGGCTGGTCGAGAACGGCCACCGTGCCGATTTGATTCTGGGCAATAACGTGCTGGCGCACGTGCCGGACATCAACGATTTCGTGGGCGGGCTTAAAATCCTGCTTAAGGGGCAGGGGGTTATCACCATGGAATTTCCCCACCTGCTGCGGCTGATGGCTGAAAACCAGTTCGATACCATTTACCACGAGCATTTCTCTTATTTTTCTTTTACTACCGTCGAGAAAATCTTTGCCGCTCACGGCCTGACCCTCTTCGATGTCCAGGAACTACCGACCCACGGCGGCTCGCTGCGCATTTACGCCCGGCACACCGAGGACGCGACCAAACCGGTCGGGCCGGGGGTTGCCGATCTGAAAGAGCGCGAGGAAGCGGCCGGATTTAGCCGCCTCGAACACTACGCGGCTTTTGGCGAACAGGTCAAGGAGACCAAACGCAAGTTGCTCGACTTCCTGGTAGAGGCGAAACGGGCCGGTAAAACCATCGCCGGCTACGGCGCGCCGGGTAAGGGCAACACCCTGCTAAACTACTGCGGCATCCGCACCGACTTTATAGATTACACCGTTGACCGCAGTCCTTACAAGCAGGGCAAATACCTGCCCGGCACCCACATCCCGGTCTACGCGCCTGAAAAAATCAAAGAGACCCGGCCCGACTATATCCTGATACTACCCTGGAACCTCAAGGAAGAGATTGCCCGGCAGATGAGTTATGTCAGGGAATGGGGCGGCCAGTTTGTCGTGCCTATCCCGGAAGTGACCGTTTTCTAACATAGACCCGGTAGCGGGTGTCCACAAACCGGCAAGACCGGGCGGCAATCATCTTAAAAAGCGGCCCGGTTGACCCGTTACGCCTGCAAAAGCGGGTAGGGCCGCCAGAGGGCAGAAAAAGACTGGACTGGACTGGACTAAGTGGAAAAGTGTAGTAAACTATAGCCTGGCCCGCATCACCAGGCGTGGCAGAAGTTTTAGTAACACTAACTTAAGATTAGATTAGATAAGAGAACAGAGCAGGACCGGGCTGCAACTCTTGAGGATAAAGGTATAATTTAAAATGGCTTGGAGCGAACTGAAGTTAAAAGGGGCGTATGTCTACGAACTCGAACCGATCTGGGACAGCCGGGGCTTTTTCGCCCGGACTTTTAGCGCCGAGGACTTTGCCCAGTCCGGCTTGAACCCGAACGTGGCCCAGTGCAACCTGTCTTATAATTACAAAAAAGGGACCGTCCGCGGCATGCACTTCCAGGTGGAACCGGCCCTGGAGGTAAAGCTGGTACGCTGCGTGCGGGGCGCTATTTATGACGTGATTGTAGATATCCGGCCCGACTCGCCCACCTTTTTGCAGTATGTCGGCGTGGAGTTAAGCGCGGAGAACCGCCGGGCGCTGTATGTGCCGGAAATGTTTGCCCACGGCTACCAGACCCTCACCGATGATGTTGAAATCTTTTACCAGGTCAGCGAGAACTACGCGCCCCAGCAGGCCAGGGGCTACCGCTACAACGACCCGCTTTTTAATATCGAGTGGCCCTTGCCGGTAAGTGAAATTTCCGATAAGGACAAAAACGGGCCTGATTTCGTCGTTCCGGTCCGCTAAGGCCGGGTGGCGGTGGCGGTCAGGGTAGGTTTTAATTTGTTTGGCTGGGTTGGCTTTCCGGCGGCAAAGCCCCAAAACACCCAAAACACAAATACTTTAAATTTTGATGGCGGCTTTCGCCAGGGTGCGGGATACGAGAAAATCAAACTCAAAAAAAAATAATTGTTTCAAGCAAAAATTATATTAGATTACTGAAAGAGAATGATGACTACGGGTGCAAATACACTTACAGGCGCGAGCCGGTTAAATCTTGCTGATATTTCAGGCGACTTCCTGGCACAAAGCGGCCAGGAAATGCACCGCCTTATCGCAGAGTTGTACCCGATTTGCCGCAGTATTACCGGCGACGGTGTCCGAGAGACCCTGGCCGGTATCGCGCGCCATGTTTCGCTCCCGCTCGATATCCAGGAAGTGCCGACCGGCACGCCGGCTTTCGACTGGACGGTTCCCCAGGAATGGAATATCCGCGACGCTTATATAAAAAACTCGCGGGGGGAGCGCCTGGTAGATTTCCACGCGCAGAACCTGCACGTGGTCGGCTACAGCGCGCCGGTCCATTTGCGGTTGCGTCTCGACGAGCTAAAAGAGCATCTCTTTACCCTGCCGGATTACCCGGACCGCATTCCCTACCGGACCTCTTATTACAAGGAAAGCTGGGGCTTTTGCCTGACCCACTCACAATTCGTAACCCTGTCGGACGACGAAGAATACGAAGTTTTTATTGATTCAACCCTCGCGCCGGGTCACCTCACTTACGGCGAATGGTTCTTGCCCGGCACGAACGGGAACGAAGAGGAAATATTGATTTCCTGTCACGTCTGCCACCCCTCCCTGTGCAATGATAACCTTTCGGGTATCGCCCTGGCCGCCCACCTGGCCGAGTACCTCAACCGGCATCCTCACTATTACACTTACCGCTTTGTCTTTATTCCCGGCACCATCGGTTCAATCACCTGGCTGAGCCGCAACGAGGATAAAGTAGGCCGCATCAAGCACGGTCTGGTTGTCACAGGCGTGGGCGACGCGGGAGCGATTACTTACAAGAAGAGCCGCAGGGGCGACGCTGAAATAGACCGGGCCATGCAAAATGTGCTTAAATACAGCGGCGCGGCCCACCAGATCATTGACTTTTACCCCTTCGGCTATGACGAACGGCAGTACTGCTCGCCGGGATTTAATCTGCCGGTGGGCTGTTTTATGCGGTCCCGCCACGGCCACTACTCCGAATACCATACCTCGGCCGATAATCTTGACTTTGTGCAGCCGCCTTTTCTAGCCGACTCGCTGGTCAAAATCCTGGAAGTGTTGAATGTTCTTGAAAATAACGTTTACTACCAGAGTTTAAATCCGAAATGCGAACCGCAACTTGGCAAACGCGGTCTTTACCGGGCAATGGGCGGGGCTTCAAACGAAAAAATGGCTGAAATGGCCCTGCTATGGGTTCTCAATCTGGCCGATGGAACACATAGCTTGCTGGATATGTCGAACCTTTCAGGCTTACCCTTTGAAAATATTCGCCAGGCCGCCACTCTCCTGGCTCAACACGATTTACTGGAAATGCCAGCTAGCGATGCAGCCTTAATTAGCTTACAAGTAGACTGAGAATGACAATTACACCACCCTCAAACACACCTTCCCTTTTCACTAATCAGGTGGCCCTGATAAGCGGGGCCAGCAGCGGCATGGGCAAGGAACTGGCCGCTAAGCTGGCGGCCCAGGGCTGCCACCTGGCCCTGGTAGGCCGCCAGATAGAAAAGTTGGAGGCAATGGCGGAAAAGCTTCGTTCCAAATCGGTTCAGGTCAGGTGTTATGAGGTGGATTTGTGCGAGAACAAAGATATTTTAAACCTGAAAAACCGGCTGGCCCATGATTTCGACCGGCTGGACCTGCTTATCCATAGCGCCGGGGTTATCGTTGTCAGCCCCTTAAAAGAGGCCAGTCTCAAGGATTTTGATTTACAGTACCAGGTGAATGTACGAGCGCCTTTTCTACTGACCCAGTCGTTGCTGCCCTTACTTATAGAAAGCCAGGGGCAGATTGTCTTTATAAATTCAAAGGCCGGTCTCAACAGCCAGTCCCAGACCAATACCGGCCTGTACGCCGCCACCAAGCACGCTCTTAAGGCTATCGCGGACAGCCTTAGAGAAGAGATCAATATTTATGGAGTGCGGGTCCTAAGCATTTTCCCAGGCCGGACCGCCACGCCCATGCAGCAGGCCATCTTTACGGCGGAAAACCGGGAATACCGGCCTGAGCGTTTAATCCAGCCGGAAGACGTGGCCACCACTATAATAAACGCCTTAAGCTTATCCAAAAACGCGGAAATTACTGACCTTACTATCAGACCCTTTAACAAATATCAGTGATGTACCTGGCTGTTGTGTTGGTATTAGCCTGGCATAACCACCCTGGCCGGTGTTCTTCTATATCCCATTCCACCGTTTATACTAATAGTAGTAGTACATGAATCAGGTTAATCCACAGCCTATCCTTAAACAAAAATATTCCTTTAGA
>CADDZM010000350.1 GCA_902812345.1 Chloroflexota bacterium | reverse complement strand
TTCACGGCTTTGCTCTTTCTTATGCCCATACCGGGCAGGGCCAGTTCCGTGAGCTTGCCAAAAAGCTGGCCGATTACGCCATCGCCCATTTACCCGAAGATGGCGTGCCTTTCTGGGACTACAGCCCGGATGCTTCGACTCAGCCCTATCGCGATAGTTCGGCGGGCGCGATTACAGCGGCGGGACTCTTGCTGCTGGCCGGCCAACTGCCCGACCCGGCGGAAGCGGTCTATTACCGGGGAGTGGGCCTTAAAATCTTGAGCAGCCTGGCCCGGCATTATTCCACGGCCGGTTTCGAGCAGGCCGAGGGTCTTTTGCGCCACGGCGCATACCATGTCAGGGCCGGGATGGCCGACAATATGCTGCCCTTTGGCGATTATTTCTACCTGGAAGCTCTGTTGCGGGCGGTGGGGAAACCGGACCAACTCTACTTCTGGTAAATTGGAAAACCGCCTTTAGTAACTGGCTAAAAGCCGGATAACCAGCGCTTTTTAGATTTGAAGGTAAGAAGGTACGCGGAAGTACCCGGCGGTTACTTCCCGCCCGCGAGGACGCTACATGAACAAGTTTTTACAAGCCGAAAAATTGGAGAGCAAGCCCGACCCAACCGGCCGATTGACAATCAGCCAGCCGGTCAAAAAGACCCCTATCCGCTTCCGCCTGTGGCGCGAACGCTGGATTTACCTGTTGATTGCACCCGGTTTTTTATATTTTGTAGTCTTCCAATACCTGCCGCTGCTGGGCAATATTATTGCCTTCCAGGATTTTTCGCCTTATCTCGGCTTCTTTGATAGCCCCTGGGTAGGGCTGGCTAACTTTGGCAAGCTCTTTACCGACCCCGATGTGGGCATTGTTATCTCGAACACCTTAATCATCAGTTTTTTGCAGATTGTCTTTGCCTTTCCAGTCCCGATTGCCATGGCCCTCATGCTCAACGCGGTCCGCAACCAGTTTTTCAAGCGGCTGGTCCAGAGCGTCCTCTACCTGCCCCACTTCATCAGTTGGGTGATTATCATCAGCCTTTTTCAGCAAATCCTGGGCGGTGACGGTTTCATAAACAACCTGATTCGAGGCACCGGCGGCCAGCCAATCTCGATTATTGGCAATCCCGACCTGTTCAAACCGCTGGTAGTCATCCAGGTCATCTTCAAAGAAAGCGGCTGGGGCACGATTATCTTCCTGGCGGCCCTGACCTCGATTGACCTGACATTATATGAAGCGGCCGTGATTGATGGGGCCAATAAATGGCAGCGCATCTGGCACGTGACCCTGCCGGGTATCCGAGCTATCATTATTTTGCTGCTGGTGCTGCGACTGGGTACGGTCCTTTCGACCGGCTTTGAGCAAATCTTCCTGCAACGCCAGGCAGTTGGCCTCAACGCGGGCGAAGTAATTGACACCTTTGTTTATACCAGGGGCGTCCAGAATGGAGATTGGAGTTTTGCCACAGCGGTCGGGTTGGTCAAGGGCGCCATCGGGCTGTTAATGATCCTGGCCGCCAACAAGATTTCCAAAAAGCTGGGCGAGGAGGGCTTATTCTAATGTACCACTGGATGGAAAAACCGAGCTTTTTGAGCAGGTGGGGTCTGCGGCTGAGCTTGAGTTTGATTACCCTGGTAATGCTCTTTCCTTTCGTCTACGTGCTGGCAGTAAGCTTTTCCAACTACCAGGATGTGGTTTCAAAAGGGCTGGTCATTTTCCCCACCCATCCCACCTTTGACGCTTATTCTTACGTGTTAAAAAGCGGGACTGTTACAAACTCGCTGATTATCAGCCTCTTTATAACGGTGGTCGGCACTTTCGTGAACCTGGCTCTGACCGTCACTATGGCTTACGGGCTAAGCCGCCGGGGCGTGATAGGGCGGGGAGTTATCCTGGCGCTGGTCCTGTTCACCATCCTCTTTGCGCCCGGCATTATTCCAAAGTACCTGGTCGTGAAGCAACTCGGCCTGATTGACTCGCTCTGGTCGTTGATACTGCCGGGGGCAATCAGCGCCTTTAACCTGGTAGTCATTCGCAACTTCTTTATGAGTTTACCGGATGAACTGATCGAGAGCGCCAAGCTGGATGGGGCCAACGATATAAGGGTGCTGTGGAGCATTGTCCTGCCCTTATCCAAAGCGGTGGTAGCGGCAATCGGCCTGTTTTACGGGGTCTCGCACTGGAACGACTTTTTCGACGCGATCCTGTATATCAACGACGCCGCCAAGTGGCCGGTCCAACTGGTCTTGCGCCAGTTCGTGCTGCAAGGGTCAACCTTAACTGATACCCTGGACCCCAACCAGCTACCGCCGCCGCCGCTGACCGTCCAGATGGCGGTAGTGGTAATCGCGACGGTGCCTATCCTGGTGGTCTATCCGTTCCTGCAAAAATATTTTACTAAAGGTGTATTAACCGGTTCTATTAAAGGTTAATTACAGATTTTCGGTCGGGCTAATTCGTTAGCCCGGTCAGACAAATTATTTCTGGCAGCTTATTACTCGCATCAACGAGCATAACCAATAAACTAAATCTTTGATTTAGAGGAGGAGTTTAGTATGAGTGACACAGCTTTTGGGCAAGGTAGCCCAGGTCCAGAGAAGTCCTCTCCGGCAGAGGGCGTCAGCAGGCGCAGATTTATCCGGTTGGCGGCCACGGCGGCCGCCCTGGTTCCGGCGGGCGGGGCCATCCTGGCGGCTTGCGGTGATAGCACGGCTACCCCGGCGGTAGCAACCGCGGCTCCCACCACCGCCGCTACGACGACTTCAGCCGCTACGACGACTTCAGCCGCTACGACGACTTCAGCCGCCGCTGCGACTTCAGCCGCCGCTGCGACAACCGCGGCTGGCGCAACGACTTCAGCCGCCGCTGCGACAACTTCGGCTTCCGCAACTACCGCCGCCGGAGCTACGACGGTCGCGGCTTCAGGCACCGTGTTGAAATCAACTATTCCAGGAGTGCCCGATGCCTTTTTAGCGCCCCCACCCCCCTTCAAGGCGACAAAGGCCATTCCGGGTAAAGGCTCGGTTGTAAAGAGCTTTTGTATAACTTACGGCGCGCCGCCTACCGAAAAGGGCTCTAACAAATACTGGCAGGAAATCGATAAACGGCTGGGCGTTAAGTGGGAGCCGGTCCTGCAGCCAGCCTCCTCGTATACCGAAAAACTGGCCGTGTTGACCGCCAGCGGCGATTTGCCCGACCTTACTTTCACCTCCACGGACGATATGAAGAATATTGTGCAGGGAGTTTATACCGATCTGACCCCCTTTGTGACCGGCGACGGCCTCAAGGAATTCCCCAACCTGGCGGCCTATCCGCCCGGCATCTGGAAGAATATCGCCGTCAAAGGCAAGATTTACGGGGTTCCTCGCCCGCGCTTCCAGGTCGTTCACGGCATGATGTGGCGTAAAGATTGGGCCGAAAAGATGGGTAATCCCAACTTCAAGAACGCCGACGAATTCAAGAAGTTGCTGCAAGACTTCACGACCAAAGACCCTGGCGGCGTCGGTCCGGGCAAGTCCTGGGGCTTTTCGTTCACGACTGGCCTGGCCGGTTCGGTCAACTGCCGCCCGATAATGAACATGTTCCGGGTGCCGAACCAGTGGCGCAAAGAGGCCGATGGCAGCCTGACCTATCACATCGAAACCGAGGAATACAAGCAGGCTTTGTCCTATATGCGCGAACTGTGGGCGGCCGGGGTTATCTATCCCGACTCGCTGACTCAGGCCGACCAGACCAAGAACAACTTTAGCGCCGGAAAGTTCGGCGGCTACACGGATGGAATTACCGCTATACCGGGCCCGACCGGACTCCGGGTTACCACTCAGAAGGTTAGCCCGAAAGCGGACGTGGTGGTACAGCCGATGCCAGGGTTTGATGGCGGCAAATCCAACAATTGGCTTGGCCCTGGTTCTTTCGGCTTCGCGGCTATCCCTTCCAAAATCGGCAAGGACAAAGAAAGGGTCAAGGAACTGCTGCGCATACTGGATTACCTGTCGTCGCCGTTTGGCAGCGAGGAAGCCAACTTCAAGAGCTACGGTATAGATGGCGTGGATAACACGGTTCAGCCCGACGGCACCCGGGTCCTGACCGACCAGGGCAAGAAAGAACTCGGGGACCTGACCGCGATTGCCAACGCTCCCATCGCCCTCTTTTATTCGGGGTATCCTGACCACGCCAAACTAATGCAGGATGCCATAGCCAGCCTGATGACAGTTGGAATTGACGATCCCACCATGGGCGGATTTTCGGCCACCTGGAATGCCAAGTCCAATGAACTCAACCAGCTGTTGATCGACCGGGGGACCGCCATCATCACCGGGCGGGACAGCCTCGACTCACTGAGTACCATGATCAACGATTGGAAAAGCCGGGGCGGTTCCCAGGCGGCTAAGGAGTTCGCCGAATCGCTCAAAGTTTAAAGCTGTATTTTGCCTGACGGCAGAATTAAGTGTTTTTAATAAAACGTGGCGTCGGGAGAAATCCCGACGCCACGTTTTAAGGAGAATATACAGCATGTTAACCGGAACCTATTCCGAAAATGAATTAAAAGCGCGGCTGTTGCCCCTGGAAAGCTATCACCCCTACCCGACCGTTGCGGATCGTCCGGCCTGGAAGCAGCTTCCCGAAAAAGTTAAAGCAGCCCACCTCGAGCAGGCCGAACCGCTCACCGGGTACGACTGGCCGAGTCTGCCCGCGACCCTCTTTTTAGAGTACAGCCGCACCGGCAATCGCGACCATTACGAGGAAGCATATTTTAACCGGCGGATCGCCCTTTGCAAGCTGGCCCTGGCCGAATGTATTGAAGACCGGGGCCGCTTCCTGGACGACATCATTAATGGCGTTTGGACTATCTGCGAGGAGTCCGGCTGGGCTATCCCGGCCCACAACCGCATTCATCCGGCCAATATCAGAGCCATTCCACCCGGACAACCGGCTTTGCCGGAATTTTCCAGGCCGGTAATTGACCTTTTTGCCTGTGAAACGGGGGCTTTGCTGGCCTGGGTCCGTTACCTCTTGCAGCCGCGCCTGGATGCGGTTAGCCCGCTTATCAGCGAAAGAATCGTCCACGAAGTTAAAACCCGCATTCTGCAACCTTATTTTGAGCATGATGGCTTCTGGTGGATGGGTTTTGAGGCCGTAGCCAACCATCACGTCAACAACTGGAATCCCTGGTGTAATTCTAACTGCCTGGCGGCCTTTTTACTGCTGGAACCGGACCCGGAAAAACGAGTAAAAGCGGTCAGCCGGATTTTGCAGAGTTTAGACAGTTTCCTGGAACCTTACCCCGCCGATGGCGGCTGCGACGAAGGCGCAACCTACTGGCAGCGGGCGGCCGGGTCACTTTTCGACTGCCTGGAAACTCTTTACGGGGCTTCGGCTGGCAAAATCAACTTTTTCGGGCTGCCTGTGGTGGCCGAAATGGGCCGCTATATCTACCGGGTCCATATCAAGGACAATTATTTCGTCAATTTCGCAGATGGTTCACCTAAAGTCGAAATAATCGCCAGCCGGGTCTACCGCTACGGCCAGAGAATTGCCGACCCACAGCTTATTTCGCTGGGCCTGGCCGCTTTCCATGCTTCCGCCAACCCGTTTCTGACCGCCTCTCATACCCTGCAACACCGCCTGTTGAACTTGCAGCTTTACCCGGAAATGGCCGCTCAACCGGCCCAACCTCGCTACTCGCAAGATAGCTGGCTGGAAAATATCGAGGTTATGACGGCGCGGGCTTACCCCGACCGGGCGGAAGGTTTCTTTGTGGCAGTCAAGGGCGGCCACAACTTCGAGAGCCACAATCACAACGATGTCGGCAGTTTCCTGGTCTATTTCGACGGTCAGCCGGTTCTTATAGACGTGGGCGTCGGGAACTACACGGCTAAAACTTTCAGCCCCGACCGCTACACTATCTGGACTATGCAGTCGGCTTTCCACAACCTGCCCCTGGTCAACGGAGTTCAGCAAAAGGACGGCAGAGAGTTTCACGGAACGGGGGTGGCTTATCATCAATCAACCGGGGAAGCCAGCCTTTCGCTGGATATTGCCGGGGCTTATCCGCCAGAGGCGGGCATAGCCG
>CADDZM010000349.1 GCA_902812345.1 Chloroflexota bacterium | reverse complement strand
GCCCTGGAGAAGTTCTTTGAAAGTTTGCCCGCTCCCAAAACTAAACTAAACATGGCTTTTGTGGTCGTCACGCACCTCTCGCCCGAAAACGAGAGCAACCTGGCTTCTATAATTCAAAATCATACCAGCCTGCCCGTCATCCAGGTTACTCAAAAGGTGCTGGTTAAACCGGATAAGGTCTATGTTATTCCGCCCGGCAAGCAACTTTCGATGAGTGACGGCTATATAAGCGTTGCGGAATTGGAAAAAGCCAGGACCGACCGCGCCCCGATTGACCTTTTCTTCCGCACCCTGGCCGACACCCATGCCGATTGGTCGGCGGCGGTAGTGCTTTCGGGCAGCGGGGCCGATGGCTCGGTTGGCCTGCCCCGGGTCAAAGAAATGGGCGGGTTAGCCCTGGTCCAGGATCCCGAAGAAGCCCAGTATAACCAGATGCCTAAAAGCGCTATTTCTACCGGCTTTGCCGACCGGATTTTGCCGGTAGGCCAGATGGGCCAGTGGCTCTTAAATTATAGTCAAAATAAACATACAATAAATTTACAGCTTCCCGGCCTCCCGCTCGGTGAGGCGGAAGCGGATGGTCACGACCTGGAAAAAGTGGAACCTAAAGGCGACACTTTACTTGAAATCCTGGCCCTTTTACACGTGCGGACCGGCCATAATTTTGCTCTATACAAACGCTCTACCCTTAAACGGCGCATTGAACGGCGCATGCAGGTTAATTATATGAAAGACCTGCCCGCCTACCTGGGTTACCTGACAACCCATCCCGCAGAAGTCCAGGCGCTGATGCGCGACCTCTTAATCAGTGTTACCAATTTCTTCCGGGACAGAGAAGTCTGGGAGCACCTGGCCACTAATGTAATTCCGACTTTATTTGTGGGTAAGGATGCTCCCGACAACCTGGTGCGGGTCTGGATAGCGGGGTGCGCCACCGGCGAAGAAGCTTATTCCATGGCGATTCTCCTGCACGAATATGCCAGCCGGTTGAACTACGTCCCCAAACTCCAAATCTTTGCCACCGACCTGGATGACCGCGCAATTGCGGTTGCCCGCGAGGGCAGTTACTCTGAGACAATCAGCCTGGATGTGTCACCGGAGCGGCTTCATAATTATTTTACCCATTCCGGCCGCCGCTACCGGGTCCGTAAAGAGGTGCGCGAAACAGTCCTCTTTGCGGCACACGACCTGCTCAAGGACTCCCCGTTTTCCCGGCTCGACCTGGTTTCGTGCCGTAATTTGTTAATCTATTTGAACCGGGACGCCCAGGACCAACTTCTGGCCCTGTTCCATTTTGCCCTCAAGCCGGAAGGCTTTTTATTACTTGGCACCTCCGAAACGGCGGACGGTTCTTCGCTCCTTTTTTCAAATTATGATAAAAAACATCATATTTATGCCCGTCGAGCCGTGCCGCGCTTCTACCAACCGCTAACAGTACCGCCGCCGGCAGGATCAAAATCCCGGCCCGAAAAGCAGGCCGATGCTCAAATGCTGCCGGTTTCCAATCTGCCGGAACGGCTCAGAGAAAGAAATGTGCTTCCCAGTGAGTTGCACCAGAGCATCCTGGAAATGTACGCGCCGCCGAGCGTGGTTATAGACGAAAACTTTGATATAATCCATCTCTCCAACGAAGCCGGGCGCTATCTCCAGTTGCGGGGCGGCGAGCCGACCACGAACCTGCTGCGCCTGGTTTCCCCGGAAGTGCGCCTCGATTTACGCAGCGGCCTTTATAATGCCTCCCAGTATGCGAAAACCACCGAAACGCGCCGCCTGCACTTTAAACGGGACGGGGTGGACCGGTTGGTGCGCCTGGTTATCCGTCCCATCAAAGAACCGAGCTCTTTACAGGGTTACATTCTGGTGATTTTTGATGAGATTGATATAAGCGCCGAGAAAGAAATTCTGCAACTATCTAATGAAGCCAGGGAGGTAAATTTAGACGGGAACGGCGCTAGCGCTAAAGAAGAAGCGCTTGTCCGACAGTTGGAGGAAGAAAACGAAGTAATCAAGGGCCAGTTGCGTACGACCATTGAGCAGTACGAAACCTCGGTCGAGGAGCTTAAAGCCTCCAACGAAGAACTCCACGCTATCAATGAGGAGTTGCGCTCGGCTACCGAGGAACTCGAAACCAGCCGCGAGGAATTGCAGGCGGTTAACGAGGAACTGCTGACGGTTAACCAGGAATTAAAAATCAAGGTTGAGGAAGTCAGCCACGTCAACAGTGATTTGCAGAACCTGATGGTTTCGACCGATATAGCGACTATTTTCCTCAACCGCAATTTGCAGATTAAACGCTACACCCCAAAAGTGGAGCAGCTATTTAATATTATCCCGACCGACCTGGACCGCCCGCTGGCCCATCTCACCCACCGCCTGCAATATAAAGATTTGCAGCAGGACGTGGAAAAGGTAATGCGCGACCTTATGCCGGTAATGCGGGAGGTTAAATCCCTGGATGACTACTGGTATATGGTCCGGGTGCTGCCTTACCGCACCCTGGAGGACCGCATTGACGGCATTGTTTTAACTTTTCTGGATATTACCGAGCGCAAACACTCCGAACAGGCTTTGCTTGAATCCGAAGAACGCTTCCGCACCATTGTCAACCAGGCGACGGCGGGGGTTTGCCGGGCTGACCTGGATGGTAAACTGACCCTGGTCAATCATAAGATGGGCGAAATCCTCGGTTATTCCGAATCGGAGCTTACCGGCAAACCGACCTTCGACCTGATTAACCCGGACGATGTTGCTGAATACCGGCGTTTATTTGACCTGATGGTCCCGGAAGGCCAGGCTTTCCAGGTTGAAAACCGGCTTATTCACAAAGATGGTTCGGTAATCTGGGCTAACTTTAGCGCGTCGCCCCTGCGCGATACCGCCGGTAAGGTCTACTCCGCAGTAATGGTAATAATTGATATCAGCGAGAGTAAAAAGCTCGAAATGAACTTGCGCGAATCTGAAGAACGCTTGCGCAAGGCTCTGGAAATCGAAACGGTCGGAGTTATTTTTTTCCGGACAGATGGTTCTGTCACCTCGGCTAACCAGGCTTTCCTGGAAATGAGCGGTTACACCCAGCAAGAAGCCTCGCAAGGGCTGTTGCGCTGGGACACCATGACCCCGCCGGAATGGATGCCTCAATCGCTGCACGCCATCGAGGAATTTGAAACCCGGGGCCAGACTACCCCTTATGAGAAGGAATATATCCGTAAGGACGGTTCGCGCTGGTGGGGTTTATTCGCCGCTACCCGGATAAATCAGGACGAAGGGGTCGAATATATCATTGACATCACCGAGCGCAAACAGGCCGAAGTAGCCTTGCGCGTAAGCGAGGAGCGATTCCGGGTGGTGGTCAATGTCGTGCCTGACCTGCTGTGGAGTAACGACCCGCGAGGCGTTATGCTGTGGTACAACCAGCCCTGGCTGGAATATACCGGCCAGACCCTCGAAGAAGCCCTCGAAACCAACGGGCTGGATTTTGTTCACCCGGACGAGCGCGAAAAGGCCCGGCTGAATTTCCAGGAAGCGTTAGACCGGGGCCAGCCTTTAAGCCAGGAGTATCGTATCCGGGGCATTGACGGGCAGTACCACTGGTTCCTGGTCCGGTTGCAGCCGTTAGTGGATGAAACGGGTAAAATATTGAGCTGGTTCGCGGCTGCCACCGACATTCACGAACAACGCCTGGCCCAGGCCGAACTGGAAGTGCGCATCCAGGAGCGTACCGCCGAACTGCAAGCGGCTAACCAGTCTTTGAAGCTCGAACGCAAGCGCCTGGCCGAACTGTCCACCCGCTTGATGCGGGTCCAGGAAACCGAACGGCGTTTTCTGGCCCGCGAGCTGCACGATGAAGTCGGCCAGTACCTCACCGGCATCAAGTTTATGCTGGAAAGTATTAAATCGCAGCCGCTGGAAGTGCGGGATAACCTGCTGTTAAATGCCCTGAACGTGGTGGATGAGCTTACGACCCGCGTGCAGGAGCTTTCGCTTAATTTGCGGCCTTCGGTGCTGGATGAAATGGGGCTGGTACCGGCCCTGACCCTGCATATCCAGCGCTTTATGTCTCAAACAGGCATGAAAATTGATTTCCGGCAAAGAGGGTTGGAAACTCGCCTGCCGAGCGAAGTCGAAACCACTATCTTCCGGGTGGTTCAGGAAGCCCTGACCAACGTAATCCGGCACTCCGGGGTGAATAAAGCCCTGGTGCAAATTATGATGGTTGGCAGCGACATAACGGTGGTTGTGCAGGACCAGGGTAAAGGCTTCGTGGTGCAGGATAAGCTGGTCCAGTTTACTTCGGTCGGCCTGGCCTCGATGCGGGAAAGAGTTGACCTTGTCGGCGGCACTTTGACGGTTGAGTCTTCACCCGGAAACGGCACGACCCTGATTGCTGAGATCTCACTCGATAAAAGCCCGGAAAAGCCGCCGGAAGAGGACTGATAGCGGCTGGGAGAGGGAATTGCTTTCCCGACCAGTCGGGAAAACAATTCCCTCTCACAAATGCAATGTTACAACCATCCTATAAAAGAACCGGGCGGCAGACTTTAACAATCTGCCGCCCGGTTCTTTTTCGCGCTTTACCTTAAACCCGAAGCCGGAATTTAACTTACCGCTTCGACCCTGTTTTCATCGGTCGGGACGGGTTGGGCCGGGGGAATGTACGGCGTTTGGGGCTTGCGCGTCAGGCGGTTACGCAGGCCGTTAACCAGGCTGTAGACCACCGGGACCACCAGCAAAGTCAGCATGGTCGAGGTGAATAACCCGCCCATCACCACGATTGCCAGGTCCGAGGTCAAAAAGCTGTCGCTGCCCGAACTGAGCGCCAGCGGGAACAGCGCCACAATGGTCGCGATGGCGGTCATCAGGATAGGCCGCACCCGTACCTGCCCGGCGTGCAAGACCGCGTCGTAGATCGAGCGGCCGCCCCGGCGGTATTGCTCGACCAGGTCCAGCAGCACGATAGCGTTCGTCACCACGATACCAATCAGCATGAGCATACCGATGAGCGAGGTAATGCCGATAGGCTTGCCGGTGATAAAGAGGCCCAGGATGGCCCCGATAGCCGCGAGGGGCAGTGAGAACAGAATCACCAGCGGGTTTAGTAGCGACCCGGACCAGATGAGCATGACCAGGTAGACCAGGCCAATCGCTATCAGGAGGGCCACCCCCAGGCTTTGTAGCGCCTGGCTCTGCGACTGGGCCTGCGTGCCGCTGCCGACCGTAACGCCCGCCGGAAGGCTTAACTTCTTGACTTCCTGCTCGACCTTGCGCTGTACGTCAATAGTGTTCTGGCTGGTGATTTTGCCGGTAATCGAGGCCGCCTGGTCGCCGTTGATGCGGGTCACGCTGACCGCGCCCGGCACTTCCTGGATGGTGGCGACCTGCGCCAGCGGCACCGGGTTAATGGTCCCGACCGGCAGATTTTTCAGGCGGTCCTGGTTTATTTTGGTAGGGTCTACCTGGACGAACAGGCTGAGTGGTTTGTTGGCGGCGCTCGGGTCGCTGGCGTTGCTGAGCGTGATAGTCCCGGCGTTACTGCCGTTCAAGAGGCCGCCGATTTGCTGGGCGACCTGGGCGGCGGTGGTGCCGTGTACAATGGCAAGCTGCGGGTTCACGTCAATTTGCAGGGCCGGTTTGACATCGGCCAGGTTAGAAGTGACGTTGGCGATATTAAGTTCCGCCGCCCTGGGGCCGCTCAGGTAATCCAGGATGGTTTTGTTGGCCTGGCGCAGGTTGGCGGTGTTGTTGCTGACCAGTTCGATGTCAAGACCGGAAGTCTGGCCGCCCGCCCCGCCGCCGCCCTGGGTTGCCGAGACGGTCTGGACCTTAACGCTCTGAAAACCGCCGATAGCGTTAATTTGCCCTTCGAGGGAGCTAGCCAGCGCCTGGGGGTCGCCTGCCTGGCCGGTCAGGCTAAGAGTAAGCGCGGCGGCGTTTGAGACCCCCCCGGCGCTGCCGCCGGTCAGTTGCGCCAGGGCCGCCGCAGTCCCGCTGCCCTGACCAATAGTAGTCTGGATGTCCGAAACTTGACCCTGGCTCTGCAAAGTTTTGGCAAGGTTCTCAACCTGGATAGCCTTGTTGGTGGTGGATTGCAAATCGGTGCCGGGCGGT
>CADDZM010000348.1 GCA_902812345.1 Chloroflexota bacterium | reverse complement strand
AAAAGTAATTCAGGGCAAATGCCAAGGCAGAGCATGAAATAAAAAAGTGCAAGGTTAAGTATGTCGTGGTACTTACCTCGCACTCCGGTTACCAGGGCTAACCCGGTAACTTTATTGAGATTGTAAGTTACTCCTCGTTCAAGCAAGGGTCTTAAAATCTTTAATAATCAGGTTATCCCGCCAGACCTACCGCTGCCTTTGGCAAGAGGAATTCGCCTGGGACAGCTAATCAGGAATGACTCCTGTTTGATTTTTAAACCCGCCCGGGTTAGATTACCTGGGGTCCTCGGGCCGGAAAGTACCCGCAGGCGGCTTCGCCCGGTTTGGAGTACCGGCGGAGGAAGGCGGTTGATCATAGCCGACGGGCTGGTAGGGTACGGCCGGGTTTGCCATAGTAGGTTGCTCTGTGACAGGCAGACCAGTTTGAGCCGGATCCATATCACCATCTATAATCTCGTCAACCGAGCTTTGCTGCGGCCCGCCAGGGGCGTTTGAGGCCGTCATGTCGTTGATATTTACCAGGTTGTTATCAGGCGAGACCAGTTGGATATGTTCGCGCCGCAAGGTTTCGTTTACTTGCTGGACGCGCGTTACCTGGCGCTTGCTGACGCGGACTTCTTCCTTGAGCATCAGCCGCTTTTCAACTACCAGCACTTCTTCCATTACGGGGATAATCAAAACATCACCCTCGTAGCGTGGTTCAAGCGGGGCGTCCAGGGGCCGGTTAACGGCGACATGTTCGACATCCAACTGGTCGAAGGAAAGAGGCAAGCGGCGGGAGTCCTGGACCTCCTCGATGGTCTTGTTGATTTCCAGGGAGCCAAGCTCAACAGTTCGCTTGCCAACTTCCAGCCTTTCTTCGATTACCGGGACGGTCAGGCGGCTCTGGTCAGCTAAGCCCGTGTTTACGGCAGGGTTTGCCGTAGGGGTAGCCGTTTGGGTAAGAAAAGTACGCGGGTCGGCCCCGGCCGGGACATTGCGGGAATGCTGCAAAACGTTCTGAAATACATCTTTAAGTAAAACTTCGCCGGGCTGCGAATTGGCGTCAACCAGGTCGAGTGGGACGAGCAGACGTTCGCCGTTCGGGTTGGGGGCGGTGACAAAATAGCCGGTCTGCCCCGCCGAAGCGGCAGGAAGCACCTGCTCAACCGTCCCGATAAAGCCATCCCTGGCAAGCACGACCGCGCCCGGTTCAATCTGCGAATATTGTGGTTGCATTTTTATCTCCCCTTCAGGCCTGCTTCGACCGGGAGCAGGCTGCTTACTAACATTTTCGTTATTACCCAAGCATAACTTAAAGCAACTTTTAAGCCAGCCCTTTTTAGAAAAAGCACAGCCCGGACAGTGATAACCATCCGGGCTGTAACGTATTCTAAAACAGGGATACCTCTCTAACTGTTATTCAGGTTTAGAGAAAGTTATTGTAATCAGTGGCCGGCGCGTTAAGGACAATCTGACCGCCATTAAGGTTCTGAATGGAAGTGTAGGTCACATTGATGTCAGGCTTCATCTTGCGGTCCACCCGGAAATCATTGTCGCCTAATTCCTTGACCCGACCGATAAACCCGCCATCGTTGCCAACCACATCCTGGCCTTCCTGGATATTCGAGGCCGAATAGTTGGTGGTGCCGGTGTTGCCCGCATAATCGGTGTTAGTGGCCGCATAATTGGTGTCGGCATAATTCCCGGTATTGGCCCGATTGCCGGTGCTATAGTTGTCGGTGGTATTATAGCCGGTGTTAGCGGTAGTATTGTAGTTATCGGTGCGGGCTACACCCGGATTCTGGCGGACCGAACTATCATCCACCTGAACCTGCTCACGGCGGACCGTATCAGCGACAGTCTGACGCTCGGCTGTGACATTCTTGTTAATATTAACCTCGCCCGTCACGACGGCTTGCTTATTAACCACCGCTTCTTCGCCCCGAACCGGCACGCGAATAGTGCCTTCCTGGAAAGCCTGGGCCGCTTCACCCGCCTCTATCGGGCGGTCATTAATGTCGCGCTGGTCAACCGAAACTTCTTCCCGGCGTAATTCAACCGGAACGTTTACCTGCTCCTGGCTGACGGTTTTGTGGATCTGAACTTCACCCAGGTTGGCCTGGCGTTTCTCAACATTCAACTGCTCTTCGTATACCGGCACATTCATGCTATTCCGGTCCGTACCCGCATAGTTGCGGTCCGTGCCCACATAATTGGTGTTGCCGGTCAGGTAAACATTCTGGCCTTCTACCCGGTAGCCACCGTTAAGAGGATATTGCTGGCCGTTCGCCGTGAAATAAGAGTCATTCAGGTCATCTATCGTTCCTAAACGCTGGTTATCCGCGCCGTAAACTATCATTCCGCGCCTAAAATTGTAATCTGGCATAAAACCTCCTGCTGTTCGTTCTTTCCCAATAAATTAGTTTGCTCCACCTCTATTTAATCTCTAGCGAAGCAATAATAGTTAGCACAAAGCATTATTATGCAAGAAGCTTGCCAAGACGCTAAATAAAGTATGAAATTATGCTTAAATTTTTGTAACCCGGTAGACCGCGAAGGATAACCGCTCACCGTTGCCGGGGTAAACGTCATAGGCTTCTTCCAGCCAGAGGCCGGAGGCGGCCAGGGCTTCAGACAAGCTTTGGAAAGAGGAACCCTGCCAGTCCGCGAAGACCACGTAAGCCGGGGTTGGCTCATTAGCCGCCCTTGCAACCACGTTCGGGTCGAGCGGCTGACCGTAGTTAGAGAGAATCCGGAGGGGCAGGCCAAAAAGATAATAGCTAAAATGCCAGTCCATTCCTTCATGGAAGACGACCGAACCGGGCGGGGCATTGTTTCTAAAAAAAACGGCAAGTTGCTCGATGCCATCAAAAGCGTGGTGAGCGCCTGGTCCTTTACCGTTAAAAGCCAGGTAATCGCCGCCAAGGGGTAGTTTCCCGCTCTCAGCCTGGGCCAGCGGTACTACCATGAAAGCGAAAACAACCAGGCCAATTCCGGCAACTTTCCAGTTAAACCGGTCAGGACCGGGTAAGATTTGACCGGCCAGCCATACCAGCGCCCGCGCCACCACAAGAGCGGCGAACGGCACCACCGGCAGCAGGTAGCGGTCCCAGATGGGAAAGGTCAGGGCGGTATGCCACAGCAGCACTACCACGATACCCAGGATTAAAGCCAGGTCGGCCAGTCGAGCAAAACTTTCGCCGGGGCTTTGCTTGCGGGCTTCGGCGGAAAAGTAAAAGTGAGCTTGCCACAACCGCCAGACCAGCCAGCCGCTATAAACCAGTACCAGGGCCAACAAGATTAAGCCGAACGGGTTGGGAATGAAGAAATACTGTAAGACCCGACTCCACCAGTTCACTAACCGTGCAGGCCAGGAAGCCGGTCCGACCAGGCCGAGTTTATCACTGTTGACGGCTGCCCCATAAATAAAAGAGCTGACCTGGTTACGAAGTTTATCAAACAAGACCACGACCAGCAGTGGGATAACGGCCCCGGTCAGCAGCCGTGAACCGGCCTTAACCGACTGCCCGAAAAGGGCTTTTAGTTTGAAAGAACTTTGCCAGGTTATGCTTAAAAGGGCTAAAAATACCGGGAACGGCAGGAAAAAGAGCGCCTGCTGCTTGCCGCAGATTGAAAGACCCAGCGTGATTCCAGCCCAGAACCAGCGGCGGGATACTACCAGCCAGACGCAGACCACCAGCCAGAAGGCCATTATCGGGTCAGTAAAGACGGTCAGCGCATACACCTGGGCCAGGGGCGATAGGGCGAACAGGCCACAGGCCAGCAAAGCTACCGCCGGTTGAGCCGGGTAAAGCCGCCGGGCGATGCCCCACAGCGGCAAAAGCAAAAGAACGCCTAAAAGAGCATTGGGCAGGCGAGCGGCTGTCTCGCTGCCGCCAAAAATCTTAAAAGAAGCCGCAACCAGGTAATACAACTGGGGTGGTTTATCGGCGGCAATCGTATGCATAAAGGGGTCGCCGTGGGCGATTTGCAAGGCAATACCGGAATAAAGAGATTCGTCCAGGGCGAACCGGGTCTGTCCGGCAGGGAGGAACCGTAAGACAAAAAGGGCTATCAGGAAAAGCAGGCCCAGCAGAAACCAGGGCCAGCGGGGGCGGTCGTTAAAGCTGAAACGGTTCACAGAAGATAATTATTCCGGTTAGAGCGTGGGGCCAGCGTCTCTTTAGAGGGTTCCGGATAGGAGTAAACTAAAAGTTCCATGCCCGAAGAAGTCGGGGTCGGCCACTTTTCCGGGCTGATAATCAGCAAGGTTGGCGGTGGTGTTTTTGTTTCAGTCGAAACAGTCTGGGCCGCCGAGGTAGTCGAAACTGTCGCAGGCACCGCCGTTGGCTTCGAGGGAGAGGTCATAATCTTTTCCGGCACCGCCGCGACGGTTGGGGCCAGGGTCTGAACCTGGGCCGGCGTGGCAGGCGAAGTTGTAACGGCGGCTTTCGGAACGACTGAAGAAGAAGCCGCCGTATTATTGGTCGGGGCGGGTGTCAGGGCCGGTGAAGTAGCGGGCAACCCGGAAACAGTTGAAGAAGTGCCGGGCGTAAAGGTCGGCGTTGATGTCGGCGCAACTGTCCGGGTCGGCGTCGGTACAGGCGTATTGGTTGGCGAAGGGGTCGGCGTAAGCGGGAGGAAAATCGTGACCTTGACGGTCAGGTCGTTGGTAACAACCAGATTAGGCGGGAGTTCCACCTGGACCGGCATGGTATAAGTTCCAACTCCCCGGTCCTGGACATTAACCGTCGCCTTTATTTTATCAAGGGGCAATTCCGGCTGGAACGCCGTATACGGCCCACTGATGGTCAGGTTGACTACGGTCGGGTCATAGTTGTAGCGCAAATTGCTGGCCGAGTTCACCAATTCCAGCCGGACCGAAATGGTCTTGCTGGTCTGGAAAGGCACAATCCCTATCCTGACTTGAACCGAATCCCCACCGGTGAAGGTTATATCGGGAATAGGCTCCAGTTTCACGGTTGTCGAAACCTGGCTGGACGCGTTGGTAATGTCAACCGGCTGGGTCGAGACAAATTCAAGTTTATTGAGGGTGTCCAGGTTGCCGCTGACCACCGTTGCCAGGAGCGGGGTAGCCTGGGCGGTCCCGGCGATATAACCCTCCGCCGGTTCACCGGTTGTCACAACCCGGATAGGCACCGTCCGGGAGGTCAGTTTGTAAACGATATTGCCGGTTACGTTAATCGTGGAAGGGGTAATGGTTAAACTGGTATCGGGAATGGGTTGGCCGCGTGTATCTACCAGGGTAACGCTTTGGGCCAGGCGAAAAGCCCCCACCCGCCCGGTGAGGTTTACCGTCACCTGGGCCTTTGCCACCCGGTCAATAAGGCTCTGGCGGCCCGTAACGGTTACCTCGGTCGGGCTGGCAGTTAAATCGCCTTCCAGGGTATAGTCCGGGTTCACATCACTGCCCCGGATCACTTCAACCGGCAGGGTCTTGGAAGTCCGGGCTTCAATGACAACCGGGACGGTTTCAGGTTCGGCTTTCCAGCTTACATACTGGGGCAAAGGTTGTTTTAGCTGGACTTTAGGAAGGCAGGTGCCAACCCGGCATTGGGAAAGGTCGAGGTAGGGCTTAATCTGACTATAAGTGACGGATGTAACCGTTTCGCTGGGGCCGCTCAGAATTATCCTGACCGAATTAACCTGGCTCTCGCTCGGCACTACTTCAAGGTCGGGCGGCGGCGGGATAGGTTCCCCCAGGGTCACTTCAATCGGCGGCAGGGTCCGTTCGGGGTACTGCGAGACGATAACATAGCCCCAGACGATAATCGCCAGGGCCACCGCCACGATAAACCGGCCAATGCTTACATTTTTAATAAATTGAGGGACAAAACTCGCTATACTTCTCATCTTTTATCCGACCGTACCACCGGGGCCTGTTCGTCTTTAAGAGCCTTTGGATCCTTCTGGCCGGTTCCTCCAACCCCGGCGCCATCTGTGTTACCGTTACCGTTCGCCGGGCCAATATCCTTATTCCCGTTAGGGCTGCCAGTGGCTGCAACAGGTTCTTTAGCGCTGCCGCCATTACTATTCCCGTTTGTTGAGAAGGTTTCTTTAGCGCTTTCTTTATTAGCGCTTTCTTTATTAGCGCTTTCTTTATTAGCGCTTTCTTTATT
>CADDZM010000347.1 GCA_902812345.1 Chloroflexota bacterium | reverse complement strand
TTCCTATGAAGATGCGCGACGAAGTGATAGGGGTTTTGCAATTTGCTGCCACGGAATCAGGTTATCACTATGACGAACACGACTTGAGCCTCGCCCAGGACCTGGCCCGCCGGGCCGCCATGGCGGTGGATAACGCCCGGTTGTACTCTGAAGCCCAGCAGGCTATCGCCATCCGGGAAGACTTTTTAAGCATGGCTGCGCATGAGTTAAAGACTCCCGTGACCAGCCTGCGCGGGTTCGCCCAACTGCTGGTGCGGCAACTCGACCTTAAACGGGAAATAGACCCGGCCCGCCTGCGCCGCGCCCTCGATACTATCAACCAGCAGTCTGAAAGGCTGCTCCGGCTGATTGTCAGGTTGCTAGACCTTTCAAAAATTGAAGCCGGTAAGCTAGTCCTCGAACCAGAAATCACTAACCTGACAACCTTGATTGAGAGGGTGGTGGACGGCTTTAGCACCGGGTCGGACATTCACCAGCTTGAAGTCCAGGCCCCCCAAAAGCTCCAGGCACTTGTAGACCCTTTGCGTATTGAACAGGTTGTTACCAACCTGATAGATAATGCCATTAAATACAGTCCCGAAGGCGGCCCTATTAAAATAAACCTCTCGCAGGAGACCGGCCAGCCCAACATAAGGTTGTTGGTTAAAGACCACGGAATCGGAATCCCGCCGGTCCACCGCGAACGTATCTTCGAGCCTTTCTACCAGGCGCAGTCACGCGGGTTCGCCGGCATCGGGATGGGCCTCTACATTACGCGCCAGATTATTGAACTGCACGGTGGGAAAATTGAACTTGAAATTCCTGACGAAGGCGGCACATGTTTCGTGGTAACCTTACCGGGTGGAATAAATTAAGGGGTGTCCATTTAAGGCCGCATTAAAGCGGCAAAACCGGCCTGGATAAAATCAACATCGTAAGTTAAGGCGGAGGTTATAGCCATTTCTTGCATGTCGACAAACTAAATGCAATCAACCAGACCGGAAGTTTTATCAGGCCGCCTCTTATAGAGTTCTACAGCCTTGAATAATAGTTCTATGCTAACATTTACGACATTTATATTCTTTATATAGTTGCCGTTCTTTTCTCCTATAATAATTGTGTCCTTCCTATTTGAAACGGGCGAGGGAGATTTTTGTTACAGGGTTTTTCTTAAAAGTTTTGGACCCAAATATACCGGCCAATCCTCCGATAGACTGGCCGGTATATTTGAAAATTAGATGTCGTGACGAATGAGTGTGTTAGCGCTGGAAATTGGGCCAAAGGAGGAAAAGAAAGCCTTTTTCTGCTTTGAAACGAGCCTGGGTTCGGCGCTGAGCCGGTATTCCTGGGCCTGGCGGGCCTGCCTGGCTTCAGCGATTAACCGGTCGGTGTACGTTTTGGTGTAATAGTACTGAGAAGCATAATCGTGATACATCGCTTTACTTCCTCCTTTGCTAAGAAGTTTATTATATAAGGGGCTTTTAATAAAATTTATTTGGGACTTTAATTTTTGTCAGGAGAAAGTTTTTTATTTATTTTGTTTTTTTATTTTATTTATTTTGTGTTTTCTCCTGACAAAGGAATTGTATAGTACACCCTGGAAAGCAGATGTGCGGGGTATCACAAAGATTATTGGGCTTTAGACCTATATTTTGAAGGGAAATTGATAGGGCTTTGGTCGAAGCCTGGTGATTTAAAATTGGGGCATTTAAGGTCAGGGGTTGGGAGGAAAGTAGGGCCGCCTTCGCTTTCGAAAACGGCCCCAAATTATTTAACCGGTGATGCCGTTCGACTCTTCGGCTTCTTTAATATAGTGGCGAAGCAAAGTGGAGTGCTGCGGAAGGGCTTCTTCCGGCTCCTCGATGTCAGGATGCCATTTTTTCTCCCATTCGAGGGACAAATAGCCTTCGTACCCGGCTTCCTGCAAAAGGCCCACGATTTCTTTTACCGGGACTTCCCCTTCTTCAAGCAGGGTCAGGTGCCAGCCGAGCGGTTCGGTGTCGTCGCGCCGGGCATCTTTGATGTGAACGTGGGAGATAACCCCGCCGTTCAACATATTATTGATGGTTTCGACGGCGGTTTCACCCATCCGGTAAGGGTGATGCACATCCCATAGGATGTGCACCAGGCCTTCCGGCCCGGCGGCCTGAATCAGGGTCAGGTTATCCGGACTGCTGGCCCAATCGTCGTGCGTTTCCAAAAGCAAAGTCACGCCTTTGGTTTTACCATAACGGGCCGCCTCGCCAAGCGCCTTGCCGCTCGGTTCGAGCATTTCTTCCCGGGTGCAGCCTTCCGGAATTTTCCCGCCAAAGACCCGGATATAGGGCGCGCCAAGTTCCGCCGCCAGGTCAATCATAGCCCTGGCCTCCTGGACGGTTTGCCGCCGCTCCTCCTCGGTAGCCTTGACGAAACTACAGGAAGTATCGAGGCAGGCCACGGTAAGACCCTCTTTTTTGGTGGCCTCGACCAGCCGGGCTTTCACGCTGGCGGGCGTCTGGGGCGTTATAACCTCGCCATCAGCCAGCCGCCATTCAATCGCATCATAACCATAACGAGCAACAGCCTGGGCTGCCTGCTCCACACTCCAACCGGGACAAGCTAAAGTAGAATAAGCCAGTTTCAAAATTCATCGCTCCTCTCTAAAGGGTTTGACAACTTTGTCCTTAAGGTCCATTAGTAGCGCCTTCTTTGGGAAATTATAGCTTATTTCGGAGGGAAAAAGTAGCCACCAGGCAGCAAAACAATTTTAGTTGACAAAGGGCAATTTTAGGAATAGAATATATACCTACCGTTCGGTATAGTGGATTTAGGAAAAAGGTAATTGGTCGAAAGCACGGCAACCCGGCATAAATTATTGGATAAAGCGCTAACTCTCTTTGCCACACGCGGTTATGATGCTGTGGGAGTGCAGGAGATTGTTGAGGCAGCCGGGGTCACCAAGCCGTCGCTTTACCACTATTTCGGCAGCAAGCATGGCCTGCTGGAAGCGTTGCTGGCCGAATACCTGGATAAGCTTTTCGCCCGGGTAGAACAGGCTGCCGCTTACCAGAACGATTTGCCTTATACCATCGAGCGGTTGATAAAAGCTTATTTCGACTTCGCCGCCAAAAACCCGCTCTTTTACCAGATGCAACTTGGCCTCTGGTTCGCGCCGCCTGCCAGCGAAGCCTATTTGACGGTTACGCGGCATAACGAAAAGCAGTACCGCCTTTTGAAAGAGGTCTTTAACCAGGCGGCCCGGCAGCACGGCAACATGGAAAACCGCCAGGAAGCCTACACCCTAACTTTTATCGGAATGATAAACACTTATATTTCAACCGGGCTTAAGGGTCTTACCCGGCTTGATGAAAAACTGGCCCACCAGGCCGCCCGCCAGTTTATGTACGGTATCTTTACCTGATATTTTTTTAATATTTTTATATACCGAACGGTAGGTATAATGAGAAGGAGTTTATATGCCTGAATGGCTAAATGATGCTGGTTTTTACCATATTTACCCGCTGGGACTTTGCGCCGCCCCCGAACGCAACGACTTTTCGAGTAAGCCTGCGCCGCGCCTGGATGCTTTGTATCCCTGGCTCGACCATATGCACAAGTTAGGCGTAACAGCTCTTTACCTGGGACCGCTCTTTGAATCAACCGCCCACGGCTACGACAGCGCCGATTACTTCCGGTTGGACCGCCGCCTGGGGACTAACCAGACGTTAAAAGATTTGAGCCGGGCGCTTCACGAAAAAGGGCTGAGGCTGGTCCTTGACGGTGTCTTCAATCATGTAGGCCGCGATTTCTGGGCCTTCAAGGATGTCCAGCAAAACGGCCCGGCATCCCCTTACGCGGGTTGGTTCTCAAACTTGAACTTCGGCGGGCGCAGCCCTTACGGCGACTCTTTTAGCTATGAAGGCTGGGCCGGACATTACGACCTCGTTAAACTTAATCTTAAAAACCCTGATGTAATCAAGCACTTGCTTGAAGCTGTTGGTTTCTGGATTGATGATTTCGGCCTGGACGGCTTGCGCCTGGATGCCGCTGACGTTCTCGACCCGGCCTTTATGCAGACCTTATCCAGTTTTTGCAAAAATAAAAAGGCCGACTTCTGGCTGATGGGCGAGGTGGTGCATGGCGACTACCGCAAGTGGGCCAACCCGGTTACACTCGATGCGGTTACTAATTACGAGTGTTACAAGGGATTGTGGTCGAGCCACGCCGCCAGGAACTATTTCGAGATTGCCTACTCGCTAAACCGCCAGTTTGGACCTGACGGAATGTACCGGGATTTGCAACTTTTTAACTTCGCGGATAACCATGATGTTAACAGGGTCGCCAGCGACCTTTCTAACCCGGCGGACCTTTACCCACTCTACGCCTTGCTTTTTACCATGCCCGGGATTCCCTCGGTTTATTACGGCAGCGAGTGGGGCATTGAAGGCAAGCGTACCAATCAATCGGATAAAATGCTCCGGCCCGCTCTCGAACTGGAAAAGGCGGCCAAAGAAAGCCCTAACCCGGGCCTGGCCGGGGTTATCAGCCGTTTTGCAAAATTGCGCCGCCAATACAAAGCCCTGCAAACCGGCCACTACCGCCAACTGGCAGTCAAAAACCAGCAATTCGCCTTTGCCCGGCAACTTCCGGGAGAAACCATTGTGGTCGCGGTTAATTCCGACCTGAAACCGGCCTCGCTTGAACTGGCCCTGAAACAGGCCGGCATCGAAGGGCGCGAGTTAGTGGATTTGTTAAACGACCGGGAAACTTTTCCGATAAATAATGGTAAAGTGACGCTAGAACCCCTGTGGCCGAGTTGGGCCAGGATTTTGCTGGTCCGGTAGAGAAAGCAGGTTAAACCGGGCGTTCAGTATTGAGTTAAGGAAAAGGCTAAGCCGGGGGATCGGTTCGAGCCACCAGTTCGTAAACGATGGTGGTGCCGTTGCCTTCGCCAAAGCCCTGGACCAGGAAAAGTTTGATTTCGTCTTTCCAGGTCTGCGAGGCCAGGGCCAGTTGCAGGTAGTAATAGCTTTCCCAGTGAGACACCATGCAATACTCGGCCTGGGCTAATTTCTGGCCCCCTTCGGGCTTGCGCCGGATGAGTTCAACGCCCAGGCAACCGGGCTGGCCGCTGACCATCGGTAGACCAAAGTTTTGCTCGAACGTTTCGAAAGCCGCCACGTTTTCCAACGCGGTCTGGTAACTCCAAATCCTGGTAAGCATCTTTTCCTTTCAGCCCGTCATAATTTTAGAATCTCCTTCGACACTGGAGGAGATTCTTTCAGTTAATTTTTTATTGTCGCCCGGCTATTATCGTACCAGTCCGCCCGGGTTAATGGCAAATGGGCCGCCCCGGTCTGGTCCGTCTTAACCAGCAAGGTCTGGTAAAGCGAGAGCCAGTCCGAGCCGAAGCCGTAAGCCGAAGCCGCCAGGTACAGCTTCCAGACGCGGAAGGTCGGCTCGCCCACGTACTCAATCGCCTTACCGGCATGGGCGGCCAGGTTCCGCGACCAGTGTTGCAGGGTCAGGCGATAATGCTCGCGCAGGCTTTCCACGTCCCGCACTTCCAGGCCCGCTTCCTCGGCGGCTTTGAGGGTTTCGTTTATCCGTACCAGTTCGCCGTCCGGGAAGACATAAGTATTGACAAAAGTCGGCCCCTTGACCTTTTTCTGGAAAACCCCGGTGCCAATCCCGTGATTGAGAAAGATGCCGCCCGGTTTGAGCAGGTCGAAAGCCTTTTTGAAGTAGGTCGGCAGCATGGATGCCCCGACATGCTCGAACATTCCAACGCTCACCAGCGCATCGAAACGGCCATGCTCTTTAAGTTCGCGGTAGTCCAGTTCGATAATCCGCACTTTATCCTGCAAACCGGCCTCGCTAATCCGGCGGTTAGCCAGTTCGGCCTGGGCCTGGCTCAGGGTAATCCCCAGCACTTCCACGCCGTAATGGGTCGCCGCGTAAATCGCTAGACCGCCCCAACCGCAACCGATATCGAGCAGGCGCTGGCCCGGTTTGAGACGCAGTTTCCGGCAGATATGTTCAAGTTTATCCTGCTGGGCCTGGGCCAGGGTATTGTCAACATCTTTGAAATAAGCGCAGGAATAAGTCATGGTCGGGTCAAGCCAGAGGGAGTAAAAATCGTTGGACAGGTTGTAGTGATAAGCGATGGCCTGACGGTCCCGTTTGAGAG
>CADDZM010000346.1 GCA_902812345.1 Chloroflexota bacterium | reverse complement strand
GAATTGCTCGAAGACCTGCACCGGCGGACTCTTGATAGCGGCCTGGAAGCTTCACCCATCCGGCAAATGCCTTTTGGCGACATCTTTACCCTACCCGCCGCGCCCGACCTGCAAAACGTCTTTATGCTGCGCGACAGATAATTCCAGCCGGCGATTAAAAGAAGAAAAGTTCGGGACTTTGAGTTGAACTCGGAGTTCCGAACTTCTATAATTCTAGAAAGATTTATTTAGCCCTGGCACGACTTGGAACCGGAACTAGAAAGTAAGCAATTGTCTAATGCTTCCCAGGCCAACAAACAGGAACTTTTCAAAGCAACGGGTCACCTGAAGCCCCAGGCTCCTTACGATTTCCAGAAAGCCCTCGATTTTTTGGGCGACTTCACGCCGACCCGCTACGAGCAAATCGTGAAAACCGGCTCACTCGCCAAAGCCCTCTCTCTCAACGGGCAAGTGGTCGGTTTCGAGCTAAAAAACGCCGGGACCATCGAAGCCCCGGCCCTGGATTACACTCTCTTTTCGGCCAAACCTTTGAGCGACAAAATTAAAAAACTGGCTCTGGAAAAAGCAGCCTTTTTTCTGAGCCTGGACGATAACCTGGCAGATTTTTACGCGATTGGCCGGAAAGACCCCTTCTTTACCCCGGTTATCGAGCAGGTTTACGGCTACCACCAGGTCAAGTTTATTACCCCGTTTGAAAACGCGGTCTGGGCGGTCATTCACCAGCGCAACCATATAACCGTGTCCCGGCGCATGAAGCAGGCTCTGGTACAGTATTTCGACCGGGAAATCGAGTGGGACGGCCAGGCATTGTGGGCTTTTCCCGAACCGGCCCAGGTCGCCGTGGCCGATTTCGCTATCCTGAACGAGGTTATCCGCAACGAACGCAAGACCGAAAGCGTCATGTCCGCCGCCCAGGTCTTCAGCACGGTTGACGAAGATTTTCTCTACCACGCGCCCTATGATGAGGTTAAAAAGTGGCTGCTGACCATCCGGGGTGTCGGCGAGTGGTCGTCAACCTTTGTGCTGCTGCGCGCCCTGGGCCGGATGGAGCACCTTCCCATCGGCGACAAAGGCTTGATTGAAGGATTCCGCGAGTTTTACGGCCCGGATATGGACCAGCAAGATTTGCTGGTCCATATCCGGGATTACGGGGCATGGCAGGGCTATTGGGCGCACTATTTGCGCGTTGCCACCCGCTAATTATTGAAATAAAAAAAACAGGCTCACGGTGAGCCAGCCTTTTATTTTATATCAGGTCAGTTCGAGCATGGCGCGTTTATCGCCGTCGCTGAATTGCAGCCGGAGCGTGTTGAGGTTCGTGCTGGTCGGGATGTTAAAGACCGCGTAGACCGCGCCCTGCTTGTTGGCGTCAATGGGGCCAGGCGGCGGTTCGGCATCGGGTGGGGTCTTCAGGAGATATAACAGGGTTCCGGTCGGGTCGGGGTTGTACTTATCGCCGTTGGTGTTAAATAAGGCCATGCGGTCTCCCGGAAAGAGCCACTGCCGCCCGTCCGTGCCATTTTTAAGGGCCACTCGCACCACCAGGTATTGCCGCCCCGTACCCGCCGCAAACCGCAAACCTTCCAGCGAAAGCGCGTCGTAACGCTCGACGTTTTCCGTAACTACCGCCCAACTACCGACCTGGACCGGCGTCTTATACTTTCCTGTCACGGTTACCGACGGCCCTTTGAGGTCGTTCAGGTTGCCAGGCAGGTTGGCAACCAGGGTTTGAGCCTGCAAATCACCGCCCGCGCTTGGTCCGCCGTAGCTGGCCTGGGACCATGTTTCCTGGCCAATCTGGTTGAAAAGCTGGCGGTCAATCGCCTTAACCGGGCGGTCCTGCCGCGATGAAACAATTATCTGGGCTTTATTAATCGAGGGGAAGCGGGTGTAGAGTGCGTAGAAAATTCGCGAGAAATCCACCGCCATTTCCGCATCGTTGCGGACCTGGAAATAATTGACGGTAAGCTGGGGCGAACTGGTCACAGTGAACGCAGACAAGCCGATACTTTGCAGTTCCGCCTGAAGGTTTGCGTCCGTAGGGTTGTTGAGGTGGTTCTGGACGTTTTCGCTCAGGGTCGTGCCAAAATGGGCGAACTGGTGGTCCATCCTGGCCGTCTTAATCACTCCGCCAGGGTCGGTGGCACTCTGGGCGGGGTGCCAGCCGTAGAAAGTATAAACCGTCGAGCGGGGGAAGTCGCCCCGGTAGACCGCCTTCCCGTTTGTGTCGGTCAGGGTCAGGTTTATCCGGTTAAGGCTATTGTAGCGGCTGAAAATAGTATATACCAGGTTGTAGGCCGTATTTTCGGACTGGCGCAGGCTGTCCAGGTCGTCAGGTGTTCGATTGGCCGGGGCAGTTTCGGAGTTAAGAACCATCCCGCTTGCCGCCAGTTTCACCTTTAGCTGTAAGGTGTCCGCCGGGCTGAGGCCGAGGTCAACCACCCGGCCCTGAAACAGGTCAGGGCTGCTCAGGAAAGCAGATATCTGGTCGCGGCTGACCGGTCCCCCCTGGGTAGCGGCGGTAGTGGCCGGGGCGGTTGCCTGGGTCACGTTGCCCTGGGTCTGGGTCTGGTTGGTAGGGACCGCCGGAGGGACAGTCACGGCTGGCTGGGAGATAAAGTTGGTCTTAAGCGGGTTACCGACCAGCACTTCAAGGGCAAGGACTACGCCTACCGCTACCGCAATAAAGACAAAGAAGCCAAGCAGGTAGAGGCCGGTACGAGACCTGGCCGCATGAGAGAAATTCAAACCAGTACGGGAAGCGATATGAGGTTCGGGCTTAACTTTCCCGGCTGGCGCGGCATTTGTAAAAGTCGAAGCGCCTTGCGACCGGAAAGAGCCGTTGTTAGCCGAACCATTGGCAGGTGTCGCGGGACGAGTCGAACCGGCGGGCCGAGTAGCCTGGCTGGCGGTCGAGGGATTAAAGCTGCTGGAACCGCTGGCAGCGCCAGGGTTGGGACGGTTCGCAGTCGCGCCAGCGTTGCCGTTACCGTTGGCGGCCGGGGACGAATAATGAGCCGGGGAGGCAGGCCGGGGCCGGTTGCCGGTGTGGCTGATAGTGGGATTGAGTCCCTTACGCAGGTAATTATAGTCCCGGCGCTTGGAGATGTCACTCAAAACATTGTAGGCCGAGTTAATCTGGGCCATACGGTCTTCGGCATCGGCGGCCCGGTTGATATCTGGATGGTATTTTTTGGAAAGGGCGCGGTAAGCCGCGTCAATTACCTCTGCTTCCGCTTCGTAATCAACTTGCAGTATTTTGTAATAGTCAACATCAGGTTTGCGTTTAAGTTCTGTCAAGATTTTAGTGCAGTCAGGTAAAGTTAATAAAAGCTCTAACCCCATCCGGCAGGGTAAGCCGGGAGAGAAAGTATTTTAAGTTTAATTATAGTTGGACAGGGCGGTAGCGTCAAACCTCAATTTTATCTTTGGAAAGTAGCCAGTAGCCGGCGGTCAGTAGTCAGTGAAAACAAAGCAAACTTAACTTTGCAATTCCCCTTGAAAAGCCTGGCTTAATCTCCCTTTTCTTCCAACAATTTCTTCAAAAAAGCCCTTTCAGCATCCGGGCCAACCACTTCACCGTCCAGCACCGCTGCTCTTAAAACTGCCAGCAACTCTTTTATCCTGGGGCCGGGCGGCAGGCCCATTTCAAGCAAAGCATCCCCGTTTAGCACAGGCGAACGGCCCTGGACGTCTGCCCGGTAACGCCGGATAAATTCTTGCTGCTCACCCGGCAGCAACGCCGCAAAGACCTTCAACGATTCAGCTTTGTATCGCCGGAAGAAGAGGTCAAGCCGGCTGTTTTTGAGCGGCCCCTTCAACACAGGGCGGACTTCCTGCCATAACCGGGCGACCTCCTGGGGTACGGTTGCTTCAAGCCCGGCAAAGTTCAGGCTTTTCAAAATCCCGGCGGCGTTCGCTGCGCCCTGCAAGTGCAGCAAAGCGGCCAGGTATTCATAGGGTTGGGGGCGGCCCAGGGCTTGCTCCAACCGGTCAAAAGAAGCGGCTAATGCGTCGCCCCAGGTTAAAGCAGGGTGAAAGCGGACCAGCAAGCCGTACTCTTGCAGCAAGGCCAACCCTTTGACCGGGCGCAACTCTTTGAGAATCAGCCGCAGTTCGTTGCGCTTGCGTTCGGCGCTCAACAGTTCAAAAAAACTTTCGTCACGGGCGGTTTCCAGTAATTTTTGGGTGATTGGCTCCAGTTTATAGCCCAGGCGGGCCGCGAAACGAATCGCCCGGACCATCCGGGTCGGGTCGTCCACAAAACTGGCCTCGTGCAGCACCCGCAGCCAGCCGTCACGCAAATCAGCCAGGCCGTTAAAGGGGTCCAGCAACCCCTGGCGGGGCGAGAGAGCCAGGGCGTTAATCGTAAAGTCGCGCCGCTTCAAATCTTCTTCGAGTGTGGCAGGGAAAGCCACGGTCGGCAAGGCTGCCGGACGTTCATAAATCTCGCGGCGGGCTGTGGCAAAGTCGAGATGCAATTCATCGCCCAGGCCCAGCCGGGCCGTGCCAAAAGCGTCGTGCGCAAAAACCTTAATTTGAGGGAAATTCTCTTTGAAAGCGGGGGAAAGCCGCCCGACCACTTCCGGCGCGTAAGCCAGGGTTACAAAATCAAGGTCGGTATTAGCCCGGCCCAGCAGCAAGTCCCGCACGATGCCGCCGACCAGGAAGATTTCCGGGACGTGTTGGAGGGTCGTTTCCAGGGCTTGCCGGTGCGACGGCGGTAAAGCCGCCCGCAGCCGTTCCAGCAGGACCGCCGGGTCTTTGTAATCAAATGGTGGGAACCGAGGACGCACAGGCTTTTCTTTTTCTTGTTGTTTCTTGTTGTTTCCTTAATTGGAGACTTTAAGAATTGGAGACTTTAAGCGGAAACTTAATCCGAAACTTTCGCTTTGCTCTCAAGTACTTTAACAGCGGTGTCCAGTTGAGGGTCGCGCCCGTTCAAAATGTCCTCGGTGCTGCGGGCCACCACAATATCCGGGGTAATTCCGACCCCGTTCAACTTCTCGCCTTTAACCGTCTCGTAGACCGAATTGGTCACGCCCAGCGAAGTGCCGTCACCCAGCGGCCAGTAAGCCACGGTCCCGATTGCGCCGATACTCTTGCCGCCCACGAGCGTCCCAACACCGAAATCCCTGACCGCCAGGCCGAATACCTCGCTGGCCGAGGCGCTACCCCGGTCAATCAGAACTACCAGCGGCAAGGGGGGCGTAACCTGCTTGCCATCGGAACGGGCTTTTATGGTTGAAGCGCCGCCTCGGTTGGTAAAACTGCCCATCACCGTCCCGTTTGGGATAAAGCGGCCCGCTACCCGGTCGAAATTGTAACCGCCACCATTATAGCGCAAATCAATTACCAGGCTGTCCGCGCCCTGGCTTTTAGCGGCGGTAATCGCAGTGTCCAACCGGGTCTGCACATCCAGGTGGAAAGCGTTAATCGTGATAAAACCAATATGGTTTTGCAGCATCTTCCACTCGACGGTCGGGACGGTGTAACGTTTGTACTCGATTTTACTGGTCACGTTCGCGCCACCGTTCAGGGGCTTGAAGACAAAGTCGTAAGTGCGGCCTTCTGTCGCGCTGGAAATTTTCGAAAAGTTGATAGCGTTTACAGCCGCGCCGTCGAACTGTACAAGCCGGTCGCCTACCTGGACCCCTGCCAACTGAGCCGGGCTGCCCGTAACCAGCCGCGTGACATAATAGCCGTTCTGGTAAAGCACGAAGTAAAGGCCGAACCCGACCGTCGAGTTGTCGCCATTGCTCATGCGGTTGACGGTATCGGTACGGGCCTGGTCAAGAAAATAAGTGTGCAGGTCGCCCACTGCCAGGGCAAAGGCGTTCGCAACCCGGTGCGCCACATCACCGGGAGCCAGTTCAACCTGGCTGCCAGCCACCATATTATTAAAGGCCTGCTCGAAAAGCTGCCAGTTGTGGACCGGGTCGCTATTCCAGGCCGGGGCAGTAGGCATGGTTACTTCCAGGGCCGCCGCCGCTTCATTCAGCCCTTTCTGGGCCAGGTTGTCCGTATCGGATTGAATATAATAATGCTCATTGATGGCGTCATAGGCAGCCCTGATAACCTTTAATTCAGCGGCGGGGTTAATTTTAGCCGGAGTGCCGTTAGTTACAGGCCGGGGCGCAACCGTTACGGGTGGGCCGGTGGTAACGGTCGGCGCGGTAGTAGC
>CADDZM010000345.1 GCA_902812345.1 Chloroflexota bacterium | reverse complement strand
GGGTCGGGGGGAGCCAACCGGGAGGCCAGCCTTTCCCGCTCGAAAATTGTCAGAGAAAACAGATAAAGCGTTACTCCGAACAGACCTGCGCCGAGCGCTCCCCAGAAGGCCGAAGCCAGATTAAGCGCCCGCGCCGGGTCCGCCGGTAGAACCAAAAAGAGATGGTTAATAAGAGTGTACAGGGGATAACCGGTAGGGTGAGGCACCCCGCCCAGTACAATAGCGGTTGCGAGATCACCCCCGTCGTCGCCTCCCAGGCGCCAGGTCAGTCCGGCGGCGGCAGTTTTGAAATACACCAAAGCCGCCGCCAGGCCGGGCAAACCAAAAGCCAGGCTGCTCCAGATGCCCCGGCTTAAGGAGTTCTTCCCGGGCGTAAACCTGGACCTCGGCCCTGGCCCGGGCAGCCTGTCAGGCTGCGTCTGTGCGATCTCAAATTTTAGGGGTGTCGTTTCTGGCAAATACAACCTTCAACTGGCGCCAGCCGGCAAGCTACAGGCCGCCGGCAGGCAAGCTAAACAATCACTGCCACGCAGAAAAGTTTACGTTCGCCCGCGCCATCGGCTATAAGACGGGTACCAAGAAATTTGATACCAAAGAAATCGGTACCGGGGCCTAGGTTTATACCGCTCCTGGCGGTTGGAACCTGCGAGTAATCTATTGTTATACCTGGCCCTGCCGCACAGTCCCCGGTAATTTTTACTCCGTTAAAAGGGCCGGCCGGGAAAGTTGCCCCCGGCAGGAAGGTTACGGTATGCCCGTTGTCTGGCAACTCAAAGGTAATAATCTGGGACGGATCCTCATTAGCCAGCTTTAAGGCCCAGGAGAAACTGTTAGAGATATTTCCCGAACCATCATCCGTTGGCAATTTAACCACGGTTACTCCTGTGCAGCCTCCTGTACCTCCGGTCCCACCTGTTCCCCCGGTGCCGGTACAGCCGGTGCCCCCCGTGTCGCCGCCATAGGACAGCTCTACATTAGCCCCAAATATGCCCAGCATCAGGGTCAGAAAGAAGCCAAATATAAAGAATTTGAGCGAATGGGATTTATGAGTATTGGCCTGAGTTTTCATAGGCTTTTAGATCCTTTTCCAAAGCTATATCGAACTTGACAATGTCTTTTCTGCGGGATGGTTTGCTGCTTCCCTGACCATTAATTGTTAGCGACAATGCTGGCTGCCTGTAAAGCTTTGGTCCGGTAGAGCTGACCAAAGTCGGTCAGTTTACTTTCTGGGGTTAACCCGTCAAATAAATTGATGCCACTGAAAGTGGTAGTATAAGATTCTGGTATGCCCGCGCTGGCATACAAAAACCACTGTTTTACTCCATACCTGGGGCCTTCGGTTACAAGCCAGTCTGTGTAATAGTTCAGGTAATTAATTAAAGCCTGTTTCTGATAAGTGCCGGTTGGGATTGCAATCCAATTTCCAGTGTTATCCTGCTTCCACTCGATACCGTCGTAGCCCCAGATCACGCCGAATTCGGTTATCCAGATCGGTTTATTCGCCTGGGCTGGCTGAGTTTTGAGAAATTCACGGAAAGCCACTACCTGGCTGATGTCCTGCTGGTAGTCCGTCAGCGGCAATTTATTCCAGTTCAGGCCGTAAGTATGGATGCCCCAGACATCAAAGTCAATTTCGTGACCGTAGAGCTGCCGGTACTCCTGGAGCAACTGGCGGGTCCATCCGTCGGCCTGATTATACCCCGGGCAACCGTTACAGGTATAGTTCCAGTTTAGGGCATTTGGCCCGATCATTATGGCAGTCGGATCCTTAGCTCTGATCATGTTTTTAATAAATTCATACTCGTGGGCGTACCCGGCAGGCGAAATATCGTCCTGACCGTCAACATTTGGCTCGGTACCAATCAACCAGTAACTTCCTGCTGGGGCATCGGCGAGCAAAGTATCAAGAGTTTTTCTTTCCAGCGTTCCAGGAGCAAAGGTCCAGTTGGTTCTGGTATTAACCAATTGCACCCGGCTTTTCGAAGCTTCGGCAGAGACCTTTAGGGGGTAATAGTTGTACCACATAGCCGGGCCGCCCAGGTTTTTCAAATATGTATCCATAGTAGTCGCCGAACCGATACCTAAAACCGTCATGCCAAAACGGGCATCATAGACAAGAGGCGCTTTATCCTGGTCGCCGTAACGCCATCTGAAATAGTGCTGGCCGGTGTTGCCCATCTCGACCCGCCACTGGGCTTCGTTCGAGGGGGTATAGGTCAGCACCCGCCGCTCAAAGACCTGCACCAGCACATCCTTCTCTACCCCGCCTACCCTGGTCCTGACCCAGTAAGCTTCGCTAAGCGGCAGCCCGGTCGCGAAAAAGGTCGGGTCGAAGAGCTTGCCCGTAACCAGCTTACCGTTCTCCAGGACCGGCCCGCTTGAATTAAGAAAATCCCAGAAGGGCCCTGCGATATTGTGGCCCGACTGGGCGTCAAAGTTGGTGTAGCGCACCCCGTAGGTCTGGCCCAGGCTGCCAGTGGCGGTCACGCCCTCTCCCTTTACCAGTCCAGCATTGACGAAAGAGCCGGTGGCATCGCCAGCCAGGTTCTGGCCGGGAGCAAGGGTACTTAGACTTTTAAGGTCGGCGTAGGTAGGGCTGTTGGGATCGTCCTGGTCGCCGGCCACCTGGACCAGGGCAGGCTGTCTTTTCAGGAAGGTGTTATCGCCCAGCTGCATATCGCCGCTGATAAGTTCGCGGGCGAGGAGGCCGTTGGTGACGAACCACTGGCTGGTGCGGTTGCCCTGGGGGTTCGTAATCTCCATGCGGCTCTTATCAAAATACTGCACCAGGCGGCGTTTACCGTTCTCCCCGTACTCTTCGTTAAGGGTAGTGCTTGGAGCAGGCCCCCATAACCAGGTCCGGTTTGCTTGCCCGCCTCCTCCTACTAACTGATCGGTCCGTTCCCATACGGACCTGAAAGCGGTATCGGCAAATTTCTCTACCGAGAGTGGACTTGCCTCTGTATTCAGGTCGGGAAGAGCTGCACCCACCAGCAGCAACATAGCTATCCCGATAGCCACTATTTTACGGGGAAAAGACACCATGCTAAGACCTTAAATAATAAATAATGATAAACAGGGACTTTTGGAGCAACCGATTAAGTTTAATTTCTCTTCCAACAGCTCCGGATTATTAACCGAAGTAAATTAATTACAGTACCTACTTCCTATGTAAAATAATTGTATGCCTCTATTGTGGTAAACTGCTTAAATTATTAATTTAGACAGAACTGTTATTAAATGCTTCGTTTTAGAAAATTATGAGATAATTATAACATAAAAAATATTAAATGATTGATATATTGCTGGCATTTTTACAAGATCCAAACAGGTTGCTGCTAAAGGCAGTGACAACTCCCCAGGCGTAACGAGTGGGTATCTACGGTCTTGCACCGATGCTCATTTGCCCCTGAGCCACTAGAGTTGTAGACAATCATCGCCCGGCGAGTGTTACCTCAAAGCAACCGGACTGTAACGATTGGCACTTTCAAAACTACGTTAATGCTTTGCCCAAAAGGGCCACTAGCTGTACCTGGCGGAACGATTTACGCCAGAACCCGCTAACACATAAGGGCTTTTAAGGTGCAAACTACCCTTAGGTTATAGAAGGCTTTGCACCTAAATGCAACATATGTGCTAGTTGAAAGGTGGTTTAGTCGCCTGCCTTACGGCGGGAGGCGGAGTCGCTTATATCCCCATAGCTAATGTTCTGAGCGTTATAATCTAAAGGTTTGAGCGGTTTTTCAGTTCAATAATCCAAATTTGTTTAGATTTTTCTGCTCAGATCAGTAAAGCAATGGGTCTTACGCGACATAGGATAAAAAGTAAAAGATAATTTAATTTACAGTAAGTTGACCATAGCGTAAAGAACTAAACGTACTTGAATTGCCCAGGCTCAAATTCACTAGATTTACGGTTTTATTTGTTACAGTTACCGATTCTATAGCAAAATAGAGGTTGACATTAACATATATTCATTGTATAATTTTTAAAGACCTATTGTTTTGGTGTTTGTGGTATTCCACTCCAAATCTAAAGTCTTCAGAGGCCGGTCTTTATTCGGCGGAAGTTTTGTAAATTATCTACCGGGTACCGCGTGAAAAAACACCATCTAGGTATCATTGGAAAGGATACGATCCATGATTACTACTGTTACCACCACTACCACTACTACTGTAACTACGGTTTCCGCTGTTTCGCTGGCCTTAATCGCAATCTTAACTTTGATGAGTCTTTTGATCTCTAAAGAAATCGTCTCCAGCAGCAACAGCGAACGGGCCCAGAGATTTAGCCGGGCGCTTAACGTAGCAATTTTACCTCTGCTGATTATTTTCCTGGCAACTGCCGTTACCCAGGTGCTAAAAGTAATCGGCTAGGCAATAAGGTTAGAGCAAACATAACATAAAAAGAAAAGTTCTACAAAAACCGGATATGACCCGGTTTTTGTTTTCTCAAATTATATTTCGGTACTCTATTAAAAAGTTATAGACCGTAGCTAAAGGAAGTAAACGGTGACTGCTCCGTCCCGTAAACGAGACGGCTTCTACGGTCTTACACCGAGAGACTACAATCCTAGTCTCATTAAGCTGTAGACAACCATTGTCCTGTAGGTAGTGAACGCTGACAGAACTCAAGCGGTTGGCACTTAGCAGAGAATACGCTGGTGCTTTTACTCAGGCGAACGATTTAGCCTGAAACCCACAAACATCATTAGGTTCTTAAAGTGCAAACTACCCTATGATTATAGCACATTTTGAGGCTAAATACAACAAATGTGCTACCTTGCGAGGGGGTTTCCCTCGCTAACGCGAGAAAGGAGTGAGGCTTCCTCTGTCACCTGAAGGAGCCAGTCCCCGCCTCACAACACTTATGGTTGGTTGTCTTAAACAAGTTCCTTACATTGTTTAGTTCTTTACGTTACGATCTATATCGTGTCCAATAAAGTTAATTTTGCCGCCAAAATTGCTATGTAATGTTTTACGTAATATTAATGGGTTATAATATGATAGTTGAAACATCATATAATTGGAGGGTTGACAAATACATTTTATAATGATAAAATTCTATTAATACCCTTATGGAAGTGATGATCAAAGCGGCTCGTTAACTCCCTTTATAATTATTCCCTTATTACTGATTGATCTTACTTAGTAAAGTAGGTAGGGTTTTTCTGGCTTGTGCATGAATTTATGCATCTAAACTTGTAACTGGCTTTTGTGTTCCATAAGGCGTATTAAGGCGGATTCATTTAGATATTTTAGCTCGTATCAGTAATAAATATCTATAAAGATAGTTAATCCTTTGCTTTAGCTCTTTTTTGGCTCTGAATTACTTCAAAGTTGAGGTGATTAAAGAAGGTGCTTGTCCTTCTAATGATTACCATAAATTAAGTATCTTAAAATTCAGTGCCGGGGTTTGGATAATAAGTCTTATTTGCTCAGTAGAATCAGTACCGCACCATATAGCACAAATCCGGTTAAGCTTGTTTAGCAGAAACACATTTTCTTGGTTATCCTTGTTCTTTAAGAGAAGTAGTTTTTCTTGCGGTCGGGAACAGGCAAAAGTTTATACCTTTGGCAGAAGCAGAAACAGACAATGTTGAGCGTATAGGAGTTTAGCAGTATGGTCCTTCAATCGTTTACGGAAGTAGCCGCTTCAATAAACAACTGGGAAGAAAAACCCTCAAGCTCCAAGCAGGTAATGATAGTAATTCCAGCTTTTAATGAAGAACGCTTCATCGGCAGTGTCGTAATTCAAGCTTTACGTTATAGCTCGCTGGTAGTAGTGGTAGATGACGGTAGCAGTGATGCAACCACTTATATTGCCAAGCAAGCCGGGGCGCTCGTGCTTAAACATGAAATTAACCAGGGCAAAAGCGCTGCCGTTAATACCGCCCTTACCTGGGCCAGGGAGAACGAGGTGGATGCCTTGGTACTTATTGATGGTGACGGCCAGCACAATCCGGACGAGATTACCCCGGTATTAGCTCCGGTTCTATCCGGCGAGGGCGATATTGTGATAGGCTCCCGGTTTCTCTCGATCAAAAGCAAAATTCCGGCTTACCGCCAGGTGGGACAACACCTGCTGACCACGGCCACCAATTTTGCCAGCAAGGTCAGCGTTACCGACTCGCAAAGCGGTTTTCGGGCCTTCTCTCGCAAAGCTATTGAACTCTTACACTTTAACGGCACCGGTCTATCGGTAGAGTCCGAAATGCAGTTTTTGATTAACGAATACAAGCTGGAACTGGTTGAAGTGCCTATCAGCGTAACTTACGAAG
>CADDZM010000344.1 GCA_902812345.1 Chloroflexota bacterium | reverse complement strand
CGGTCAGGCTTAGCCAGTTGCGAATATGAGTATTCGAGCTGTTAACTGTGTAGCTGGTGCCAACCAGAAAAGCAAGGCCGTCTTTACGAATCTTCAGGTTAGCGTCGCCCAACGAGCGGCCCTGGGCCGCCGTTACTGGCCCGGAGAAGACAGGGGCGGCCAAAGTAGTGCCAACAGAAGCGCCGAATGTAAGAATCATTGCAAACAGGCTTAATAAACTTAAGCCGGTGATTCTCAGGCGCATGTTGGAACGACGCCGCCGAAAAAGTTGTACCATAAGAAAAAAGATCCTCCCAGATAATGCTTTGGAGTGTAGCCCATGCCTCACCTGCTAAATGAGGCACGGGGCTACTGTTATGCGATTATAAGATAGCCTGGAAATGGGAAAGTTTTAAAACCTCTCCATAACAAAAGCTAAATCGGGCAGGCTGGAAAAGCCTGGTTATCCCTAAAGTTGCCGAAAGAATTCAACTAAATCTCAATCCGGTTTTCCCCTGGCGGCAGCTTGCTAAAGGCCGCCGGGAAAAAGGGCAGCTTTAACCGTGGCAGGTTAAGACCGGCCCTGTTAAGCTTTTTCCGGTAAAAAATTAAGCAAGCAGTAATTCTTTCAGTTTAATACAGGTGCAGCGGCATCCTGGATAAGCGCAGAGGGCCGCTTTAACTTCGAGCCGTGTACCTTGAAGTCAGTAACTTCATCGACTCGCAGAGACATTATTTTAGAGATACTATCCGGCCCCATCGAAACACCGTAAATGGTGCGAGCAGCCTCAATAGTGCCTCGGTTATGGGTAATAACGATAAATTGAGTCTTATGGGCCAGGGTCCGTAAGGTTTCACAGAACCGGCCAACATTCGACTCGTCCAGGGCGGCATCTACTTCGTCCAGAACGCAAAATGGAGAAGGATTAACTTCAAGTAGAGCAAAAAGTAGGGCCACGGCGGTCAACGCTCGCTCGCCGCCACTGAAAAGGGCCAGGCTTTGCGGCTTTTTCCCCGGCGGTTGGGCCAGGATTTCAATGCCTGTTTCGGCCAGGTTATCCGGCTGGGTAAGGACCAGCCGGGCCGAGCCGCCATTGAACAAAAGTGCAAAGAACCGCTTAAATTCTTCCGCTACCCTAGCAAAGGTAGCAGCAAACCGGGCCTGGGTAACTTCATCAAGCTCTTTAATTAACGAGCGAAGGGTCTGTCCGGTTTCACTTAAATCGCGTAATTGGTTCGACAAAAATTCATAACGCTCGCGGGTTTCGCGAAATTCCTGCATAGCCAGGGGATTGACCGCGCCAATCCGGCGCAAGCGGTGGCGCAATTGCTCAATGCGTTCGCCCAGTTGGACGGCTTCGCGCTCGTCCAGTTCGAGCAGTTCTTCCCAGTCCGCCGGGTCAATCGAAACGGGCGGGGCGATATTGTCCTCGTTCATGGCCCCGTCCAGCTGCAAAGAAGGCGCCAGGTCATCGGCGGCCCGGACTTTAAGCGCCTCAATATCAGCCCGGATACGCTGAGCTTCCAGGCTGGCTCGCCCGTGCGCGGTTTCCAGGGACAGGATGTTAGCGCTGTGTTTACTCCAGGCCTGTTCGTGTCCGGATTGCTCCTGGTCGAGCCGGGTCAGTTGATTTTCCAGGGGCGCAATCTCCTGGCGAAGGGTTTCCAGTTGCCGTTTTACCCCGGCCATTTCGGCCTGGGCTTCTCTCAGCAAGCGGGCCAGTAACTGGCAGCGCGTTTCCAGTTCGGCCAGTTGGCGTTTTCGCTCGGCTACCCGGGTTTTTAACAGGCCGTTTTCGGTCTGGACAAAGCGCAAAGTTTCGGCGCTGCTTTTAAGGCGCTGTCCGGCCAGGGCCGCCGCCGTACGCATCGCGGCCAGTTTATCGCGCTCGTCGTTGGCCGCAGCGTTCGCTTGCCGGACGGTTTTTTCAAGGTCGGCGGTTTGCTGCCCGGCGGCTTCGTGGGCCTGTTTTGTTTCGGCGGTCTCGGCAGCCAGTTGCTTTTCCTGGGCATCAAGGGCTTGCAACTCCTGGACGACGCTCTGCTGGCTTTCCTCGCGCAGTTTGCCTTCGTAGGTGAGGCGGTCAAGCTGGCTTTTGACGCTGGAAACTTTCTCGCGCTGTTGCTGCTGGCGGCGGGTTAGCTGCTGGCTTTCTTTTTCAAGCTCGGCGCTCTGGCGTTGCAGGGCGGCGGCCTGGCTCTGAGCGGCGGCCAGGTCGGCCTGGGCCTGCCGGAGTTGGGTTTCTAGCTGGTTTATTTCAACGGGCAGTTCGCGCAGGGTGCGTTCGCGCATCAAGACGCTGCCTTCGGCCCGGTCCTTGTCCTTGCCGGTCGCGCCGCCCGTAACGGCCCCGCTGCTGCGCAGGATTTCGCCGCCGAGGGTGACCGCAGTCCAGGCGCCGGTTAACTCGCGTAAAGCGGCGCGGCCTACCTGCACGTCTTCGACAACCAGGACCCGGCCCAGCAACTGCTCGTAGACCGGGGCGAAACGGGTCTCAAACCCGATTAATTCGCTGGCGATGCCGCGCACGCCCGGCCTTTGCAAGGTCTTGCGGTTGAACCCGCTGGTACCGCCACCCCGCAGGTTATCGAGCGGTAAGAAAGTAGCCCGCCCGGCCCCGGCCTTTTTTAAGTAGGCGATAGCGGCCTCGGCGTCCTCGAAGCTCTCGACCACCACGTCCTGCAAATGACCGCCGAGGGCTACTTCTATGGCTACTTCCAGTTCGGCGGGAGCCTGCAACAAATTCGCGACCAGCCCAAGTACTCCGCTCAGGGCCGGTCTGGGAGCGCCAGCGGCCTGCATCACGCTTTTGACGCCGCCATAAAGCCCGGTGAAATTGCTCTGTAAACGGTTGAGCAGTTCCAGGCGGGAGCGGGCCGAGTCGAGCTTTGCTTTTGTTTCCTGGACCGCACGTTCGCTTTTGCGGATAGCGTCGGACAGCCGGGTAATTTCCTGGGCCAGCGATTTGCGGCGAGCTTCTAACTGGCGGCCCTGTTCTTCGAGTTCGGCGGCCAGGGTTTGTTCGCCCTCGATTTCAGTTTCGATTTCAGCCAGACGGCTTTTTAAGCTGTCCCGGTTCTGGCGGAACTGCTCGACCTGGCGGGTCAGGCTGGCCTGGCGGTCGGCCAGTTGGGTCTGGCGGTGTTTGATGGTTTCGAGGCGGTGCGCCAACCGCATAGTTTCATGACGCTGGGGTTCCAGGGCTTCTTCGGCCTCTTGGGCCGTGGCGGCCTGGGTCTTGACGAGGGCTTCCTGTGCGGTGAGGGAGGCGGTTTCGTCGTTTTGCCCGGCCTTTACAGCGGCGTATTCCTGTTCCAGTTCGCGCAGGCGGGCGGCGTTGCTTTCGAGGGTAATTTCCAGCCCGGCCAACTCCTGTTCCTGAGCCTCCCGCTGCCGTCCCGCCCCGTTCAGGCGTTCCTGCTCCACGGCGACCTGCTGCTGCAACTGCTGGGCGCGGTTATGCAAAAGGCTGCTTTCGTGGTGGAGTTCGGCCAACCGGGCGCGCTGGCGGTTCTGGTAATCGCGGGCCGTGCCGATGCTTTCTTGCAGCTTTTCAAGCTCGGCTTTTCCGGCGGCAAGGGCGAGGCGGGCCTGTTCTTCCACGGAAAGGGCCGCTTTAAGGGTGGACTGGTTCTTGTGCCAGCGGTCCCCGTAAAAGCGTTTGAGCAGCATCTGCAACTCTTCGCGGACCGAATAAAATTCCTCGGCCTGGCGGGCGTGGCGCTCCAGACCTTTGAGGCGCGGCTCGACCTCGGAAAGCATGGCCTGGATGTGGCGAGCGTTATCTTCCTGGCGGGCCAGGCTGTTTTCGGCTTCGGCTTTCTTGAGGTTGTAAAGGCCGATACTGGCGGCGTCTTCGAAAAGGCCGCGCCGTTCTTCCGGTTTCTGGCTGAGGGCGGCATCTACCATGCCCTGGGTAATGACGGTATAGGTCTGGGAAAGTGGAAAGGTGGCTTCGGTAATATCTTTAAGACGGACCCGGCTTTTGTTGATGTAATACTCGTTCTCGCCGCTCCGGTAAGCCCGCCGGGTAATGGTTACTTCGTTGAAGTTAAGGGGTAATTTGCCGTCGCTATTATCAAAAGTAATGCTGGCTTCGGCGTAACCCATCGGCGACTTCAGGGCGCTCCCGGCGAAGATTACATCTTCGGTTTTGCGGCCGCGCAGCACCGAGTAGCGTTGTTCGCCCAGCACCCAGCGAATAGCGTCGGCGATGTTACTTTTTCCGCTGCCGTTGGGTCCGACAATAGCTGTCACACCGGCGTCGTAAAGGAATTCGGTTTTTTGGGCAAAAGTTTTAAAACCCTGGACCTGGAGCCGTTTTAAGTACATCGCGACTTCCCTTTAAATAGGATTACGGTTGAACGGATAAGTTGTGAAAATTGGGACGTAAGCAGCAAAAGAGGCTGGAAAAGCTACGAGCATGTTTACTTTTAATACTACCGTCTTTGAAATTAGAATTACCGTGCTAATTTCAGTTTACCATAAATTATTCCCGGCCGCAAACCAGTTATTAGTTTTTTACAGGGCAAATGCCAGGTTTCCAGGATGCCGGTTATATTTCGTTTACTAAAAACTAAACCCTGACCGTAAGAATTGCAAAATCTTAAGATTAGTGCTAACATCCATCCTGTATACACCGTTTCCGGTTGCCCTGTACCCTGGAAACTTTTTAAATGGGTTTTTCTTTCGCCGGTCCTATTAGTCGGTCTCATTGGCTGGCCCGGTTGGCCGAACCGGCCGGCCGGGGTTTTAGACCGGAGCGGCCTTTCACATCCTGACATTTATTTCACCCTTAAAATCTAGTGGGGTTATAAGAGTAATATGGCTTCTGACGAAACACTGTTAGCAGGAATACCTTTTTTCTCGCAGATGCAATCCGAAGAGTTGCATGAACTTTTCGGACGCCTGAAACGCCGTACCTACCGCCCCGGCGAGACTATCTTCCATAAGGACGATGCCGGGACGACCATGTACATTATTAATGAAGGCACCGTGAAAATCAGCGTGCCAAGCGAGGTCGGCACCGAAATGATTCTGTCGATTCTCAGCAACGGGGAGTTTTTCGGTGAGCTATCCCTTTTCGACGGCAAGCCGCGTTCGGCTACCGTCACTGCCGCCGGGCTGACCGAGGTTTTCGTGCTGCACCGGGAAGATTTCGTGGATTTCGTCAGCAAGCACCCCACCGTATCGCTGGGCATTATCCGGGCGCTAGCCCAGCGGATTCGCCGCACGGACAACCTGGTCGAAGACGTGGTTTTCCTGGATATTCCGGCCCGCCTGGCCAAGAAGTTGCTCGAACTGGCGAACACGCACGGTAAGAAACTGCCCAACGGCCCGGTTGAAATTGATTTGCGCCTGACCCAACAGGATATTGCCAATATGCTCGGTACTACCCGCGAGAGCGTCAACCGCCAGTTGGTGGCCTTCCAGGAGCGCGGCTTTATCAGCATTGACCGCCAGCGCATTACTATTATCAAAGGCAGCGAACTGGAAAAGCGTATTTACTAGGGCATTGAACCTGATTCTTTAACATTAAAAAACTCCGGTTCTGGCCGGAGTTTTTTTTATTTCTTGCTGTTAGCTTTGCTAGCTCTGAAAAGTGAAAGTGTCGCCGGGTTTGATCCCTTTTCTGGCGAAATAGCCTTTGGCGACTTCGAGAGCATAGAGGTAGTCCTGGTTGGGCGAGTGAGTGTCCAGCGAGAAAGATTCCATGTCCTGGATATCAATAATCTTCCCGTCCTGGGTGATGAAGGCGATTGAGAGAGCCAGGGGGGTGTCTTTCATCCAGAAGGCAATCCGGCCCGACTGCGGGAAGACAAAAAGCATGCCCGTTTCGTCCGGCACGCTCTGCCGCCCCATCAGGCCGGTTTCCTGTTCCTGCGCGGTACGGGCCAGTTCAACGGTCATGTTTATTTTCTCGCCGCTGGCCTTCGTGATAACGGCGGGCGCGGTAGACAGCCTGGTCTGGCCGGGTGTAGCCAGACCAGCAGCGGCGGTTGTAGCAATGGTAGTGGTTGACGGGGCGGCAGGGGCGGCAGTTGCGGCGGGTGTTGTCGTCTGGGGCGTTGGGGACGCGCTGGAAGAGTTAGCCCCCGGAGTGGCAGCCTGGGCAATGGTTGGGCCGGTGGCCGGGCCGGAATTGCCGGAAGGCGTGGCAGTAGCCGCCTCGTCTCCGCAAGCGGCCAGCAGGCCTGCTAGAGCGATTAAGCAAAAAAAGGAAAAAGAAAAAGTACGCCGGGGGGACCCGTTTGAGTAGGGCATTTGTTGTTCTTTCGTTAGCGCGGCCCCTTTGCCAGGCTAAAGAGGCT
>CADDZM010000343.1 GCA_902812345.1 Chloroflexota bacterium | reverse complement strand
GTTCCTGCTCCGAAAGTTCTTCCGGCTGGAAAATTACTTTTAAAATATCCGCGACGATATTTTTAATCTGGCTGGCCGCCGCCGGTTTGGGAAAATATACCGGCGCCGGTGAATCCACGCCGTGCATCGCGTTAAAAATGCGGGGACAATACTCCGCAAAATTCCAATAAGCCCTGGTCAGCGCGAGCAAACGCTCTTCCGGCGCGATTTCCTGGTTGTAAGAATTCTTCAAAGTCTCCAGGAGTTCATCGTAACCGTTATTGAGCATTTCCTTAAAAATTGCTTCTTTATTCTCAAACAAAGCGTAAATTGCCGGCGGCCCATATTCAATCGCGCTGGCAATCCGGCGTATAGTTACCGCTTCAAAGCCCTCGTTCACCGCAATAGTCCGGGCCGTCTCAATAATGGCCCGCCTGAGTTTACCTTTCTCGCGCGCTTTCCGGGACTCTCCCGCCGTAACTTCCATCCGTCCTCGCTTCTTGCACCTGCAATCGAATATAAATTAACACCGGAAAATGACACCTGAATGACAGTGTAAATCCGGGGCTTTACCTTTTTTACAGCTTTGTAAATGGGGAAAGTAAAACCGGCTGGGGGCCAGCCGTAACCTGTTTAATTTGTAACAAACAATGTTACAAACCATATCGTTGTTATTATTTGTAACATTGTTACGATTTTTTGTCAAGAGTTTTCAGGATGAATTCCAGGCCACCCCGTCAGTTAGAATCGCCGCTGGCCCGTTAAACAATTCTTCTTGTCTTACCCTTGGTAACTATTCCCCTGGGGGAGGGAATTGTATTCCCGAGGCATCTATCCTTAAACCGTAACCTGCCGGGCCTCCTGGATAATCGAGGCCAACCGCTCGACGCCCCGCTCAATCTGCGAGACCGAGGGCTGCGAGAAGTTCAGCCTTAAACAGTTCCGGCCGCTGGTCGCATCGGTATAAAAGGCCGGGCCTTTAACATAGGCCACGCCCGCTTCCAGGGCTTTAAACAACAGGCTTTCCGCGTCCAGACCTTCCGGCAGTTGCAGCCAGAAGAACATGCCGCCTTCCGGCTCGTTGAAGGTTGCCCCGGTTTCGGCCTGGTGCGCCTTGAGGGCCGCCACCATCACCGCTTCTTTCTGCCCGTAGACCGCGATGACCTGCCGGATATATTTTTCCATGGCCCCGTTTTGCAGCATTTCGAGAATAATGTACTGGGTAAGGGCCGGGGAACAGAGGTCCGCCGACTGCTTCAAAATCACAATCCGCCGCAAGAACTCAGGATTGCCAACCATGTAGCCGGTCCGCAGGCCGGGCGCGAGAGTCTTCGAGAAAGTCCGCAGGCAGATGACCCGCCCGCTGGTGTCCAGGCTTTTGAGCGAAGGCAGCGGTTCGCCCCGGAAACGTAACCGTCCATAGGGGTCGTCCTCGATAATAAGGAAATCTTCGCGGTCAGCCAGTTCGAGCAGCGCCTTGCGCCGTTCCAGGCTAAGGCAGACCCCGGCGGGGTTCTGGAAGGTCGGCACCGTGTACAAGAATTTGGGGGCGCGGCCTTCCTTTTTCAACTCGGCCAGCTTCGCTTCCAGCAAATCAACTTTCAAGCCCTGCCCGTCCATCTCGACCGCTTCGTAACGGGGTTGGCGCAAGCTGAAGGCCTGGATAGCCCCCAGGTAGGAAGGCGCTTCCACCAGGATAGTGTCGCCCGGCGCGATAAAGAGCTTGCCGGTCAATTCGAGGGCTTGCTGCGACCCGGTCGTCAAAATCACATTCTCGATACCGTCAGGACATTCGATGCCTTCCCCGGCCAGGTGTTGCACCAGGGCTTCGCGCAACTCGGTCAGGCCTTCGGTGGTGCTGTACTGTAAAGCCTGCTGGCCGTGCGCGGCCATTACCTGGCCCATAGCCTCGCGGTATTCTTCGACCGGGAAAAGGGCCGGGTCCGGCAGCCCACCCGCGAAAGAAATCATATCGGGCCGGGCCGTCAGTTTAAGCAGTTCTCGAATGTCCGAAGCCTGGGCCGCTTTAGCCGTATCGCTCAACCACCGCTCGGTGTTCATCTCGCTTGTCCTCCATCCTCGCTAAATTGGGGTTTCGCTTGCTACATGGTGGGAATTAGAAAAACTTTTCCGCCCAAAAACTTTACCGGAAAATTCTTTCCCACATAGTAACAAATTATAAAGCTAAAGGGCCGCTTTATAGTAGGTTAAAACGCCTAATTTCCCGGCCAGGCCTTTCCCCGGTTCGATAAACAACCAATTGGACCCCAAAACGAGTTTTTAGTGTTTAGTGTTTAGTTTCCTGCTCGCTAAACACTTTTCACTTATTCCAATGTCACCCTCAATTCAAATTTCGCCCTACCCGTTTAGCGGAGTAAAGTAAAGGTTTTCCCCAAAACCACTGTAGATTACACCCGTTGGCCCCAATCCCCAGACCTTTATCGACAGGCTGCTTCGCGCCACTGTCACCGTAGACCCGGTTGTGAGGTTATAAATCCCGACCGCCCAATCCGGGACACCCTCGTCAGGCGAGAAGGTTAGCGCAACTTTGTCACCGTTTACTATCGGATTTCGTACCGGCTGGCTGGTAGTAATCTTCTGGGTCTTTCCACTATTCAAATCGTACATGAAAAACTTTTTCGTTTCCGGTGGGTAAAAAGCCCAGACTACTTTATTCCCTGAAATGGAAATACCACTGAGTTGAGGGTAGGGGTCTTTATCGGGGTCGGTCGTTGCAAAAATGGTGTCGGGAAGGCTGCCATCCACCTTGAGCATGTGTAACCAGATTTGATTAGGGCTTAATAAATCGGTGCCATACCTTTTAGAGGTCAGCCATACCAGGATGCCGTCCTTAAATACCGGGTTCATCACATTAGCCAGAATCAAACTTTCCTGCCCGGTCGCCAGGTCGTGGGAGTAAAAACCGGGGTTGTCACCGTAAGGTCTTTGAAAATAAACTTTACCCCCCTCCACCGAAAGGTCGGAATATTGAGTCGACCCCGCCGCTTTTATTATCTCAAACGATTTTCCCGTCGCCAGGTCGTAGCCCTGAATACTTTGCTGACCACCTCCGTATTTATCCGTACTTTGTACCCACACAATAAATCTACCGTCGCTGGCCGGATAAACTATACCCCCGTTAGTTTGGGCAATTTGAAATTGGGAATTTTTACTTAAATCGTAGCCCTGAAAGGTAATAACAGAACCATTAACATCCAGCCAGAACGCATAATTTCCCGCAATCGAGGCATAAGGAAGAAATTGAGAGGTACCGAGCAATTTGGTCGGGTTTTGTTCATAACGCCAGCGGTAATAATGCTGCCCGACGTTACCCATCTCCACCTTGAAGGCGTCGGGGTTGGCGGGCGTGTAAGTCAGGACGCGCCGCTCGAACAACTGCACCAGCACGTCCCGCTCGGTCCCGGCGACCACCGCCCGCACCCAGTACGGCTCGGTGATGGGCCGCCCCAGCACGTAAAGGGCGTTCCCAAAGAAAACTGCCCCCTGGACGTAACTCTGGCCGTTCCAGATTAAACCTTCCAGGTTGCCGTAGTCGCTGAAAACATCGGCCACATTGTGTTGGGTTACCGGGTCATACCCTTTGAGCAAACGCTGTTCCGGCGGTGTAAAACTGCCGACCTGGCCCGCTTTATCAATCCGGTTGGTTACCGGGCTACCTTCCGATTTGGACTGGCCGTTTTCGGTGCCGGAGAAAGTCCCTAACCCCCTAAAGCTGGCGTAAGTCGGGGCCATAGCGTTCGCCCCGTTCTCGTTCGAATCTCCGGCCACCTGGACCTGGCTCGAACCCACGAAAGTAAAACTATTATCGCCGTCCTGCCGGTTGCCCGTGACCAGTTCCTTGACCAGTAGCCCGGTGGTGACATAAAAGAGGTCGTTCGGGTTTCCCGCCGGGTTATTAATTTCCATGCGGGCCTTATCGAAATACTGGACCTTGCGGGTGCCGCCGTTATAAGGTTCGCTGGCAACCTTTTCGCTACCCGGCGCGGGCGGCCCCCAGGTGTAGCCCCGGCCTGTTCCGGCCAAATCTTGCACCGGCTTATCCACCCGCTCCCAGGTAGTCTTGAAATTTGGATCGTTAAAATTACTCGCCGCCATAGCCGTAAGCGGCAGCAACACGCTCAACAAGCCTGAAACCAACCACGCCAAACCCGACTTGCGCCCCATAATTTTCCCTTTCCAGAAGTAAAATCGCCGGTAAAGTTACTCTTTAGTAACGCTTTAAATATAACTATGGTTGCGCCCGAAACTATTTAATTGTTTAATTTTTGTAACTGGTCAGCCAGCCCGGCCTTTGGTAGGAAGCATAATGTAGAAGGAATAAGTTGGGGGAGAGGTAAGTTAAAGGGGGATGAATTGTGGGAGGGATGATTTGTGGGAGGGAATTGCATTCCCGATGTATGCAGAACCGGTCGGGAATACAATTCCCTCCCACACTTGGATAGTTACACAGCATTTTAGCAAGGCTTAAAGCGGCTCATCGCTTTCGACCAGGTCTTTCAACCGGGTCAGGCGTTCCCGCCAGGTGGCGTTGATAGCCTCAATCCAGTCGTTAACGCCGTCCAGGGGCCGGGGTGAAAGCGAATACCGCCTCTCCCGGCCTTTTGGCTGGACCTCGACCAACCCGGCCTGGGCCAGCACGTCCAGGTGCTTTAAGATGCCCTGCCGGGTAATCGTAAAATCGCCCACAAGCTGAGTCGCGGTCCGGGGACTGGTCCGGGCCAGGACCGTCAGGAGTTCGCGCCGGGTCGCGTCGGCCAGGGCGTTAAAAACAAGGTCAGTTCTCTCCAATATCCCGGCCCTCCTTCAGGTACTTGTCCAGGTTGTGAATCTGGATGGACCAGCCTTCCGAGTTGCCTTCGAAACGGCTCTTCCGGTATTGTTCCGGCAGCTTTTCAAAACCCGACTCGCGCATGGTGACGCGGGTGCCGCCTTCGACTTCCTCCAACCGGAAAGTCACCAGCGTGTAGACCGGTACCCCGGCTTCGGGGGTCCATTCAAATTCGAACAGTTCGGGCGGCTCGACCGTCACAATCTTACCCGGCAGGTTGTTCTCAAACTCGAGGAATTTAAACTCTCCGCCCGGCTCTAACCGGCTAATTTCAACCCGCAAACCAAACCAGCTTGAGAAATGCTTCGCCGTTGTAATCGCCTGCCAGACCCGCTTCCGGTTGGCCTTCATTACCATACTTTGTTCCGCTACCAGCGTTCCTTGCTCTTGCATAGCCCCTGTCCTTTCTTGTTAGCCACGCTGCACTCCATCTAGTGCAACTGTTCGGTTGCATCATAGTAGCACAGTTCGAACATTTGTGCAACTGTTTGGTTGCACCAATTTTAAAGTTGGTTATTCTTGAAAAGACAGGTTTACAAAATTCTAAACCGCGCCTACCCGCTCGAACCGCTCCGGGCGGAAGGGAACGGGGTCCAGGGCCGGCGGTTGGCCCAGGATAAGCTGGCTTAAAAGTTTGGCGCTGATGGGGCCAAGCCCGATACCCGCGCCTTCATGGCCCGTGTTGATAAAAAAGCCCGGCGCCTGCTTGCTCTCCCCGATTACCGGCAGGTGGTCCGGCGTAAAAGAGCGGAACCCGGCGTAAGCCCGCAAGGCCTGCACCCCCGCTAAAACCGGGTAGAACCGGACCGCTCGCCGGGCAATCGCTTTTAGAACCAGCGTATCCACCGCCGGGTCGAAACCGACCAGTTGGCGGCTGCTCCCCAGCAGAATCGTGCCGCTTTTGGTCGCTTCCACCACCGAGGCCACCTGCAAAGCCGCCTCCCCGCTGTTGACCGTATCGGCGTAACTGCCCTCGAAAACCTTGTGCCAGACTATTTTCGGCAGCGGTTCGGTCACGATAATATGCCCTTTGCGCGGGCGAGTGGGCAGGTCAAGCCCGACCAGTCCGGCCAGTGGCGAACTCCACGGCCCGGCGGCGTTTACCAGGCGCGGCGTTTCAATCCGGCCCGCCCCGGTCACGGCGGCCCTGACTTTCCCTTTTTCATCCAGTTCCACGCTCAAAAGGGCCGTCTGCGGCAAGAAAGTCGCTCCCAGCGTTTTAGCCGCTTTCAGCAGGGCAGCGCAAGCCAGCATCGGCTGGACCTGGGCATCCTGCGGGAAATAAAGGCCGCCCGGTAAGTCGCGGGCCAGGAAAGGTTCCTCCCGCTGCAGGTCAGCCGGGGTTAACACCTCGACCTTGACCTGGGCCGCCCGCAATCCGTCCATGGTCGCCGCCTATTCGCCAGTTGGGCGTCCGTCTCCGCCACCACGATACCGCCTTTTGGCTCAAACTCGAAGTCATCCGGCAGGGTTCCGGCCAGTTCCTCCCAGAGTTGCCGCCCCAGTTT
>CADDZM010000342.1 GCA_902812345.1 Chloroflexota bacterium | reverse complement strand
CCCGACCTGTCCAGGCTGCGGCTTCAACTCCGCCAACTCGCCCGGCAGCGACAACTCCGGCAGTCCAGCCCAAAAAGCCGGTCCCGGCCGCTTTCGAACGCGCCGCGACTCCTCCGCGCCCGGCCAGCCCGGAAACACTTCAACCACAAGTGGAGGCTAAAGCGGCTGATAAAGTCGTCGTTAATGTGTCGGTGAGCGAGGAAGCGGACAGTGGCCTGAGCGATAACGAAATAGCGGAGATAGCTTTCGACCTGGTGCAGCAGTCCTGGCCGAAGGTAATCAAGAGTATCGACGCCCAGAGCAAGATGATTGCGGCGTTACTGCGAGAAGCCCGGCCCACCGCTAACAAAGGCCGCCAGGTAATGATTTCGTTTGATTACCAGTTTCACTACAACAAGTTCAAGGATAACGTGACTTATCTGGGGATTACCGAGGACCATTTCTCTAAAGTGCTCGGCCAGAAAATCATTATCAAATGCCTGTTTGACGGCGGCGGCGATAAAGATAATGGCGGCGGTTCCGGGCCGAGTTCGGGACCAAATGGCAAAGGTCCGAATGGGTCGGGTGGACCGGGCGGCGGTATACCGGAAGACGATAAGGTTCGTAAAGCCCTGGATATTTTCAACGCCAGGTCGCTGGACTAGCCGGTAGCACGAAAAGAGCCTTGAGGAAATCCCTCAAGGCTCTTTTTAGTTGTAAAATTTAGTCTTCCGAAAGAAGTTGCTCGAAGCGAGGATGGCTGCGCAGCCGTTCCAGTTTCTCGTCTTCCTGGACCCACTCGCGGACCTGTTCGCGGTCGAGGGCTACGGCCTTATCCAGGCAATACAGCGCCTGTTCAAGCTGGAAGTTTTCGGCATAGAAACAGGCCAGGTGATAGTGCGCCAGCAGGTAAGAGGGGTCAAGCTCGATAGCGCGGCAAAGGCTGTCCTCGGCCAGCGGGCCGTCCTTTAACACGATGGCAATCAGGCCCAGGTTGTGCCAGGCCACCGGGTCGTCCGGGGTGTATTGCAGGATGGATTGGAGTTGTTGGGCCGATTCGTGGTAGTCACCCTGCTCCCAGAAGAGGTCGGATAAGCGGAAGCGGGCGCGGGTATCTTTGGGGTTCTGCTCGATAGCGCGGGCGAAGGCCGAGATAGCCTTGGAATTTTCGCCCCGGTCCATAAACAGGTCGCCCAGGGCGCGCCTGGCATCGGGATAGATGGGTTCGCGTTCCAGGGTCTTTTCGAGGAAAAACTGGGCGGTATCAAGGCCGGTTTGGAGTAAAAAGTAACCCAGGTTATAGGTGACGGTTGGGCTTTCCGGGTCTATCCGCAGAGCGTCCACATAGTGGATAAGGGCTTCCTGAAATTTATTTTGTTCGGAACAGATAGTACCCAGGTTATCGTGGAGCGCAGCCCAGTTGGGGGCCAGTTTGATGGCTTCGCGTACTTCGACCTCGGCCTGGGAGTATTCACCTGTCTCAAAAAATTTCTTGGCTCGCTCGTTGTGTTGCCGGGCCTTTTCGGCGTCCGGGCCGTACTGCTGCTGTAAATCCGGGGGTTCCGGGGTTGCTTTACTATCTTCTTCCATAGCTTCTCGCAAATTGCCAAACATAATGCTAAATTGTCGAAAAAGATGGAGGAATTATAACATATTTTATTACCACCTTCCACCACTTTGAACTAAGTGGCTTCATGCCGTATAATCTACTTATGAGCGGCGCTGCTCCGTATCCCGGCAACTTCTAAATCTGCCCTCCGCGAACATTTTTAAGGCTTGCGGCGTTTTGCCCTGGGCGCGCCAATTTTGAGAGTTGTTCCAAGAAGAAACATAAAATAAAAAACTAAATTTTTATAAGAGGTGTACAAAACGCAAAAATGACCGAAGCCCTTAATTCCGCTGCGAACCAGGCCGGACCGGTCCGTCCGATAACTAAAGTCCTGGTGCTTGGCAGCGGGCCAATTGTAATCGGCCAGGCCGCCGAATTTGATTACGCCGGCACGCAAGCCTGCCGCGCTCTGCGCGAAGAAGGAGTGGTTTCGGTGCTGGTAAACAGCAACCCTGCCACTATTATGACCGATGAAGGAATCGCCGACCGAGTTTATATCGAGCCTTTGACAGTGGAAGCGGTTTCCCGAATCATCGAGCAGGAACGACCCGATAGCTTGCTGGCAACCCTGGGCGGTCAGACCGGCCTTAACCTGGCGGTGGCCCTTTCCGAGGCGGGGGTTTTGGAGAAATACGATGTCCGCGTGCTTGGTACACCCCTGGCCGGTATCAAAAAGGCCGAGGACCGCGAACTCTTCAAAAAGCTGCTGACCGAAATTGGTGAGCCGGTCATTGAGAGCGACATTGCCAATACCTACCAGGAAGCCCTGGCTATCGGCCAGCGTATCGGCCTGCCTATTATCATTCGCCCGGCCTACACCCTGGGCGGCACCGGCGGCGGGATTGCCCGAACCTGGGAAGAGTTCGACACTTTCGCCAATAGCGGCCTGAAGGCCAGCCCGATTTCCCAGATTCTGGTCGAGAAATACCTGGGCGGCTGGAAGGAAATCGAGTACGAAGTGATGCGCGACGGGGCCGATACCTGCATCACGATTTGTAATATGGAAAACCTTGACCCGCTCGGCGTCCACACGGGCGACAGCATTGTGGTCGCGCCCAGCCAGACTCTTTCTGACAAAGAGTACCAGATGTTGCGCAGCGCCTCGCTCAAAATCATCCGGGCGCTTGGCATTGAAGGCGGCTGCAACGTCCAGTACGCCCTCGATCCCTTCTCATTTCAGTATTATGTTATTGAGGTAAACCCGCGCGTCAGCCGCTCCAGCGCCCTGGCCTCAAAAGCGACCGGCTATCCTATCGCCCGCGTGGCCGCCAAAATCGCCATCGGCAAGCGCCTGGACGAGATTCCCAATGCCGTCACCCGCCAAACCATGGCCGCCTTCGAGCCGAGCATGGACTACTGCGTCTTAAAAATTCCGCGCTGGCCCTTCGACAAGTTCCCGACCGGCGACCGGACTATCGGCACCCAGATGAAGGCGACCGGCGAGGTTATGGCGATTGACCGCTCCTTTGAAGGCGCTTTTCAGAAGGCGGTCCGTTCGCTCGAACTTGGCGGCAAAAGCCTTATGTGGGAAGAAGGCGAGTGGTCCACCGGGACCGAGCAGCAGCAAATCGAAAGTATCTTCAAATATATTGACACGGCTAACGACCGCCGCCTGTGGGCAGTCTTCGCGGCCTTGCGCCGTAATGTCAGCGCCGAGACACTTTACGACCACTGCAAAATTGACATGTGGTTTTTGCGTAAATTCCAGCGGCTGATTGCGATGGAGCGGCGGTTGCTCGGCAACACCCGCATGACCGTCCGGCTTCTTCTGGAAGCCAAGTTGCTCGGCTTTAGCGACGACCAGATTGGCAACCTGACCGACGAACTGCCCGAACGGGTCCGCCAGATGCGTATAGAGAACGGCATCAGGCCGGTCTACAAAATGGTGGATACCTGCGCCGCCGAGTTCGAGGCGGTCACGCCTTATTTTTACAGCAGTTATGAGCAGGAAAACGAAGCCCCGCCGCTGCCTTTCCCGAAAGGCGTGGTTATCGGCAGCGGTCCTATCCGCATCGGGCAGGGCATCGAGTTTGACTATTCCAGCGTTCACGCGGCCTGGGCTTTGCAACAGGCCGGGTGGAGCAGCATCATGGTTAATTCCAACCCTGAAACCGTTTCGACCGACTTCGATACCAGCAACCGGCTTTACTTCGAGGCTCTTGACGAGGAAAGCGTCAGCGATATTCTCGATAACGAGGCGCTGCCGCCGGAAGGCTCGGACGGCATGCTGCTGGACAACACCGAATTGCAACGCCCCCCGGTTATCTTACAGTTTGGCGGGCAGACCGCTATAAACCTGGCCGAGCCGCTTTCGCTGGCCGGGGTGCCGATTATCGGCAGCAGCGCCGAAGCGATTGATATCGCCGAGAACCGCAAGCGTTTTGAAGACTTTGTGGCCCGGTTGGGTATCAGCCAGCCGCCGGGCGGAACCGTAATGCAGGTCCAGGATGCTTTTAAAGTAGCGGCCTCGGTAGGCTACCCGGTGCTGGTGCGGCCCAGTTACGTGCTGGGCGGCCGGGCGATGGAAATTTGCCACAATGAGGCTGACCTGCAACGCTATGTCACGACGGTCACGCGGGTCAGCGAAAAACACCCGGTCCTGATTGATAAGTACCTGGAAGGCAAGGAAGTTGAAGTTGACGCTATTTGCGACGGCGAATCGGTTCTTATTCCGGGCGTGATGGAGCATATCGAGCGGGCCGGGGTCCACAGCGGCGACAGTTTCGCGGTCTACCCGGGCGTGAACCTCTACAGCCACGAAGTAGATACGATTGTTGACTACACTACCCGTGTCGGCATCGGCCTGAAGGCGAAGGGGCTTATAAATATCCAGTTCGTCATTTTCGAAGGCCGGATTTACATCCTTGAGGTCAATCCCAGGGCCAGCCGGACAGTGCCGTTCCTTAGCAAGGTAACGGGCGTGCCAATGGTCAATCTGGCGGTCGGCATCATGCTCGGCAAGTCCCTCAAAGAGCAGGGTTACCAAGGCGGCCTCTGGCCCAAACAGCCTTTGGTGGCGGTCAAAGCCCCGGTCTTCAGCATGGCCAAGCTTTCGGGTGTGGATACCTACCTGGGGCCGGAGATGAAGTCAACCGGCGAAGTCATGGGCATTGATAAAAGTTACCCGGCAGCGATGCGTAAGGCGCTTATCGCGGCTAACATGAGCTTACCCCCGAAAGGCACCGTCTTTTTCAGTATTGCCGACCGCGACAAGACCGAAGCTCTCGAACTAATCCGGACCCTGGCGGACCTCGGCTACCAGATTGCGGCTACTTCCGGCACGGCTAACATGGTTGAAAGCGCAGGTATCCGGGTGCGAGCAGTGGCCCACAAAATTGGGGAAGGCCGTCCGGACACGGTTGACCTTATCAAGCAGGGTGAAGTCGTGGCGGTAGTCAATACCGTTACCGGGCGGCGGCGGCCGCTTCTGGATGGTTTTGAAATCCGGCGGGCGGCGGTTGAAAACGGTATTCCATGCTATACCTCGCTCGATACGGCGCGCGCGGCTGTGACAGCCCAATCGGCTTTCTCGAACGGGGAAACCACTTATAATATCCAGCCGGTTTCGTGGTATCGCCAGAAGTAAACCGGTTTACGGCCGGCTTGCGGGTGTTCTGCATAAATAATCTGCATAAATAAAAAGAAGCCGCTTAGATGTAAGTCGAAGCGGCTTCTTTTTATTTATGCAACCGTTAACCGGTGGGGTATTCGAGTTGCCAGAAGCGGGCGACGCCGTCGCTCCCGGCGCTGCCAAGCAGGCCGGCTTTAGGCCAAACTAAGGCCCGCAAGGGCTCCTGCCCGGCGGTGATTGTTTGCAAAAGGCGGCCTGTGGTGTCCCAGACCGAAATCTTACCTGCTTCGGGGACGTTGGCGGCGGCGACCCACTGGCCGTTGGGCGACCATGCCGCCCGGCGGCCTTCTTTAAGGTGCGGCATGACGGTCGGGGTTTTTAGCGATCCGCCCGCCCCGCGCAACTCTACCCGCGTCTTGACGGTAGTCACGCTGTTTTCGGGTTGCCCGGTGGCCGCTCTAGTTGGGGCTTCCGCCAGTTCCAGTTCAAAAGCGTCGCCACTGACCGCCAGAAGGGTGCCGTCCGGGGACCAGGCCACCCCCTGCGGGCTGTCCGCGCCGATGCCCAGGTCGCCGGCAGGTTCGGCGGTCAGGCCGGTGGCGAGGTTGTGCAGGTTTAAAAATTCGTCGGCGAGGCGGGTGCCGTCCGGCGACCAGCTAAGATACCCGGCGAAGTCCGAATTAAACGCCGCCTGCACCTGCCCGGTTCCGGTATTGTAGACCGAAATGTGGCCGTCCGAAGTAAACCCGGCCAGCCGTTTGCTGTCGGACGCGAAAGCCACTTCAACGCTATCACCAAAATCCTCGGCGTTGCTGGAAGTCGCCAGCCGGAGCGGTCCGGCCCGGAACTGTCCGTTCGGTTTATCCCACCGCCATAGGAGAATGATGCCATTGAGGCCGCCTGATGCCAGGAGGGTGCCGTCCGGCGACCAGGCCAGGCTATTCGCGCCACCTTTCAGGGTTTGCACAAGCTTGCCGCTTTCGGTTTCGACCAGCCAGGTATCCTGTTCGTCGGCGATTACCATCAGGCGGTAGTCGGGTGAAAAAGCAAGGGCGCGGAGCGGCTCAGGCTGGTTTTCGGAAGTTATATTCTGGCCTATGAAGCTTGCCAGCAGTTTTACCGAGGTTGGGTCGCCCAAAGGGGCGGGAAAAGTATTCAGGGCCGGGAAAGCCCCTAGC
>CADDZM010000341.1 GCA_902812345.1 Chloroflexota bacterium | reverse complement strand
TTTCTTAGGTTTCTTTCTTAGGTTTCTTTCTTAGGTTTCTTTGAGGTTGAGCAGTTGAGCCATATTAATGCGCTGAAGTTTGCCGGTCGCGCCCCTGGGCAGTTCCGTCAAAATGTGGAATTTGCGCGGGACTTTGAACTCGGCCAGCAGCCCGGCGGCATAACTGCGCAGTTCGCTCTCGCTTGCGTCACCTTTCAATACAACTGCCGCGTGAATGTCTTCGCCCAGCGACCTGTGAGGCACGGCAAAGGCCAGGGCTTCGGCAACGGCGGGATGGCGCAGCAGCACATCGTCAATTTCCAGGGGCGAAATTTTCTCGCCGCCCCGGTTAATCAACTCTTTAAGCCGCCCGGTAAGAGCCAGGTAGCCATCAGCGTCAATCCGGCCCTGGTCGCCGGTACGGAACCAGCCGTTAGTATACGCTTTAGCGTTGGCTTCAGGGTTGTTCTCGTAGCCGTCCACCACGTTACGCCCTTTGATAACGACCTCGCCGATGTCGCCTTGCGGCATCAGATTGCCCGCCTCGTCCATGATGGCAACCTCAACCCCGTGGCCGTAGCCAACCGTCCCGGCCTTGTGGATTTTAGGCGGGAGCGGGTTGGAAGTCATCTGGTGGGTGGCCTCGGTCATGCCGTAGGATTCGAGGACCGGCGCTCCAAAGACCCCTTCCATTCTTTCCATCACGATAGGCGGCAGCGACGCGCTGCTCGACCGGATAAAGCGGAACGGGTTGGCCTTTATTACTTCCAGGTTGCGGTCCGCCCGTGCCAGCAGCATCTGGTGCATGGTCGGCACCGCCGAGTACCAGGTCGGTTTAAAATTTTCGACAATGCTCCAGAATTCCAGGGCGTTAAAGCCGTTCTGAGGCGCAATCACGGTGCCGCCGCTTGCCAGGGTCGAGAGCATCGAGGCTACAATGCCGTGAATATGGAAAAGCGGCATAATGCACAGCGAGCGGTCGTCAGGGCCAAGCTGGTAAGTCTCGCCGATATTTCCCGCCGATGCAATCATGTTGCGGTGCCGGATAGGTACGCGCTTGGGCCGGCTGGTAGTGCCGCTGGTATGCAAAATCATGGCGATGTCGTCGTTTTGGGCCAGTTCGACTGGTCTAGCGGCGGGCTGTTCCCCGTTTCTACCCCGTTTTAGCTCAAAGCGCAAGGCGCCGTCCTCGTTGGAAACCGCCTCAATAATCGCCATGTCAGGCGCGGCGGCGGCGCGAGCCAGTTCGAGCGTGCCGGGGAGCGTTATCAGGGCTTTGGCCTGGGTATCCTCGAAGTAAAAAGCAAATTCTTCCTGTTTGTACTTCGGGTTAAGGGGGGCAGTGGAGGCAGCCAGGGCCGTCCCGAAGAAGGCCAGGACCATTTCAGGGCCGTTAGGCATAGCAATCGCTACCCGGTCGCCCCGGCCCAGGCCGAAGCTGTTTAGCTGCGCCGCCAGCTCGGTGATATTCTTCCGCAACTGCCGGTAGGTCAGGGCGGGCCGTCCGGGAGCGACCAGGGCCGGATGATTTTCCTCTCCGGCTGCCAGCAAATCCAGTAAATTTTCACTTGGTTGTGTCACTTTGTTTTCTCTCCACGCTTTTATTTATTTTGCCCGGAAGCAAGTGTAGCCGGGCCTATTTTACCCTGTCAAACCTGACCTTATTTCCAGCATTTAGCAGGCCAGAATTTTCAATGGGTTTCCACAATGTGAAAACTAATATTGTATAGTGAAAAGATAAAATTTTTCCGGGCTTTTGTCAAATCAACAGGCAAGGTGTAATTAAGATATTGCCGTTTCCGGGTGGACTTGCCGTAACAAAATTTAACTATTGAGCATTATAAAATTTATGAACCAGGTTACCGGTAAATTAAAAAATTTTAAATATTAGGAGTGCTTCATGTCCCGGGTTTCTAAAACAAAAATTCCTTCCTTAAAAATTGGGCTGTTATTTTTAAGCCTTATCTCCGTGGTATACCTGGCGGCCTGCGGCGATGCTACCTCGACCGCGTCCGGTTCCGGCTTGCGGGGCGTGGCGGTTCCAACCGGCCCAACCGCCGCCCAAACTACTGCGGTTTCTAGCCCAAAGGCCGCTACCACCCCCGGCGGGGGTTCGCCAACCGCGAATGTAATGATTAGCCTGGCCCCTCCCACCTCTCTACCCGCCACAACCGCGCTGCCTGCAGCCATGGTCCGGCCAACCGCGACCCCGGCCATACCCCCAGGTAATTCAGGCCCAACCGCCGCGCCTGTTCCTTCGACTGCCGCCGTTTCGCCTTCAGCAAGCAGGCCGCCGATTTTGAAACTATCGTCAACAATTGTTGCCGTGGGCGGGCAGGTCACAGTTAGCGGGTCAGTATTTTCGGCCAATACCCACCTGAAGATTGAGGGCAAGACCCAGGATGAAGTTTTCACTATCGCGACCCTGGTTACGGACGAAAAGGGGCAGTTCTCAAAGGTTGTCAAGCTGGATAAAAAACCGGACGGAGCCGCTTATGGCCCCGGCGACATTACGTTCGTGGTAACTTCGTCAGCTAACGGCACCGCCAGTTTAATCAGCCTGCGCCTGCAGGAAGCCACCAAAGCGACTCTTACGGTCTCGAAACCTGCCGTCAAATTCGGTGAAGAAATAACCGTTACCGGGACAAATTACCCGCCCAATACCCTGGTTACTTTGCGGGGCGGTGTCCAGAACCCGGGAGTTGAGCACGGCAAGGTTCAGACCGACGCCCAGGGCAAGTTTGTCCTCAAGACCACTATCGCACGCGTTGATACCGCTGAAAATCCTTACCCGTATCCTTACAGCTTTACGGTCACGGTTGGCGACAGCGGGTTCTACGGCTACGTTACGGTTACTGTTACAGACGGCAGCGCCAATACCCTTTACCTGGTATTAAAAATTGTGGAAAACCAGGGGGCGGCCTCTAAAATGGTGGTTGCCCAGGACGTGAACGGGGGCGGCAAAACCTACCTGGTTGATTTCTCCGAAAGACCGGGTATAACCGTGGATGGCAGCAGCGCCGTCAAAGCGACCTTTGAAGACCTCAGACCGGGCAACATTATTGAGTTCAAGGGTGCGCCCGTCCCGGGGAGCCAGGGTGGCGGCGTCCGGGTAATCAAGCCGCTGGAAGTGCGTGTGACCCAGTAAATTAAACCAGAAAGAAGCTTTCTCTTTTCGGGAAAGGCATCTTTCTGGTTTAATTTATCCTCAATTTTATTGGGAATTGGTCCAGCCGGAAATAAAAAGCGCTCCAGCCCGGAGACTGGAGCAACTTTAAACTGTTCTACTTGTTGCTTTCGGCGGTAGCGATAACGAAGTCTATCATCGTGCGCATAATCTGGCCGCTCGGGCCTTTGGCCTGATAAGCTTTCTCGCTATCAGTATAGGCCGTCCCGGCAATATCCAGGTGAATCCAGGGCACGTCGCCCGTGAACTCTTTCAAGAAAGCCGCCGCCGTGCAAGAGCCGCCGGCCCGCCCGCCCGTGTTGAGCAGGTCGCCCGTGGTGCCTTTGATTTGCTCCTTGTATTCAGGGAAAAGGGGCATCTGCCAGGCCCGCTCGCCCGCCTTGCTGGCAGTCTTGAGGAACAGGTCGGTCCAGTCCTGGTCGGAGGTAAAGACGCCGGTCACACTGTTGCCCAGGGCCACCACAATCGCGCCAGTCAGGGTCGCCATGTCCACCAACCGGGTCGCGCCCAGTTTGCGGGCATAAGCCAGGCCGTCGGCCAGGACAATCCGGCCTTCCGCGTCAGTATTCAGGACTTCAATGGATTTGCCTTCCAGGCTGCCAATTACGTCACCGGGCCGGTAAGCCGCGCCACCGGGCAGGTTCTCGGCCGCCGCGACCACCCCAATGACGTTCACAGGGGCTTTAAGCTGGGCCAGGATACGCATGATGCCGATGGTCCAGGCTCCGCCACTCATGTCCATCTTCATATGGTCCATATGCTCAGCCGGTTTGATGCTGATACCGCCGCTATCGAAAGTGATGCCCTTGCCGACCACGCCCGTATACGGCGCGTCACCGGCCCCGTTGTATTTAAGGACAATCATACGCGGCTCGTGGATGCTGCCCTGCCCGACCGCCAGGATAGCTTTGAAGCCGCCTTCGGTGAGCTGAGCTTTGTCCAGGGCGTGAAATTCCAGCCCGGTTTCTTTAGCGACTTTCTCGGCTTCCTGGGCCAGCCGCTCCGGGTACATCACGTTCGGGGCTTCGTTTGCCAGGTAGCGGGAGAGGTTGATGCCTTCGCCGATTACCACGCCGCGCGCGACCCGTTCTTTTATATCGCCGTCGCTATTGGTCAGGAAAATTACATCTTCCAGCACTTTTTCATCTTTGTTTTCGCCGGTATGGTAGAAACCGGGTTCGAAGGTGCTATGCACCACGCCTTCGGCCAGCGCCTGGTACAAATCCCCGGCGTTAGACAATGCTGGAAGCTGGAAGGCAAAAGCCAGCCGTTTGCCGCCTTTTTTACGCAGGCTCCGGGTAACAGTCTGGGCCAGCTTGCGCGCGCTTGCCACATCAAAGTCCTTACCGGCGCCGACCACGACCAGCCGTCTGGCCGGGCCGCCCTCGGTATACAACACGGTTTCTGTTTCAAGATATTTTTCCGCGCCGCCCAATTCTTTTACTTTATTAATCAGGCCGGTGGTCTTTTCATCCAGGCCGGTCGCCGGGGTGTCGCTGCCGGGTAGGCGGGTAACTACCAGGTAATCGAGGTCGCCTGAAAGCTTATTTTCTACACGAATACGCACTTGGTTCTCCTTTGTCTCTCCAAATTTTATTCAGGTAGTCCGATAGGGGCTATCTATTAAAGGTTCACTTATTTTACACCAAATACTATTTTAGGTGCAATTTACATTTAACCCGGCTTATTTTTCTTTAACTGAATGGCCCCTGACACGGGCGGTTGCCAGCCTGTTGCAGCCTGTTGCTGTTTGAGCAGTTCGAGTTGGGCCAGGATTTCCGGCTCAAACTCGGTGGAGCGGCGCACGCCCATATCTATGTACATCGCCAGGCGTTCGTCATAGGCGGCGACCCGGTTGTGCGTCAGGCTGATGATATAGTGCATGAAGTGGACGCGCTTGCGGTCGTAGTCAATAAGGCCGCTGCGGACCTCGATTTCCGCGCCTTCCCGCAGTTCGTTTACATAACTAATAACCTGGCGCAGGGCGAACATCCCCCGTTTTCCAGGGACAAAGAGTTGGTTATGCAGCCCCAGGCTGTCGAAAAAGTGTTGCAGGGCCATATTGCCCACGTGGGTATAGTACATCACGTTCATATGCCCGTTCAGGTCCATGTAATCGGGCGGAATCTCCTGGTGGTGAGTGCGGGGCAATAACAACGCCTGTTGCAGCAGTTCATCAGGCTTTTCGCGGTTCGACATGATAAGTCTGGTTTCCTTTAAGTTTGTAAACAAGAGTTTCGTTTAACGGAAAACGTTAAATGTGGACGGATTATAACAGCCGGGAAATCCTCAGGCGATTCAAAAGGGGAGGCAGGTGGAAAGCCTGCCGGGAGTTCCGGGGGTGTCCCCCTGAAATTGCTCCCCACTTCGGCAGGGTTTTGAAAATTCCAATTTTCAAAACCCTGCTATTTTGTAACTGATTTGTAACTGGCATATGCTAAATTAAGACAGTTACCCGATTCGCTACAAATTCAGACAGACTTAGAGGATTTTCAATGGCGGCAAATCCGCAAAATCATCCCCGCCGGGTGATAACCAGTTTCATGTTACGGTTCATACGTGAAGCCGAGGAAATCACGGCGGAGGTATCAATGCAAACGTCCACCCAAACGCAAACCCTCGCCCCGCCCGACCCGCCGGAGATAACGCCGGTTGAAAGTGACCCCACAGGCCGGGCCGCTGGAACCTGGCGGGGCGTGGTGAAACACATCCAGAGCGGTGCCGAGCAGCACTTCTCATCAATGGCCGAAGCTGAAAATTTCATAAAAAAGTACATCGAAGACTGACCGGATTCAAGGGCATCTGGCGGATAATTTAATCCCCCTAAACTGCCCTGACTTGCCCATATAGCTCAAGGAGGAGAAATTTTGAAGAAGCGCAATCCCGTTCTTAACATTTACCTGCTATCAGCCCTGCTGCTGATTCTATCCACGCTTATTGCGGCCTGCGGGGATACCGCCACGGCGGTCCCGCCCACGACTGCCGCCGCCGTTGCCACCTCGGCTGCTGCAACAAGCGCCGCCGCTGCCACGACTGCCGCCGTAACCACCTCGGCAGCTACGGCTGCCGCCGCGACCACCGCTGCTAGCGCCACCACCGCCGGAACTACTTCGGCGGCCGCCACCGTAGCCGCAGCCACCACCGCCGCCGCTGCCACCACCGCTGCGGGGACCGGCCAGACT
>CADDZM010000340.1 GCA_902812345.1 Chloroflexota bacterium | reverse complement strand
ATATTATAATGTGGTGCCAAAACCCTTTATTCAACAACGCTTACTCAATGTCGCCCGGCGATTATGTTCTTTACGCTAGCAACCGACGTTTTGCTAGAAGTTTTAGATTAAGATAAATAAGTTTAAAAGGAAGCACTACAAAAAGAGCTGTTTTAGGAAATTTAAGGGATTTCAATGAAAATTCTGGTAGCAGAAGATGAGAAGGATATTCGGCGGCTGGTTGTCTTTACCCTGGAGAGGGCCGGATATGAAATACTGGAAGCGGGAGATGGGCGAGAAGCCTTGCGTTTAGCCACCGAAAACCTACCAGACCTGATTCTTTTAGATATTATGATGCCTTTTATGAACGGCTACGAGGTTTGCCGGAAGTTGCGGGAAAAGCCGGAACTGAAAGATACGCCGATTGTGCTTCTTTCCGCTAAAGCCCAGAACTACGAAATTGGCGAAGGCTTGCAGGCCGGGGCTAACGATTACCTTTTAAAACCATTCATCCCGCGCGAACTGGCCGCCAAAGTCAAAAAGATGCTGGGGTAAAAAAGCGTTTAACGTTACACGGAGGTTAGTTAACTTGCCTGTACGGACCAGTCAGAAATCGCAACTGTTTTCCGAGTCGGTTATCCGGGAAATGACCCGCCTCTTTTTGGACCGCGAGAGCCAGCCGGGGGTTGCGCCGGGCGTTAATTTAGCCCAGGGTTTTCCCGATTTCGCCGCGCCCGCCTCTATGAAAGACGCCGCCTGCCGGGCTATCGAAGCCGACATCAACCAGTACGCTATTACCTGGGGGTCAAAGACCCTTCGCAACGCTATCTCCGCCAAGACCGAACACTTTGCGGGGTTCCGGCCCGACCCGGAACGTGAAATTACCGTGGCCTGCGGCGCGACCGAATCTATGATGGCAGCGGTGCTGGCCGTGGTTGACCCGGGGGACGAAGTGGTTGTCTTCGAGCCTTTTTACGAAAATTACGGCCCGGACGCTATTCTGAGCGGGGCTGTCCCGCGTCATGTTACGCTTTATGAGCCGGACTGGCATTTCGACCAGGCCGAGTTAGCCGCTGCCTTTAACGACAAGACGCAAGCTATTATCATTAATACGCCCAACAACCCGACCGGCAAGGTTTTCAACCGGGAGGAAATGGAATTTATCGCCGGACTGTGCCAGAAATTCGACGCCTTTTGCATTACCGACGAAATCTATGAGCACATGGTCTATAGCGGCGAGCATATCCACATGGCCACCCTGCCCGGTATGTACGAGCGGACGATTACCATCAGCGGCCTTTCCAAGACCTATTCCGCGACCGGTTGGCGCATCGGCTGGCTGATTGCCCCTTACGAAATCTCGAACGCTATCCGCAAAGTACACGATTTCCTGACGGTAGGAGCAGCCGCCCCTTTACAAGAAGGGGCCGCTTTCGCCCTGACCTACCCGGACGAATACTATACTAACCTCAGCAATCTCTACCGCGTCAAACGCGACTATATGATGGAATTGCTGCGTGAGGCCGGGTTCCACGCCTACGAACCACAGGGCGCTTACTATATCATGACCGACGCCAGCGACCTTTTCAAAAAATTCGACCAGTCGGACGATGTTAGTTTTGCCCGCTTTATGATTGACCGGATTGGCCTGGCGACCGTCCCCGGTTCGTCGTTCTACCGGGATAAAGAACCGGGCCGGACCAAAATCCGCTTCTGCTTCTGCAAAAAGCCCGAAACCCTCGAACGCGCCCGGGATTTGCTGCTAAGGCTGGGCAATTAAGTTAAAAACTCCTCCACCCTTAAAATAGCTTCCGGTTCGCCTGTAACTTGCCGTATGGGGCAAAATAAAAAAGGGCTCGGCTTTTGTAGGCCGAGCCCTGGGAATCATTTGGGGAATTACCTTTTAAACGTTTCCTCTAGGCGGGGCATCCTTGACCGGGCCGGTGAATTGTAAGCAAATCCCATTGTTTTAGCCTGCCGCTCTATCGCTCGAATCATTCGCAGGTGTCTTGGCGATAAAAGTTCGGGCCGGAGAACCGGGTCCTCCCGGTACAATTGTTCCGCCCAAACCTGGTTATAATCAGGTAAGACAGATAAATGAAAACTACTGGCGAAGGGGAAATTTATAAAGATATACTTCCACAATTCGCGATCAGCTCGCAGGTTAAGAGTCATTGCCATTTATAGCTCCTTTGCTGATTGTTAGCGGCGGCTCTTCCACGAAAATTTGAATTGCCTGGTTCCGCACCACTGCCTGACCCCATTGTCAGCCAGTCTGTTGAAAAAGCACCAACCAAGATACAGGAGTTCTGACCGGCCAAACTTTTCGCCGGTAATCCCAGGGAAGTCCTCAAAGCGGGTTACGTCATTGCACCCGGGTTCGCGTTTCCCCGTGCTTTTCCCTTCAATTGTATCATAGTTTCAACCTTCTTTATCAACAATTTTGATGCCATTCGTTCTATTCTAACGTCTTTCTAACTAAGCTTCTGGTTAATTTTTAGTTTATTTTCTTTACTTTCAATAAAAGATGGTTAAAACTAATTTTAACACTTAAAGGGCAGGAGGGATATGTAGCAAAAGTCAACGGGTATTACATTTCGGCCCTGGTAACTTTCGCCACTGCACCTTTCAACCGGGGGAGAAATTCTTCTAATACCAGGGCCGAATAAAGAAGCGGAATGAAAAAGAAAGTTTGGTCATAAAAGCTTGTGAAAACTAGGAGTAATAGACTATATTATTTTTTAATAACTTCACCTATATTTAAATGGCGTTTTATTAACCGTTCTTTACCTGATTTAAAACCATAAATGAACCGGATAAACCTGACCCTGCCTGAAAAAACCGTTCTACCACAACAAAATAAAGCCGAGCCAGAAACTCTTCCGGGGTTTTTCCGGCAAAATTATGTTCCCCTGCTCCTGGGCCTGACCTTACTCCTGGCTTTCTTTCTGCGCATTTACGATATAACAGGCAACCCAAACGGACTTAACCAGGACGAGGCGGTTAACGGCGTGGATGCCTTTTCGCTCGGTCAGACCCTCCGCGACCATCACGGTAATTTTCTCCCGGTCATTTTTGAATCCTTCGAGGATTGGTCTTCGTCACTGCTGACTTACCTCAGCATCCCTTTTATCTGGGTGCTGGGCCTTTCCGAATTTAGCGTGAGGCTACCAGTCGTCCTGCTTGGAGTTGCCACCGGTTTCCTGATGTATCTCTACGTCAAAAAGCTGACTAACCGGCCCCACCTGGCCCTGCTGGCCGCTTTTCTCCTGGCCGTCATGCCCTGGCATATTATGTACTCGCGCTGGGGCCATCCAGCCAGCGTTGTTCCTTTTTTCGTGCTTTTGCTGCTGTATGTCAATTCGCTGGTTGGGCCAACCGAAACCAGGCTCTGGAAATTTGGCGTAATCGGTTTTTGTGCGGTTTTACTCGCCAGCACCTACCCCACCCAGAAGATGTTCGTTCCGCTGCTTCTGGGAGTTTTCCTGCTAGCCGATTTTTTCAATAAAATCCCGCTCAAAGTTTTAATCACCAAATACCTGATGCTTGGCCTGACCTTTCTGGCCCTGACCTCCCCGGTCTACCTGATGGCCTTTTTCGACCCAAAAACCAACACCCGGTTCAACTATGTCTCAATTTTTGGGCTTTACAAAGACCCTTATGTTGAAATCCTGATCCGTTATTTTAACTACTTTAGCCCCCTTAAAATTTTCGAAGGCTACGGCACCTTTATCTTTTTGGTCGTTTTCAACTACCTGGGGATTGCCAGTTGTATTCACCGGGCAATTTTCAAAAATTCAATTTTTTCCCTTATAAACCGGCAGCAGGCTCTGATCATCCTGGGTTGGTGGTTAATTACCCCCATCCCGGCCTCTCTCACCAGGGATTCGTATAATCCCATGCGGGTTATTCACGGTTTCCCCTTGACGATTATTTTTTCGGTCGTGGGACTTGCCCTGGTTGGCGACCTGCTTAAAACCCAGGTTAAGCAAATGCCCCGGTTGTCCCCGGCCTTTTACGGCGTTATCCTGGCGCTTTCCGCCGGTTTTCTGGCCTTTTTCTATGTGGGTTATCTTAACCAGTACAAAGAAAGCTCTAAAGAACAATACCAGTACGGCATAAGGCAGTTTTCCGAGTATTTAGTCCAGCGCCAGGCCGATTTTGATAACGTGACGGTGGATAGCCATATTAACCAGCCGTATATCTATTATTTGTTTTACTCCAAAGAAGACCCGCACCGCTACAACTACGCTGAGATTACCTATTTGAAGAACGGCCAGGATGGGATAAGGGGTATTCCGAAGCTCGACAATTATATTTATGCGAAAATCCAGCCGGAAACAATCGCGGGTGCGACCGAATTACTGGCCGTAAAAGACGAAACCGGCCGGGTCTGGTATAAGGTTTATGCCAGGGGGCGCCAGTGGTACGTCAGGATGGAGTATGACAACGGCTACGACTCGCCCGCCTGATACACAGTGTTTAGTTTTTAGTGTTTAGAGGACGAAAATTAATCCGGGGTAACAAAAAACTAAAAACTGACTATTGGTCAATATAGCGCAGGCAGGCCGCCCGGTGAGTTGGTTCGATTTCTTCCGGCGGCAAGGGAAGATATTGCCCTGCTTCAAGGCGTTTTGTAACCGTCAACAGTTGAGGCGTGACTTCCGGGCAGCGCTCGAACCTTTCGGGGCACCACCGGAAAAAAGGGCAACCCTGGCGGTTGGCGGCGGCTAACTGGGCGCTGGCCGCGATATTACCGTCCGCGCTCAACTCGCTTTCAAGGGTTTCGAGCGGTAATGCGTTCGCATCAACCCTTTCCATTTCGGTAAAAGCCATCTCCGGGTCAAGAGCGCCGCCCGGCAGCGGACTGGGAGCCGAATTAACTTCGAGAAGGGTTTTGGTGTAAGGATGGGTCGCCAGGTTGAAGACCTCGCGGGCGGGTAACTCTTCCATGAGGCGGCCCGCGAACAATATCGCTATCCGGCCCTCCCCGGCGAAAAACCGCACCATACTGGGGTCGTGCGAGATAAAAATAAAAGCGATTTTAGCTTCCCGGCCAATCTGCTTCATCAGGTTTAGCATACTGGTGCGGGTGGTCAGGTCCAGGTTCGAGACCGGTTCGTCGGCCACAATCAGGCGAGGCCGCAGTAAGAGCGCCCGGGCCAGGGCCAGGCGCTGCCGTTCGCCGCCCGACAACTGGTTCGGAAAGCGAGTCAGGTAATCCTCGTTTAGACCAACCCGTTTTAAAAGGCGCATCCCGGCGTCCCGCACGCTTCCGCCACCCTGCGGCGGATACTTTTCGGCGAGGTCAAACAAAAGGCGGTCAACCCGGTTCTTGGGGTCGTTGGTCAGCCCGGTGAGAGCGTCTTCGGGCAGATAGCGCAGGTGGGGGCTGAGTGATTTAATCTCACTGTCGCCCATCCCGGTAATCTGCTTGCCCCGGAAAAACACCTTGCCTTTATCCGGCTTTTCCTGGCCCGCGATAATGCGGGCCAGGGCGCTTTTACCGCTGCCGCTTTCCCCGATAAGGCCGAGGGTTTCGCCTTCGTTGAGGGTGAAAGAAATGCCGTTCAGGGCCGGGATACGTTCGCCCGAGCCGCCCAGAAGCCCGGCAAAAAAACCGCCTTCCTCTGCGGGGTAACTCTTGGTCAGGTTTTCAACTTGCAAAAGGGGTACATTTTGCTCTGTCATACTATAACTTTCTGAGGAACGTTATTGTTCCTATATTCATAAGGCCCATCCGTTAAAAGAGATTAATATTAAAGCAATTTCTTAATGTTTTTTGTAATGTTGGCCTGGTAAATTATAACTGTTGAAAGAACAAAAGCTAACGAACCAAGCAGTCAAGCAAAACTTACGTCCCACCTGTTCACCGTCTCACGTCATCCATTCGCTATTCCAACGTTCTTACTCGTCCCGGCCCGGTCACACTCGTTCGTCTAAAACTCTCGTACCGTCTTCCAATTTCGTCCTAACGTCACACCAACTTCCGGCTTTCGTCCTACAAGGTCTTACTAACGTCTTTTTACGTCCTTACACCATCTTTACAGCGCTCTCCAGTCCCAACAACGTCTTAGCTTATCGTCACAGCGTCCTGTTTCGTCCCGTTTTATCTGCGTCTTGCTACGTCACAGCCAGAACGTTAGCTTTTGTCTTTTAGTCAACCCAATTTAAGAAAGTCTTATTCTTCCAGACCTGGATCAGTTTTTCAGTAGCAGCTACGTTTTCCCTTGTCCTGGCCTGTTACCAGAACCCTTCTTACGTTTTTACCCTGGAAGTTTTTAAAGTTTTACCAGGTCCTTTCTAATCTTTTCTAAGTCTAAAGGCTGGCTCCCTGGGAATGGGAGCCGGTTTTCTTATTTTCAGACCTCTTTTAAAT